>PZPB01000052.1:8461-18488 GCA_003045865.1 Bacteroidota bacterium | reverse complement strand
CTCTCTCGCCATAAAGGCGCACATGGGGCAAGGTTCGCAATTGGAATAGAGAGTGCAAGCAGATAAATCTGAACTTTTTAAGGCATCGTGAGCCAAGTGTAAGGCAATAACTTCGGCGTGGTCTGAAATTCGGTTTTGTGCGTTATTGCCCGATTGGGCAATTATCTCGCCCTCTTTAACCACCAAAGCCCCAAAAGGAGCATCGCCCCGATTTAGACTTTCTTGTGAAAGTTCAATGCAAATTTTCATAAAATCCTTATCTCTCTTCATTTCGATATTTAAAATTTTCAAATGCTAAAGGTAAAAGTAACCCCATGCCCGATTTGTCATAAAATCCAAATACTTCCACCCAGCCCTTCTACTAAAGATTTAACTGTTGCTAGGCTTATACCAGTAGTGCCCGAGCTTCCACTTTTTGTCTTACTGTTAGTCGTTTGAAAAATAGTAAAATCCTTTTGGGGTCGTTCCTTAAATTCCAGAACGATTATCCGACACCGAAAAGTGAATTTGATTTCCATCCTCTTCGGCATTGATCTTAAGCATAGGCTATTTTGCGCTTTGCTACTTGAGTGAATTTGATTAATAATATTTGCTCTGAGGCAATCTCATTCCTGAAAATCTTCTCAACTTTTATATCTACCGATAAAACGATTTTAGCGCTTAGGTCTAGCATATTTAAAAGACTCGCAATAAATTGGGGTAAATCTATGGTGCTGCGCTCTCGATGCAATAGTTCACTGCTTCTGCTTAAGCGTAAAAAACCTTCTGTTAACTGCCTTAAATTTTTGGCCAAAGCGCTAATCCTGAAAAGCAATTTAGGCCCCTCTTTACTTAAGTCTGACTCCGTTTCATTAATGTATTCACTTAAAGAAAGCATATTATTAATCGTAGACTTAATATCGCCCGTTGCTACTCGGACAAATTCCTCTGACGCCATTTTAGCAATTGATCATACTCTTCCTCAAAGGGCCTGTTTACAAAGGAGTATTTATAAAGCTTTTTTAATCTCTTTTTTCTTATTTTCAGTTGCATCAGGCTATTTCATTGGTTATTACTTGTTGTTATGCAATTTCAACATTTTTTTTCCAAACATTACCTCTGCGAATATCGAGTGGAATCAAAAAAATCCTCGTCCGAAAACGAGGATTTTCTCTATATAAAGGGGTATAGATGGGGACATATTTTAATAAATTGAAGAAAAAAGCTTCTTTTCTTTATTAAAACTCAAAGTTATCAATTTCAATGGCTATTACCTTAATATTTCGATTAGTGGTTCCTTATTTCCGTTCAGTGGCAGAATTAAATTTACCAGATGATTTAAGGATGCCTTATTTGGATTATAAGCGCCATAGTTGGCGCAATGGCCTCAATGAAGAACAGCATTTAAACCTACCTTCATCGCTGCGCTTTGGTTAAAATACCCAAAAATTGAGAGGCAAAACTTAGCGAAATGGTTAGCAATCAAAGAAACTTGTCCACCAAGATTGCCGGGACTAAAAATTTTTTGGAGGGAGGAATTAAAGTTCCTATCATTCGTTAACAAAAAAAAGAGATCGTCCCCCTGCTAAGGAACGGTCTCTTCATTATCAACCAAAAACTAAGCTGGTATACCTTAATAAATTTTCTCGTTGTTTCGGTTACCATCCTCATCCGTAAACCAATTGGTGTCAAGAGTGCCGCTAGAAGTTACCCATACAGCCAAAGAGAAGTTGGCAGGAATTTGTAATTCCTTAATATTTTCACTTAAAACAGGCGTTGTTTGTATTGGAGCTTCGTTGTCTTTGGCGCAAGACCCAGCCACAAGGGCGAATGCTAAGAATATTAAGACTTTAGATTTCATTGTTTCGATTTGATAGATCAAAATTGCGACAACTTCGGGTCGACCCTTTTCATAAATCGACAATTAAACTTATATTGTCGTTAAGCGGTAAATCTAAATTTTAGGTCATTTTACTGCATACAATTCTTTGTAATTAAGACTAGGGACTTGAGGTCCGAAAATTAGACCTGCAAAAAAGGCCTAACCCTTAGGTTAAGCCTTTTCAGATAGTAATTTGCTTACCATTATTTGGGCTACTGCACTTCCGCAAGAACCCCATCCAAATCTAATTCTTCAATTTTAGTGAGCTCATATTCCTTAAAGGGCAAAACCAATAAACGCTGATCATAAACTTGGTTGTTAATATAAAAACTAATCCAAAAACGATTGTAAAAAGAAAAAACCGAAGGGTCTACCGCTTCTATTTTAGCCGACTTCCCGGGTGGAATTAAGTCGTGAAAATGACGCAATTTCGAAGTTTTCCTACCACTACCATCTTCATTTTCGAAAGCCTCCGAGGTAATCATCACATTCTGTAAAGCCAGATCTTTGTTATTGATTAGGTAGGCATAAAAATTAGTTTCGCCCCTTTCATCGGGAGTCTTGGCTATGGCCAGTTTCACTCCTTCTACCGCTTCAAATTTCAAGTCTTTTAACATCACAATTTCTTTGTGGCAAAACTAAGTTAAATGAGTTATTTATTGTGAGCGTAAACAAAGTATCGGATCGGTGGTTTTTTTGGTATGAAAGCGCTTACGGAAATAGAAATTGATCGCATCGTAGAAATGGCTTGGGAAGATAGAACCAGCTTCGATGCTATAAAGTTACAATTCGGAATACCCGAGCAAGAAGTTATTAAAATCATGCGTCGTGAAATGAAAGAAAGTAGTTTCAAAATGTGGAGAGAACGGGTACAAGGTCGGAAAACCAAACACCGTGCAAAGTCTCCCGAAGACATGAAGCGCTTTAAAAGCAACAATCAGAGAAACATCGGTTAAACCAGGTGGTGTAAAACCCTAGACATTAATTCATCGCCGAACTTTGGTTTTAGGTCAGACTCAACAGGTTAGAAATACGCGGGCCAAAAAGCGAAATTATCGCCTTCTCTCAGGCTTTCTTTATGGGCTAAATACTTATCTTCGATTATTGCATTTTAGCTATGACAGACATTCAATTAGAAGAAGAAGATAAGGAGATCAATAAGCGTTTTAAGGCCATTCTTAAAAGCATGAAAGACCGCATGGATGATGAGGATAAGGAACTCATCACCCGGGCTTTTAATCTTGCGAAAGATGCGCATGCAGAAGTTCGTCGTAAATCGGGCGAACCTTATATCTACCATCCCATTGCCGTAGCTCAAATTGTAGCCGATGAAATTCGGCTCGGACCAAAGTCGGTTGCTAGTGCGCTAATTCACGATGTGGTAGAAGACAGCGACTATACTCTTGAAGACATTGAAAGAATATTTGATACCGAAATTGCTAAAATAATTGACGGTCTCACCAAGATTAGTAACATCTTTAACCATGACATTTCCCTGCAAGCAGAGAACTTTCGTAAGATGTTGCTTACTCTATCGGATGATATTCGGGTAATTTTAATCAAGTTAGCTGATCGCTTACACAATATGCGCACCATGGACTCCATGCCTGAGCATAAGCAGCTTAAAATTGCTTCCGAAACCTTATATCTCTACGCTCCCCTCGCCCACCGTATTGGGCTTTATAATATTAAGACCGAACTCGAAGACCTCAGCTTAAAATACACCGAGCCCGAGGTTTACCGTGATATTGTTTTAAAGCTTAAAAACAGTCAAACAGAAGCATTACGCTATCTTAAAAACTTTAGCAATGCCATAAAAAAGCATCTCGAAAACGATGGCTTGAAATTTAGCATTAAGGAACGTACAAAAAGTATTTACAGCATTCGCAAAAAAATGCTTACCCAAGGGGTTAGCTTCGATGAGGTTTACGACAAATTCGCCATCCGAATAATAATTGATTCAGAGAAAGTTTATGAAAAAGCCGACTGTTGGCGGGCTTATTCAATAGTTACTGATCATTACCGTCCTAACCTCAAGCGCATGCGCGATTGGATTTCTGCACCCAAAGCCAACGGCTACGAAAGTTTGCACACCACGGTAATGGGGCCAGAAGGGCATTGGGTTGAAGTGCAAATTCGCAGCGATCGCATGGATGAAGTAGCCGAAAGAGGTTATGCCGCACACTGGAAATATAAGAGCGATTCGAGTGGTCAAAATAAACTCGATGAATGGGTAAATCGCATTCGGGAAGTTTTGGAAAACAATGAAGGGGATGCCCTTTCTTTTGTGGATGAGTTTAAAATGGACCTCATGGCTGATGAGATCTACATCTTTACCCCTAAAGGAGATTTACGCATTTTACCTACCAATTCCACTCCCCTAGATTTTGCTTTTGGCGTGCATACCGATGTGGGCTTACGTACTTTAGGTGCTAAAGTAAACGGACGTTTAGTACCTTTAAACTATCGCCTAAAAAGTGGTGATCAAGTAGAAATTATCACCTCCCAAAAACAATCTCCCAAAGAAGATTGGCTTAACCATGTGGTTACCAGCAAGGCCCGTAACAATATAAAGTCCTCTTTAAAAAGCGAGCGTAAACAAATTGCCGATGATGGTAAAGAAACCCTAGAACGCAAGCTGCGCTATATTAAGCTCAAGCCTAGTAAAAACTTGCTGCAAGAAATGGTAAAATATTTCGGCACAAAAACTAGCACCGATCTTTACTATAAGGTAGGAATGAAGATCATTGATAATAATCAGCTGAAGGAATTCATGCGCGACCAAAATCAAGGTTTTTACGCCTATCTGCGGAAGCGTATAATTGGCCGCTCGAAAAAAGACCTTGATAATGCTAAAAAAGTTGAGAGCAAACAAAAGAAGGAAAGCGCTGAGGCCGAACAAATTGTAGTTTTCGGTCCCGACGAACAGAAGTTAGATTATAAACCTGCAAAATGCTGCAACCCCATTCCGGGAGATCAAGTTTTTGGCTTTATAACCGCTACCGAAGGCATTAAATTACACCATAAAAACTGCCCGAACTCTATTTATTTACAGTCGAATTTCGCTCCTCGGCTGATGCGTGCCAAATGGGTAAGTAGCAAAAAACGAGAGTATGCCTCGGTATTAGTAATCCGTGGAATAGACACGGTTGGTCTTGTAAATAAGGTTACTCAAATCATTTCCAACGACTTACATGTAAATATCCGTAGCATTAACATCGCGGGCGACGATGGGATTTTTGAAGGACTTATTACCGTAGTGGTACAAGACAAGATGCATTTGGATAAGGTAATTGTGCAATTGCGAAAGATTGAAGGAGTTAGCTCTGTAGAAAGGAGATTTGCTGATAGAGATTAATTACCTTTGCCGTTTTCTTTGCAAAATATGAATCAGCAAGAATTTACGACTGTAAAACAAGTATTTACAGAATACCTGGAGAAGAACAAACAGCGCAAAACCCCTGAGCGCTATGCTATTCTGCAGGAAATCTATGAAAATGAAGAGCATTTCGACATCGAATCGCTTTACATTTTAATGAAGAACAAAAATTACCGCGTTAGTCGCGCTACGCTATATAATACTATCGAACTACTACTCGACTCTAAACTGGTTCGCAAACATCAATTTGGGCAAAATCAGGCTTATTACGAAAAGTCTTTTTACAACAAACAACACGATCACATTATTCTTACCGATACCGGTGAAGTACTGGAATTTTGTGACCCACGCTTGCAGCAGATTAAAGATACGGTAGCCGAGATATTCGGTATTACTATTAACTCCCACTCTCTTTATTTATATGGAACCAGAGAGAATGACCAAGATCCAACGGAGAATTAAAATACTTCCAAACACCAAAATTACATGAACGTAGATGTGCTTTTAGGCCTCCAATGGGGCGATGAAGGAAAAGGAAAAATTGTTGACGTTTTAACGCGTAAATACGATATTATCGCTCGCTTTCAAGGCGGACCTAATGCTGGTCATACCTTAGAATTCGATGGCATTAAACACGTATTGCATACCATCCCTAGTGGTATTTTCCACAATGGAACTAAAAACGTAATCGGTAACGGGGTAGTTATCGATCCCGTTATCTTTTCTAAAGAAATTGATAAACTCAAAGATTTTAATTTAAATCTGCAAGAGTCTTTACTCATCTCCCGCAAGGCGCATTTAATTTTGCCTACTCATAGAATTTTGGACGCGGCCTCTGAGGCGGCCAAGGGTAAAGACAAAATTGGTTCTACCTTAAAGGGTATCGGACCAACTTACATGGATAAAACTGGCCGGAATGGCCTGCGCGTGGGCGATGTAGAATTGGCCGACTTTAGAGAACGCTACGACACTTTAAAAGCCAAACACGAACAGCTATTATCGCATTACGACTATGATTATGCGCAAGATTTGCTTCAAATGGAAGAAGATTGGTTTAAAGCAATTGACCAATTAAAAGCCATGAACTTAATTGACTCTGAGCACTACTTAAACTCTGCTTTGAGAGCTGGAAAGAAAATATTAGCCGAAGGAGCACAAGGCTCGCTTTTAGATATTGATTTTGGCAGCTATCCTTTCGTTACTTCTAGTACTACTACTTGTGCGGGAAGCTGCACCGGATTAGGCATCGCGCCAAATCGTATTAATAAAGTCTTCGGTATTTTTAAAGCTTACTGTACCCGCGTTGGCTCAGGTCCTTTCCCCACCGAATTATTCGATTCTATCGGTGAAGAATTGCGTGCTAATGGTCATGAGTTTGGAGCTACTACTGGACGTCCTAGACGTTGCGGTTGGTTAGATATTCCCGCTTTAAAATACGCGGTGGAAATAAATGGCGTTACCAATTTAATTATGATGAAGTCTGACGTTTTAAGCGGCTTCGATACTATTAAAATTTGCACCCATTACAACTATCAAGGCGAAATTATCGACCACCTTCCCTATAGCTCCGAAGACGGACTTATTGAGCCCGTTTACACCGAGATGCCAGGCTGGAAAGAAGACCTTACTAGCTTGGATAGTTACGAGCAAATGCCCGAAACCTTTAAAAGCTACATCAAATTTGTGGAAGACCAAATTGGTGTACCCATCAGCATTCTTTCCGTTGGCCCCAATCGTACTCAAACCATTATCCTTGAAGAAGTGGTTGACTAATATTTTCATTCTTATTTGCTTTCTTTTTTCTGTCGCTTTATCGGGACAGAAAAAAGAGGCCAAGAAGATAAATATCCGTCAGGCCGACAAAGGTTTCTACTCCAAATCTGAAGGAAAAAACCGCCTGATTGGCGACGTTATTTTTGAGCACGAAGGCGCTTTAATGTATTGCGATTCGGCCTGGCTCTTTTCCAGCGAAAATAGAATTCGCGCTTTTCAAAACGTTCGTATTAATCAAGGAGACACATTATTTTTAACAGGCGATTATCTCGAGTATTCGGGTGATACCAAATTGGCAATTGTTACTGGAAAAGAGGTTGTTCTGCGCGACCCTGAAATGACCCTTTTAACCGATCGCCTCGAGTTAAACCGTGAAACTAATTTAGCCTATTATTATACTGGTGGTAAGGTTAGTAACAATGAAAATACCCTAACTAGTACCAAGGGATACTACAATAGCAACAGCAAACTTTTTAGTTTTAAAGATTCGGTTGTACTAGTAAATCCTCGCTATACCATGTATAGCGACACCCTCGATTATCATAGCGAAAGTCGCATCTCTTATTTTCGCGGGCCTTCGACCATCATTAGCGATAGCAGTAAAATTTACTGCGAAAATGGGCGCTACAATACAATCGAAAACATCGCCCAGTTTAATAAAAATGCCTTCATTTACGATGGCCCCAAATACCTAACAGGCGACAGTCTCTACTACGAGAAAAAAGAAGAATATGGCGAAGCCTTTGGTAATGTGTTAATTCACGATACCATAGAAAAATATTTAATTCGCGGTAATTACGGCGAGTATTTCGGCTTGGCCGATAGCGCCTACGTTACCAAAGAGCCACTTTACACTATTGTAGATGACGGCGGCGATAGCTTACATGTGCATGGCGACACGCTCTACTCCTATAAGGTAACCGACACTTTAGGCATCGAAAGTAGACAATTACACATCTTTTACGACGTACGATTTTACCGTTCCGATATGCAAGGTAAATGCGATTCCCTAAGTTATAGTAGCGCCGACTCCACTTTTAGAATGTACCGCTTACCCGTAATTTGGAATGATAGCACCCAAATTACAGGCGATACGATTTACATGCTAAACCGCAATAATGAGCCCGATACGCTAAAAGTATTAAGCAATGCCTTTATGATTAGTCAAAGCGATAGCATACGCTACAATCAAATAAAGGGACGAAAAATGTTTGGTAAATTCCTTAAAAAAGAATTGAGACGCGTCTATGTAAATGGCAATGCCCAAACCGTTTATTACCCCAAAGAAGAAGACGGTACTTATATTGGCATGAATCGTACTTTGAGTAGTAATATTATTATTTACCTCAAAAACAGTGAGTTGAAAAAGATAACCGATATCAAAAAGTCGGAAGGTAAAATGCACCCCCTGGACCAAATTCCTGAAGAAGAAAAAATACTGGAAGGATTCAATTTGCGTTTCTCAGAAAGACCAAAGTCTAAAAAAGACCTTTTTTAAAACATCAACATGCGAGGCCTCCCCTTTCTCCTAACCTTTTTGCTTTTTAACCTTACGGTAGATGCGCAGCAAGAATGGTTTACGATGGATGCTCAACAATTTTGGCAAACCAAGGAAGTGAATGAAATTATAGATCCCAATAATTTCAGTCGCAGCTTACTAGAAGCCGCTCTCTTTCATGCAGGAAACGAAACCCGTTTAAAAAAAGGTAAACCGGCTTTAGCTTGGAACCCTACTCTCAATAAATCCGCTCGCCATCAATCGGAACTAATGGCCAATTCTGGTAAACTTAGCCACAGTTGGAGAAAACCAGCGGATAGCCGCCAGTTGGTAGATCGCGTAAAACTTTTTGGTGGCAGCTTTCAGGCCCTAGGAGAAAATATCGCCCAGTTTTATCTTTTAGATATCCCCGAATATGAAGAATACTCCTTTCATTCCGGTATCTTTACCAATAAGCAAGGCCAAAAAATAGCAAACAAAAGCTATAAAAAACTGGCGCAAGAATGTATTGACGCTTGGATGAATTCTAAAGGACACCGTGAGAACCTATTGTATCCCTTTCAAGAAATTGGTACGGGAGTATCATTTTGGGTAAAGAACAAAAGGGGCCTTAATTTAGATATCTATCTTAGCCAAAATTTCGCAACACCATGAACAGAATTTTTACCCTCCTTTTTAGCTCACTACTCAGTCTTTCTGCCCTAGCACAAATCAGATTTATCGAAGTAGAAAGCATTGACGATTATCAAGCGGTACTAAATACGGTGCAGCAAAAAAAATCTATGATGTTTGTTGCCTTGCACGATGACAGTGGCGATTTCAGGAAAATGTTTTTTGATAATGTTTTTTCTGACCCTAATCTTGTTAAAGCCTCGCAAAACTATACCTGCATTGCCATAGATTTGAATGAAGAAATGGGTTCGCGTTACACGAGTATCTTCGAGCTAACCGAAGCTCCCACATTCTTTTTAATGAATTCTAACGAATTAGTGCTCAAGCGTTTTTCTGGCTATTATGGTGCCGCCGATTTAAGCAAAGCCCTCAATACTACTTTTCTGGAAAAAGGAGAATACGACAGCTTATTAGTGAAGTATAATAATTATACGCTCAGCGATCAAGAATGGCTTCGTCTTTTAGAAATTTACAGCCTCAATTTCGACTTTAACAAAACTAGCCAGCTGGCCCTCGAATTTCTAAATACAAAAAAAGGAAACCAACTTTTTACTGCCCCTGCAGCGGAAGTCTTAGCCACCTATGGCGTTGATTATGAAACTTCATACCCTTGGTTAGTTTACAAAAACCAAAGTGCTATAAAAAGTGCTTTTAGCGAATTCGATTTCAATAATTTCTTTCAAGCATGCTACTCTTACAACCTCGATTTAGCCATTGAAAACAGGGACAGTATTTTGCTGCAAAAATTTGTTAAAGAATTTGTCGCTCTTGATCCCGCCGGGAATAAAAGCGCGATCGAATTAAGCTTTGGTACTTATGATATTTATGGCCAAGAAGCCGGGCA
>PZPB01000052.1:0-8451 GCA_003045865.1 Bacteroidota bacterium | reverse complement strand
GCACTACGAAACTTGGAAGGAGGGCATTTTACAATTTGGAAAATTATTAAGCCCCGCCGATAGCGCCGCTGATTATCTTTATGATGTTGCTTATAATCTAGTAGAAGACCACAATTCCAATAATGCTCTAAGTGCAGCACGTGAAGCGGCAAAACTCTCTAACCAAAAATTAGCGAGTTTTAAAAGTAGAATGCTTGTGGCCTATACTTCTTATTTATTAAACGAATTCGAAGCGGCAAAAAATCAAATAAGCGATGCCGTTAAAATAGCGAAGAGTGCCGAGGAATTAAGAAGCGCTACCAAACTCCAAGGCTTAGTGGAAGAGGAATTAAACAAGAAGTAGGAATCCTAGATTTACTCTTAGTCTTGCCACTCAATTAGCCTAGTTATTTAAGTTCGACTATGAATAATAGCCTCAGATTTTCAACAAAAAAGACCGTTACTTTTTTTAACGGTCTTTCTTTTTGGCTTTAAGTATGATTTACCTGGTCGATTCAACTCGCCACCCTGTGTATCTAGGATACTTCTTAAATTAAAATACGAGAAACTTAAGGCTTAAAAGTAAGTAAAAAAATTGATCCTTCCTTAGTTTTTAATTAATCCGCTTGAGCCTATAGGATTTAATGGAGCTATGTATGAAATAGCTATTTCTAATGCCATCTTCAGCGCTCTTTTCAAATTTATAACCTGTGCTTAACTTATTCTGATCATTTAATGACTCTAGAAAGTATGGACCATTTTTCCATAAGCGCTCCAAAAAGTATAAGCCGGCATCATAACCTTGAAAAGCATAAGAATTCGGTTCTTCTTTGTAATCTTTTCTAAATTTCGCTATAAAGGCTTTTACTGAAGCGTTTTCATAATCGGTACTAATTACCTCGTAGGTAGTATAGTGCAAAGCATTCAAATAACTATACTCAACCGTAGGGCTTTTTAATACAGTAGGGCTGCCAATTAAGTAAATACCAGAATCTCTTAAACCGTATAGTTTTGAAATCATATCGGAGATAAAAACTGGATCATCACTCATCAATACCACAACTTTGACCCCATCCATAAAAAGCTTTTCTTTTAATGATTCAGTACTTGCCAGCTCATTACAATTAGACATGGTCATTACAAAAGCATTTTCTCTTGGCTCTAAGCGAGCCATAATCTCTTCTACATTTTTCTCTTGGTCTTTCTGACTACAATGCGCAAATAAGATATTGGCGGTACCAAACTTAGAATTCAATAAATCCGCGATCGTGGAAGCTTTTGCCGCTTCATCTGGCACCATTTTAATTAAGTTAGGACGCTGGTGAATGTCTACCGATTTACTTAAAGGACTTATTACAGGAACCCCTGTCTCTTTCATTTTATCAGCAATGTACTCTGAGTTTTTATTATATGCAGGACCTACAATTAAATCCAGTTGCGCTTCTAATAATTCCTCGGTATAAGACTTTGTTATTGCCAAATCACCTTCGGTATCAAAAACCTTTAGATTAACGCGCATTCCCTTTTTAGCCAGAGAGTCTGCGGCCATTTTAAAACCATAATAAAATTGGCTTGCCATTTCTGTATCTCGATGAGGAAAGAAACTATAGGCGTCTAAACTATCTTTATAACGTGAGGAGCGGAAAGGCAGCATTAGAGCGACGCGGTATTCTTTAGCCGTATCTACCAAGAGACTATCGCTAGGCTTTTTATTACTCAGAGTGTCTACTTTCTTTGGACTATTTAGGTTTTCCTTTTTATCTACTGTCTCTCCCGAAAGAGGAACATTCGAAACTTCCCCACCTGATTCGGCATTATTTAAAATCTTGTCCAACCAATTGATCTCAGCGGCTTCTTGCTTTTTAGGAATGATGATATACTTTCCAACGATAAGACCTTTTTCCAATTCTGGATTTACTCTTACCAATTCCTCTTGATCTACAAAATAACGTTGCTTTAAATTAAAAAAGGTATCACCACCTTTCACTTTATACAACATATAGTCACTGTCTGCGCTAACGGTATCACGAACTTTAGGATTCGTTTTCACCACGGTTTCCTCAGCCGGCTTTTCGGTTTTAACAGCAATAGCTTTGGGCGCGTAGCGTGCGCGGTTTTTAGGAATACGCAATAGTTGGCCTAATTTAAGCCCCGCTTTAATCTCGGGATTCAAAATATAAAGGCTATCGATGGTAATTTTATACTGTTTGCCTAAACTGTAAGCTGTTTCTTGCTTCTGTACTGCATGCAAATAATAAAGACTATCATTTTGAGCGATAAAAACTTGGGCTTCCTCTGCATTTTCGCGAGGTACCCTTAGAAGAAAGCCCGCTTTTAAACCTTCTTTTTCAATTATAGGATTAGCCGCAATTAAGGCATCCGTACTAAGCCCATATTGCTTGGATAGGGAATAAAGAGTTTCTTGCCGTTCCACTTCATGATAGATAAACTTCGATTTTGGTGTATCTGTAACAGCACTAGTGTTCGGGTTTTCTACCTCTTTCTCTAGGGCTGCTCTACGATCGGGCACTAATAAAGTTGCCCCTTCCTTAATCTCCTTCATCTTATTAATCTCCTCGTTAAACTGCATCAGTTCTTCAATAGAGACATTATAAGTTTTGGCGATACCATAGAGTGTTTCTCCAGGCTTCACAACGTGGATAAGGTGTTTAATCCCATCTTGCGCAAGCAAAAAACTAGAGGTGAAAATAAAAACTGCTAAACTTAAAACTCTTAAAATTATTCCCATTCGATTGTTGCTGGTGGCTTAGAGCTGATATCATATACTACTCTATTAACCCCTTTTACCCGGTTTATTATTTTATTAGAAATCTCTGCTAAAAACTCATAAGGCAAATGTACCCAATCCGCGGTCATACCATCAGTACTTTCCACCGCACGTAGGGCTACTACTTGCTCATAGGTACGTTCATCACCCATTACGCCTACCGACTGTACTGGCAATAAAATAGCGCCTGCTTGCCAAACCTGATCATAAAGACCATGCTCTCTCAAGCCATTAATAAAAATTGCATCTACTTCTTGTAATATTCTAACTTTTTCAGGGCTAATATCGCCTAAAATTCTGATT
Source organism: Bacteroidota bacterium (assembly GCA_003045865.1). Classification (GTDB taxonomy): domain Bacteria; phylum Bacteroidota; class Bacteroidia; order Flavobacteriales; family Schleiferiaceae; genus Croceimicrobium. The sequence continues at coordinate 5,381 of PZPB01000052.1, read as the reverse complement.
GCTAGACCAGGACCTGGGAAAGGATGCCTTCCTAAAAGACTAGAATCTATTCCTAAGGCTGCTCCTACCCTACGTACTTCATCTTTAAATAAGGTGTTTAAAGGCTCCACCACCTGTAGCTTCATAAAGTCGGGAAGACCGCCCACATTGTGATGCGATTTAATTGTAGCACTGGGGCCCTTTACTGAAATCGACTCGATTACATCGGGGTAAATAGTCCCTTGACCCAGCCAAGCCACGTCCTTTATTTTATGGGATTCATCGTCGAATACTTCGATAAATACTCTACCAATAATTTTACGTTTAGTTTCTGGATCCTTTTCGCCCGCTAGAGCATCCAAAAAGCGATCGCTAGCATCTACGCCTTTAACATTTAGGCCCATTCCCTTGTATTGATCTAATACTTGGGAGAACTCATTTTTACGCAGCAAGCCATTATTCACAAAAATACAATGGAGTCTATCGCCAATAGCCTGCGATAAAAGCACCGCCGCAACTGTACTATCTACTCCGCCACTTAAACCTAAAACCACCTTATCATTACCGATGGTGTTTTTTAAATTCGCAACTGTTTCTTCTACAAAGGAGTTGGGCGTCCAGTCTTGGCTGCAATTACAAATGTCAACCAAAAAGTTTTTCAGCATGGTTTTTCCATCAGTACTATGATAAACCTCAGGGTGAAACTGAATACCAAAAGTCTCTTCTCCCACAATATGATAAGCCGCTACCGCAACATCGCTAGTACTGGCAATTATTTCGTAGTTATCGGGCAAACTTAAAATGGTATCGCCGTGACTCATCCAGACTTGTGATCCTATTGGTACATTTTTCAATAGAGAAGTGTTTCCTTTTACTTCGCTAAGTTTGGCACGACCGTATTCTCTGGTTTCAGATGGCTCTACTTTTCCGCCAAATTTCTTGGCTAAAAATTGTGCTCCATAACAAACACCTAATACCGGCATTTTTTGCTTGAAATCTGTTAAATCAATTTCTGGGGCATCCGTATCGTTTACCGAATGCGGACTTCCACTAATAATTAAACCCTTTACATTTTTATCCAGCTCAGGAAGCTTGTTGTAGGGGTGAATTTCACAATAAACATTAAGCTCTCTCACTCGGCGAGCAATCAATTGCGTATACTGCGATCCACAATCGAGAATTAAAACCATTTCTTGCATGGCGGCAAAGTTAATTTCTTTTTGATACTTAGCTTAACACTAAGGTTCCTTATAGTAGCCCTTTTAGTCTTTTTATAAGCACAGAAATTAACAACCCTAGTTCTCTATAAATTAATAGTGTTACTCCCTTAAGTGCGAAAGCTTTCAAGCAAAATCGTTTAAATGCTCAAGAACAATTAAGTGGCCTCGAGATAACTAAAACTACTTTTAAGATGGAACCCTCATTGTTATTTTAAGGTCACGGGGAATTCTTGATCTACTCTATTTGGTTAAAGGCGCTGGTACAAAGGGTTTTAGTCTCACTTTTTCATAGTTATATAAATCTAATCCTCTCATTTTTAGTCACGCGAAGATTAACATTACCCTTCCAAATTTTATCTAACTTCGAACCCTATTAATCAACTACTTCAAAACATGCGCATAGTAAAAATTGTCCTTTGGGTTCTTTTGGCCTTAGTAGCAATTTATCTAATTGTTTCGCTTTTCCTTCCAGGGAATTATAATGTAAGCCGCGAGCTTAGTGTTAACGCTCCCGCCAAACAGATTTATGCGCAAGTAATTGATTTTAAAAATTGGGAAGCTTGGAGTCCGTGGTTACAAGAAGACCCCACTATGACATTCAAATATGGTGAACAAACATCAGGCGAAGGCGCAGCCTACTCTTGGACGAGTGAAGAATCTGGTGGAGGTAAGCAAAGTATTAAATATGCCAGCCCCTATGATACCATAAAAACAATTATAAATTTTGACGGCAGAGATCCCTCAAACGGTCTTTGGACTTTTAAGAGCTCCGAAAATGGGCCGACTATAGTTAAATGGGGCTTTAGTGGCGAATTAGGATTCTTCTCTCGCGGCGTGGGCCTTTTTATGGACGGCATGGTAGGCGAAAGTTTTGAAATTGGCCTTGCAAATATCAAGTATATCGTAGAAAGTCAAAAAAATTCAGAAGTAAAACTAGACGTTTACCGCTCCCAATTAGACTCTATGCGTTTTTATAGTATCACCGAGACGGTGGCTATGACAGAGCTTGGTCCTGATTTCTTTGGGAAAAACTTTTCTAAAATTAATGCCTATCTAGGTACAGAAATGCAAAACTCTAGTCGTCCCCCCTTTGCTGTTTTCCACGAGTGGAACGAAGAAACACGTCGCACTACGGTAGAAATAGCTATTCCATTATGGTCCATGCTAGAAGGTAAAGATGATATTAAGAAGCGCGAAATGGCAACTACTGATGCACTTTTTGTAGATTATTATGGGCCTTATGAATTTACTGGCAGAGCTCATGAAGCCATCAACGGGTACGCCATGCAAAATGGCACCGATCTCTTGGGACTGGGCTTAGAAATTTATGTTACCGATCCCAGCGAAGAGGCCGACACTAGCAAGTGGTTAACCAAAATAGTTTATCCTATCGCTCAATAAAAACTTAAATTTTTGAACCTTCTTGTGAACCCTAGCCACTGGTCAGGGTTTTACTTTTGTAAAAAATTAAATTTGAAACACTTACTTACCTTAATCGCCTTTGTTTTTGGAATAAGCGCCTTCGCTCAGACTGGAACTATAAAAGGTCGCGTTTTTGACAAAATCAATAACGAATCGCTGCCCTTCGCCAACGTTGTAATTGAAGGTACTACTATTGGTACCACCACTGACTTAGATGGAAATTACGTCTTAAATGTTGAACCAGGCCTTTACAATATTACCGCTTCTTTTGTGGGCTATAAAAACATTACTGAATATGAAATTCAGGTAAGTTTATCGAAACCCGCCGTTATCGATTTCGCCCTTGATGCAGGTAACCAAACCCTGGCCGAAGTGGAAGTTAGCGCCCAAGATCGTTTTCAACGAAAGGAAGAAAGTCCCGTTTCGGTAAGCACTTTAGGCATTAACGAAATTCAACGCAACCCCGGTGGAAACCAAGATATTTCCTTGGTAATTCAGTCTTTACCAGGGGTTGCATCAACTCCCAACTTTAGAAACGATATCATTATTAGAGGGGGCGCTCCCAATGAGAACAGCTTCTTTTTAGATGGCATCGAAATTCCAAGCATTAATCACTTCTCTACCCAAGGTAGTAGCGGTGGTCCCGTAGGTTTGTTAAACGTAAACTTTATCCGCGAGGTAGATCTTTACACTTCCGCCTTCCCCGTAGAGAAAGCGAACTCGCTAAGCTCGGTTTTAGATATCAAACTAAAAGATGGTCGAAGCGATAAAATTGGCGGAATTTTTCAAGTGGGTGCCTCCGAAGTAGGCTTAACCCTCGAAGGCCCCTTAAGTGAAAAAACCACTTTCCTTCTTTCGGCACGTCGCAGCTATTTGCAATTCCTTTTCACTTTGTTTGAACTGCCCTTCCTTCCTACTTATAACGACTTCCAGTACAAGGTAAAGTACAAAATTAACGACAAAAACCAATTAACCTTAATCGGTTTGGGAGCCATCGATAATTTCAAGTTAAACTTAGATGCCAATGAAACCGAAACCCAGCAATTTCAACTGGCCTTTTTACCGGTAAACGAACAATGGAACTACTCGGTAGGGGCTAAATGGACACACTTTGGTGAGAAATCGTATACCAATGTTATTCTCTCGCGCTTCATGCTAAATAATACCGCTTTTAAGTTTGAAGATAATGATGAATCTAAGACCAAATTACTGGATTACCAATCTCAAGAAATTGAAAACAAATTAAGAGTGGAGAACTTTTACCGTAAGGATATCTGGAAAATAACCAGCGGCTTCGGATTTGAACAAACAAAGTACATAACCTCCGAGCTTGACCTTAGAGTGGCACCGGGTGCTGAACCTCGTAATTATAATACGGACCTGACGCTCTATCAATATTTTGCTTTTGGCAATGTAAACCGCAGTTTTTTCGATGAGCGTCTTAATGCTACCTTAGGCTTACGCATGGATGGCAATACCTTTAATGCGAATACCGCCAATCCTCTTAATCAAATCTCGCCTAAGCTAGCCCTTGCTTGGAATATTACACCCGAATTAAGTTGGAACAATAGCATTAGTATTTACTACCAATTACCCCCTAATACCGCTCTAGGTTTTAGAGACTCCGCTGGTACTTTGGTTAACCAAGATTTGACATATATAAGCACCCAGCACTATGTAAGTGGCGTTGCTTATTACCTTCCTTGGTCGGCTAAAATTAGCTTAGAAGGTTTTTACAAAATTTATAATAACTACCCCTTCCTCTTAGAAAGAGGCATTACCCTCGCTAATTTAGGTAGCGACTTTGGGGTAATTGGCAACGAACCTGCTACTTCCAGTTCTGCCGGACGCGCTTATGGACTGGAGTTTCTTTATCAGCAAAAGCTTTACAAAGGCTGGTTTGGAACCTTCGCCTACACTTTGGTGAAGTCAGAATTTGAAGATAACCAAGGCGATTTAGTGCCTTCTTCATGGGACAACCAACATATTATAACCGTAACAGGCGGTAAAAAATTCGGTAAAAACTGGGAGTTAGGTGTGCAATATCAATTCTTAGGCGGTGCCCCTTTTACCCCTACTGATGTTGAGACGAGTAGCTTGGTTAGTGTATATGACGTTAACCGCCGTGGTTTGCCCGATTGGTCGCGCTTAAACCAAAAACGCTTTAGTAATTTCAACCGGGTAAATATGCGTATTGACAAAAAGTGGTTCTTCGAAAATTGGGCCTTAAACGTCTATTTAGATGTACAAAACCTTTTAGGTCAATCGGTAGATGGTGAACCCCTTTTGGTTTTAAACCGCAATGCTGATGGAACACCCAAGATCGAGAATCCTTTTGCACCCGCAAATGAGCAACGCTATTCTACCCGCTTTTTAGAAAACGGCAACGGCACACGTATACCTAGTGTGGGAATTATTATTCAATTTTAATTTCGTTCTATTCCTATTAATATGGTGCTTGCGCAGATGCGTTAGCACCTTTTTTTTGTCTACCTGAAAAAAGCATTTTAGGCTATAAAACCAAGTAGATTTGATTATCGTTAGCCAAGAAAAGGCATACGAAGCTCCCTATTTCATTTTACCGTAATTGTCATTAGTAGGTCATACGGCATCAATGAATAACAAGACTTTAATTTTAATGGAGTTCTTGCGCTGAGCGCCCTGTGCCTCGGTTACGAAAGCCAAAAATCAAAATGAAAGACTTAGTGAGTTCGTAACCGAGGAGAGGAAACGACGAGCTCACGAACTCCGCTGAAAGAG
>PZPB01000051.1 GCA_003045865.1 Bacteroidota bacterium | reverse complement strand
TCAGAACTCTTAGAAGTAGCTTTTGCAAGCTTCTTCATCACCAAATCGTTTCGTAGATTCAATGAATCGAATAGTTAGTAATTTGATTTAGAGCCTTAAATATACAAAAACTTATAATAGCGGGGAGTCATTTTTATTTTAAATCATTTTTTTTATATTTGCTAAACTAATTAAACTCCAATAGTATTAAATCATTTACGCTTTTTAAATTTCTATGCTTAACACTCACTCTTGGATTAGTCAGTTGTAGTGAATCAAGTGAAGAAGCACTTCAAGAGCCCACACCATTTCTGTCTACATCTGGTCCAACAACTGTTTGCTTTGATAATTCAGATAATCCTTACGACGATCGGGGTCAAGAAACTGTCGATTTATTTTTTACTTTATACACAGAAATAGGTATAGAGGTCGGTCCTGAATCTGACAGCGTTCATAGGGCAATACTAGATTCTTTAATCTTAGGGATGAGTTTTGATGTAATAACAGATTCTTTGAACGAGGCTGAAGGAATTTGGTTAGACTCACTAATGAAGACTACACCAATGAATTTAGACTCGGCAAATATTGCTACATTTATTGCAGATCACAAGGTTATCGAATTAGCAATTAAAAGTGACACCAATAATTTGACTCCTTCTCAAGTAGAAAGATTACTGACCTTTGCCGCTATCAACCGTAAAATGATCGGTTTCCTTAACAGGTCTAAACCAACGTTGACTGCTATTGGCCCAGAAGGTGATATTCTTATTGAATATGTTCCGGTCAACTGGAGGCAATGTGTAGAAAAGGAATTAGCCGCGATCTTTGAAACGGGTAGTGAATGGAAAAAATTTATGTTCGTAGTAGCTTTGCCTGAGAGTTGGATTTCAATTGCAGCAGAATGTGGATATCAAGTAATAACAGGCGACACAGGTGGTAACTCAATTCCTATCGGTTCCGTCATTTACGTTACTCCTAATCTTAATTGTCCAACCTATTAAATAAAAAAAATGAAATTTTACATTCATTACGTCCTACCCTTTAAATTAGTTTTCCTTACAACTCTTTCTGCAATGGATTTAGGAACTGGAAAGGGAAATGGTTTTGACCTTATAATGATTAACTTATGTGCTCTGGCCCTTGTTGGCTTTCTTATTTATTACATAAGAAGAATTCAAGAAATAGAAACTATTCAGCATAAAGGGCCATGGATTGTAGCATTAACTTTTTTCCTAATACCTACTATGATTTACTATTGGGTTAAAATTGGAGCTCCATATAAAATTAATTTGAAGAAATAATAAAAATTAATTCGGTTTATTCCTTTCTCATAGGTAAAAAACTTATGAGAAAGGTTTTTTTTCTAATCGTTAAGAGTACTTACTTGGGATCACGCGTAAAACTCGTATTCACTGAGGCTCGTAAATCTATATAGTTTTTCAGTCATTACAAAACATTTCATGTCTTTAGTAGTACCCATGACAGATTCATTTTGGATTCCGTTTTTTGATCTTATTTCACGATGTAGTAAGCCTTCTCAAGATATTTTAGACTCCTTTTTAGGATACGAACGCTCGTCCTCTTTCAGAGGAGTTCGTGAGTTCGTCGTTTCTTTCCTCGGTTGATCAAAAAAGAAGGAACCGAACGAAGTGAGCTCTGCCATTCCAATAAAAAGAAAACATTCATGGTAAACCGAACGCAGTGAGCTCAGGCATTCAAATAAGAGATATAATACATGCCTAAAAAAATCTAGGCTCCAATTTCTCTCTTCAAAAACCTCCATAAAAGGCAAGTTCGGTGGGCGAGCTCCTCACGTCGCAAAGTTACAAACGGGTTGTTTATTTTTTGTTTGAGTTTGTGGGCTCATCGCTGCGCTCTTCGGCTCCCAACTCACTAAGTCTTTCATTTTAATTTTTGGCGTTCGTAACCTAAGCGCTTTGCGCTGAGCTCAAGAACACCAATAAAATTAAAGTTCCGTTCTTAATGGAGGTTGTATAACCTACCAATAACGAATCAGACTAAATTGTAATATGAGTCTTCGTTTATCTGATTCCGGGCTACATGTCATCAAATCTTCTTGGTTTTTAAATCTAAAACTCTTTACCTGTAATTTATCGTTTCAAGTTATTGAAACATCCATAGTGTAATGATAATCCCCCTGGTATAGCCATACTACAAACTGCGGCATCCCATCGTCCACGGATTTATCCCTGGGAAAACTTTATGCTTTCCTCACCAAACTCAAATACGCTTCCTCATAGCCCTTAATGGTAATCTCGCTGTTAAAGCGATTTTTGATACGCTCTAAGGCGGCTTTCCCCATGGCCTTGGTGGCGTTGGGGTTTTGATACATTTTTAATAAGGCTTTGCCCATGGCCTCGGGATTGGCTTTGGGAACGATATAACCAGAAACGCCATCTTCAATCATTTCCCGATTGCCAGGGATATCGGTAATGAGGGCCGTTGTACCTAAAGACATTCCTTCTAAAACAGATTTGGTAATCGACTCGCCGTATAGCGAAGCCAAAATAAAAGTGTCGGCCATTTTTACAATGCGCAGGCTATCGGGACGCCAACCCATAAAATGGATATTTTGCGGATTGGGCAAAGAAGCCACAATCTTTTTATTTTCTTCCGTATCCATGTCTTTACCCAAAAGCAAAAGGTGAACATTCGCCTCGGGGGGCAGATGGGCAAAACTTTTTAGTAAATAGGGTACGCCTTTCATGCGGCGGTTATTGGCGGCGCAAACGGCATAAAAACCATCCGCGGGTAAATCTAAATCGGCGGGTTTAAAGGCTTCCACATCTTGATACCATTCGAGGCGATGCCCTTTGTTTACGGTAATTAATCGCGGCTTCCGAAAAATAGAGGCCTTAGCGATATGCTCCGCTACGCCCTCGGAATTGCACATAATCGCATCTACCCGTGCGTGTAAAAACTTGAAATAAGCCGTAGGATCGTACCAATGAATATGCCCTTCGAAGCCACGGTATAAAAGCACTTTAACGCGCGTTCCCTTAGCGGCTTGAATGCCATTTACCATGGAGCGGCCATTAAAGAGGTGCATAATATCGTAATCGCCCGTCACAATTTCTTGGTGGATAAAGGCAATTTCCTTTTTGTCTAATTTCTTCTGAGCATGGAAGTCGATGACTTTAATTCCCGCTTCTTTGAACTTGGCAACATAGGCGCTATCGCCATAAGTCATAATTGTAACTTGATGTCCCGCTTTTTGCAGACCAATGAAAATTTCCGCTTCAGGACGCACCGTTATGGTGCTGCGATAATTGCTGAGGACTAAAATTTTTAAGGGCATATCTTAAAATTTTGGCGAAGGTAAGCTTTCCCTGAGAAGAGCGAGAAAGCGCGAGAAAGTGAGAATTATCAGGCTTTAAAACTTGGGAGGGTTCTACCTTTGCGGCATGATTTGGAAGAAACTTAGCCGCGACGAAATTAAAGAGCGCGTTTTTAGTGCATTAGACACGAACAGAAACTACGATAGCGATTATATTTTGGGTATTCCGGGGACTTATCTCGATACAGAGCAATTTTACCGTGATGCCGAATTTTTAGAAAATGCCCCTTTCTTAAAAACCTTTATTAATAATCCCAATCATATTGGTTGTCACACTCTTGCGGTAGATGAGGGAGAAGATTTATTTCGAGGCACCCAACGAATTGAGGTGGAATTAATTCGCCTTATTTCGGAAGATATCATGAAAGCGGAGCCCAAGTCAATCGACGGATATATTGCTCCAGGAGGAACGGAGGCGAATATTCAGGCGATGTGGATTTATAGAAATTATTTCCGTGCGGAGTTTAAAGCCGATCTAAGTGAAATCGCCGTACTCTTTAGCGATGACAGTCATTATAGCTTTTATAAAGGTGCTAATCTTTTAAATATTAAAGCGCTATCTGTACCAGTGTCCGAAAAGACTCGAGAAATTGATGGACTGGCCTTAAAAACGCATCTAGCGAAAGCGAAAAAAGAGGGCATAAAATATATAATTGCCATTGCCAATATGAGTACCACTATGTTTGGCTCGGTGGATGATATAGGCCTAATTGCCAATGTTTTAGAAGAAGAAAATTTGCAGTATAAGCTCCATTTAGACGGCGCTTTTGGCGGATTCATTTATCCTTTTACCAATGTGAATAGTAAAATGAATTTCAGCAATCCGCGGGTAAATTCAGTTACCATGGATGCCCATAAAATGCTAATGGCGCCTTACGGTACCGGCGTGTTTTTAATTCGCAAAGGTTGGATGCATTATGCCGCCACCGAGGAGGCCAGTTATGTGCAGGGTTTAGATTATACCATGGTGGGCAGTAGAAGTGGGGCGCAGGCGGTTTCTATATGGATGATTCTGATGATTCATGGTCCGCAAGGTTGGACTAAAATGATGCAAACCTTAATTGCCGAAACCGATAAGCTTTGTGCGGCTTTAGATGACTTAGGAGTGAATTATTACCGCAACCCGCATTTGAATATTGTGAGCATGCAAGCCGATCAGGTACCTTTAGGTATTCCGCAGCGCTATCGCTTGGTATCCGATAATTTTAATGATGAGCCACGCTGGTGGAAAATCGTGGTGATGCAGCATACGGTGGGCAAAGTGGTAGATCGCTTTATTAGTGATATGCGCTCGATACTCGAAAAGGCATAGACCTTAAAAGTAATGCAAAGCACCTTCGGTATGCCCCAGGCATCTTTTGGGGTTTTATGGGAAATAGCCAGTACCTTATTATAACTTATGGACACATACTATTGGGTATGGGCACGGCTTTTTTTGCCCTTTAGCTGATGCGAAGCGGATTATAAGCGCGTAATTTTAGTACTTTGACTATTATAAAGTAACAGTAAAATGACAACAAAATGCGCAAAATCCTTCTTATTCTTTTAGCAGTTTTTTCTCGCTTGGGCTTTGCCCAGCAGATAGATACCTTGGTATTTTAGTCTTCCATATTTGAAGAAAATCGTGAACGGAGCATTCACTTGCCAGAATTTTATAAATATGGCTCTGATGAGTCGGAGTTTCCTATTATTCATACCTTAGATGGCCAACACGATTGGTTTATCATGCCCTTGAAAAATACGGTAAGATATTTACAGTATACCCATGAAATTCCGCAGGCGATAATAGTAGAAATTGCCCATAGCGATAGGGTGAAAGAATCACTTTTCCCTCCTCAATGCAAGAAGGTACGGCTCTTCATCGCTTTATTCAGACTGAAGTTGATTCTTTATTAAAGGCCTATCGCACTAGTGATGCGCGCATATTAATTGGACATTCTTTTACGGCTTCTTTTGCGCTCTATTCATTTTTGCAAAATCCAGATTTTTATACGGCTGTGATTGCACATTCGCCTCTCCATAGAATAGAGAAACTGGTGGATTCTTTGCGGGAGCTCCCCTTATCCCAGCAGAAAAGAATTTATCTTTCTATTGGCCCTGCAGCATTTCATAAAGACTCCGTGCATCGTTTGCCTTACCAAAGACTAAAAATTAGATTTCCAGAATTTTTTAAAAGTATAAATACTTACGGAGCTAATTTGTCGACTCATACTGCGGTACCAATTTTAGCAAGCCCATATAGGCTAAGTCTCCTGTTTAATAAGTCTAGTAGTCGCATGCGTTCAATTGCTCGGATCGACTTGAAAGAGACCTTAACTAGTCGCTCCATTATTTCCCGAAGAGGAATTAGAAAAGATAAAAAGGCAGTATACATTATGGGAAGAATTTAACCCGCCCGAAATTCCCGTGCTTAACGAGATAATGAGCCGCTACTCAAATTCGTATTATTGGGAGCATCGTGAAGCATTATTGCAAGAGGGATTGCACTATTATCCACACTTTTGATTGGCAAGATTTAATGGGAAAAATGGACGCCGAATTAGAAGAGTGCAAATGGAAACCTTAAGATGTTTCAAGGAAAAAAAAGGCATCCGATAGGATACCATTTAGTCGTTTAGTATTTAAAGAGGAGCAGTTCAAAAAATGATAGTCTAAGACTCTGGTTTTAAGAGCTCTTCTTCTATAACCTTTTTTAATTGATGTTTTGGCATTGCTCCGCGCGACATCATGGGTTGACCTTCACTTGGTACAAATAGGATAGATGGAATACTCTGAATTCCAAAGGCGGCGGATAATTCTTGCTCCGCTTCCGTGTCCACTTTGTAAATAACAATTTCTTCAGAAAACTCATCACTTAGCTCTTCGAAAATAGGAGCGACCATTTTACAGGGACCGCACCAATCGGCGTAAAAGTCGATGATAGCAGGTTTATTGCCTGCATATTTCCATTCTTTTTCTGCAGTATAATCGAACACGTCTTTTTTAAACTGTTCGGTTGTTAAGTTAATTGTTGGCATATCTAAATTTTTACTTGGCAAAGATAGGATGGCTGTGCGGGCTCTAAAGTGCTATATGTTACGCTTGATACAATTATTGCGAAAATTGATGCTTGCAGATATTTAGTCTGGCTTATCATAGTATCCAAGAAAAAAAGCTCTCCAATTCTTAGAATTGAAGAGCTCTATAATTTTATGGCATCTGCTGTAAAGCGAAAGAAGACATTAGGAGATTAACCTTCTTTTACCGCCCAAGTTTTACACCAAGCGCCAGATGCAACCGCACCATTAGCGAAAAGTTGGCAAGCACCGCAGTCGCCTTTAAACTTGGCAGGATTGTAAAAACGGCAATTGCTACAATTTTGATCGGCCGTTTCACTTTGCTCTATATAACCTAAGCTTTCGCGGGTTTTAAGATCGGTAGGACTTAGATTCTCATTATAGGTAGAACAATCAATGTTTTCTGCAACCTCTTCTGCCGCGGCAGGAGCTGGTTTAGGACTAGGACTACTTTTAGTTTCTGCAGGAGCTTCTCCATTGGCACAGGCCTGTAATAGGGTAGTAGCAGAAAGCGCACTGAGACTTAATATGCCAAATTTGGCGATAAATTGTCTTCTTCCATTATCATTCATAGTAATAAGATTTTTAGATATCAATAGTACAATGCAAGACTTGTTTTGTGCGTAACAATTGTAATTAAGTTCTTAATTTGAAATTAATCTAAGTTAAGCTTAGTAGGGGTTCAATAAATACGTCTGTTTCAAATGGGGTGATTAATGCGGCAATATGGTAATTCGTATCGGAAGCTTCATTTTGTTTCAAAGGGATAAGAAAGGCTTCTGCTTCTTCAATAATTATTAGGCCATCTTTAATCTTTACCTGAGAATTAGATTCGCTTTCCTCTTGATCAAAATTTTCTTCCCTAAAACTATCTTCTTCCAATTCCTCAAGTAGCTCGGCACTATTTTCACAATCTGCGCAAAGCAGACCCTTTTCAGTCATGGTCCAATAATGATTGGTCATGTCATAGTCCCAGAAATCGTTAATGTTTTTCACATCGTAGAATAGGTTTTCAGTACCAGCGCTAAGATAAATAGTGTCGCCGGGTTGCATAAAGAGTACATGTTTTATTTTTTGCAAGCGAAAGAAATTACCTTCCTTAATGCTGTAGTAATTACTGAACTTAAGATTAGCACTATCTACTTCAAAAATGAAATCTAGATTTTGTGCATTTTTGCGCGCATCTTGCCTACTACTGCCGCGGCCATTAAATTCAGTTTCTAAATAGGTATAGCCTTTTTCACTTTTCCGAAGGTCGAGCTCTACTCCTTTGTAATAACTCTTCCCATTGTTAAAGGTCCAGAAGTCGGTATTAAAGGACTGGTTAAAGTCATAGTAAACATCATTTTGTACCACTTCTAAATTGTAGGACTTGGCTTTTAGATTGAGTTTTTGCTCACTAATATGGTAAGAGCTAGCCCTGAATTTTTCACTTAACTGGTAGGCGGTGCTGCCTAAAATAATTAAACCAATAAGAGAGAGTAAGCCTAATCCCTTGCGCACTCCGCTGTTAAGTGGTTCTACCCCAAAAACCAAACGAATACCATAGTAAACAATCAGAAATAGTGGTCCTAATACAAAAAGGCTAAAACCGAAGGTAATGGCATTATAAATACCGCTATCATTAGATACCAATTGCAACATATTGGAAATTTCACTCCAAGTATAATGACTATCGTTTAAATTAAAACCAACGAATAAAGTGGTTGCCAAAGTGGCAAGGGCGATAAACACTACTAAAAGGAAGAGGAAGCCGATAATTTTAAAGACAAATTTGAAAAGCAGTTTTATAATTTCGAAGATGCCATTAAAAAATTGGGAAATCAACCCCGTTACCTGGTTAGAATTACGGTTCAGATCCTGTGCTTTGCGGCCCATATGTTTAACACTATTCCCTACAGCATGGGCTTCTTCGCGCACAAAGTTTTCTATATTACTGAGGGTAACCGGCTTTCCCCGCATTTGCAGTTTTTCGGCGGTGGTGCGGGCGCTGGGCACCACTATCCATAGTATGATGTAAAGTAGAAGTCCGAAGCCTGAGAAAAATAGGGCAAAGAATAAGAGACGGGTCCACACTGGGTTAATGTTCAGATAAGCAGCTAAACCAGAAGCAACTCCGCCAATCATGCGATTGTCCACATCGCGATGAATTTTTTTAGAATAAGACTGGTAGCTATCATAGTTTGAGCTATTACCACTGTAATCTTCTTCATGCAGGTAATCTTCAGGTTTACCTAAAACAGAAATCACGGCTTCAACATCAAGGGTATTTATCACCTCTTTAGTTTCCCCATTTCTTTCCCGAAAAAGTTCCGCCATGCGAGTTTCCACGTCGGCAATAATTTCATCTCCGCCGCTAGTGCGTGAAAATTGATTGCGCAAGGTTCCTAAATAACGTTCGAGCTGATTAAAGGCGTCTTCATCAATATGGAATATGAAGCCTCCCAGATTTATAGTTAATGTCTTTTTCATGATTAGTGTTTGATTTCGTTTTGTATGCTTTGATTTACAGCTTCTTTTAGGTTTTCCCAACTTTTTAAAAGTTCCGATAGCGCGGCCTTGCCAATCTCCGTAAGGGTGTAATATTTGCGGGGTGGTCCTGCGCTCGACTCTTCCCAGCGATAAGCTAAAATACCGGAGTTTTTTAAGCGCGTAAGTAGGGGATAGAGGGTGCCTTCCACTACAATAAGTTCGGCCTTTTTTAACTCTCCTATTATTTCGGAGGCATAGGCATCGCGGTGGTTCAGCATATTTAAGATGCAGAGTTCTAATACTCCTTTGCGCATTTGCGCTTTTGCATTTTCTAGATTCATCTTTAATTGGTTTTAAAGATTAAATCGCCACTGATTACAATTAATATTGCATTGCGATCATTCGGGTTGTTGAGAATAATAGCCGCATGCTCACTGTTTTTACCATTGGGTTTACGCAGTAATATGGCCTGTCCCTCTTCTTTTTCCCAGTCGGAAGGAATTTGGGCTTGACGATAGCCCCAAGCGAGCATTTGTTCGATAAACTCCTTTTCACTTTTCAAACCCCTGTTGTAGTTTTCGAATTTCACGAAACGAATCCGATCGATATGACCAGACATTTCTTCGGTGTATTCTTGAAAATCAAAGTCGAAATCTAAATCACTAATTAAATCGTGACTTATGCTAATGTTGAAATTGTCTCCCTGATCTGCGACGCGATGAAAGAGCGTTTCCATTTCGTTTTTACTCTGTGCTGTTGCTGCATTTAAACTTAAAAGTAGCAGCGGGAGAGCGATTAATAATCTTTTCATTTTTATGTTTTCATTTGCAATACAAAGATATCTCAATCTTTAGGTACTATGCAAAACAAAGTACCATATAATTTTATAAAACACTGTTTGTCAAATATTTAAATTTAAGGTTGAAAATCGAGACTCGATAAATTTGGGGTTTCAACTCGATAAATGGGGGAGAGCAGTCGCTAAACGGGGAAAGGGAAACCCTGCTCAAGGCAGATGCGATGAGTGAAGTAAGCCACAGAAGAATAGATGATTTTCTACTCTATTCTGATTTTCTCATAAATGGGTTTTCGAAGGGACGAATGATTAGACGTATTTTGCGATCGTAGCTAAAGTAATTTACAAACCAGTTGAGTAGAACCACCAATCGGTTTCTAAATCCAACCAAGCTTATGAGATGCACCAACATCCATACCGCCCACCCTGGAAATCCTTTTAGCATTATTTTATTGTAGAGTTCTACCACGGCTTTATTGCGACCAACGGTAGCCATGCTGCCTAAATCCTTGTATTTAAAAGGACGAAAGCTTCTGCCTTTATCGCTCCGAATTATGTTTTTAGCCAAGTTTTGTCCTTGTTGTATGGCCACTTGTGCGAGCATGGGATGTCCTTTGGGGAAGTCTTTGGTACTCATTCCTGCCACGTCGCCTAAGGCAAATACGTTTTGATGCTGGCCAATTTGGTTAAACTCATTTACTATATAGCGCCCTTTATCAAAGTCTTCCTTCTCTGTAAGGCCTCCAATAAGGTTGCCTTTTACTCCCGCCGCCCAAATAAGCGTAGAAGCGGGGAGCTCGGATTTATTGGTGCTTACGGTTTTGCCATCGTAACCTTTAACGGCAGTGTTTAACCATACTTGTACACCTAATTTCTCGAGGTAATTGAGTGCGTGGGAAGAGGAAAATTTACTCATAGGCGGTAAAACCTTATCGGCCATTTCCACTAGGTGAATACTCATCCTACGAAAGTCTAAATCGGGGTAGTCGTTGGGAAGTACATGGCTTTTCAATTCTGCGAAAGCACCGGCCAACTCAGTTCCGGTTGGACCGCCGCCAACAATAACAAAATTCATCAAGCGCTCACGCTCTTTTAAATCGACAGTTAAAGAGGCTGCTTCGAAGTTTTGCAAAATTAGGCTGCGAAGGTTTAAAGCTTCGGGCACCGTTTTCATCGGCATGCTTTTTTGCTCAACTTCCTCCATGCCAAAATAATTGGTTTCCGAACCAGTAGCGATAATCAGTTTATCATAACTAATCGGACCAATATTAGTGTGAAGAATATTCTTTTCTGCTTCTATGCGCTCGGCCTTGGCCATGCGGAAATAGAAATTGGGATAATCTTTAAAAATGTTTCGAATGGGATAAGCAATTGAATCGGGTTCTAACCCCGCCGTTGCTACTTGATATAAAAGTGGTTGAAAGGTGTGGTAGTTATGTTTATCAAGCATCACCACTTGCTTGCCTTTGTTTTTTAATGCTTTTGCAAGATTAAGACCAGCGAAACCTCCGCCTAATATTAAGATGCGCTCGGCATTGGTTTTGGGTATATTTAAATCAGCCATATACAAAGATAAGTTGCGCCAAGTGCTTAGCGCAGAAGACTACGAAAAATCTGAATCTGATTTGCAAAGAATTAGTGGTAAATAATTTTTAGGTAGGTTTATTCTAAAGGTATAAATTTATCTTTGCTTTAATTCATCAAACAAGGCGTCTGGGTAAAAGATGAGAGTAGATGTTACATTTTATTTATTCATAAGTTTAGGTTTATTCCTATTACTAGTTGCATTGGTCACTCTTCTTTTTCCTGCCAAAAAGCCCAATCACCTTTATGGTTATCGCACCGACCGTTCTATGCGAAATCGGGCCAATTGGAAATTTGCACAAGGATTACTGCCTCCTATGTTTTTACGGTTAGCTTTTTATCAATTTGGCATTGCAGGCTTATGGTATTTTGTACCGCTCCAATCCGAAATCATTGGTATGGCGGTTTTTCTAATCTTTCTAGTACTGAGTTTCGCGGGAGAAATTTATTGGAGCGAAAAAAAGCTCAGGCGGTATTCTCGCACCAACCAGAAATAGTTAAATTTAGTTGAAAGGGTCAGAAAACTTTTCGTCGCCCAACATCGTGGGGTCACTCAAAGTTTCTAAAAATGCTACTAGGGCGTCAATTTCATTCGAACTTAAATTTAAGCGTCTCACTCCGCCATTTGGAAGTCTCAGAGGTACACTGAGGTTGGGATTGTTTTTAACACCATTATTGTAGTGCTCAATTACTTCACGCAAAGTGCTAAAGCGGCCATCATGCATATATGGTGCAGTTAAAGCCACATTGCGTAAGGAACCCACTTTAAATAAGCCTTCTGCATTACTATTATTGGTAACTCCTCCTACGCCTAGGTCAGTGGAATTATCTAAATCTAAACCATTATTGCGAGCTCCAGGTGCTATAAAAGCTTCAGTACCATGGCAGGCAGCACAACCAATCGCGGGATTTAGAAAAAGGGCTTTTCCTCGGTTTTCCTCAGCGCTAAAATTTGGAAAGTCATTAGTTTGATTTGCCACCTGAAGTCGTCCAACATCGTATTTACTAGTATAAGATACCATGCTGCGGATAAATTGAGATAGAGCAAAGCTTAGGTTTTGACTATTAATTTCACCATTGCCAAAGGCAGCGCTAAAAAGAGGCTGGTAATAATCTAAGCTCTTTAGCTTTGAAATAAGGCTGTCTAAATTCATTCCCATTTCTACCGGATCTTGAATCGGTAATAAAACCTGCTCTTCGAGGCTTTGCGCTCTTTCATCCCAAAAGAAACGGCGGTTGGCATAGTAGCGACTATTGGCCAATGACATAGAATGTCGACCGGTAAGTCCATTGTTAAAGCCATTACTTAATAGCGCTTGATCGCTAAATCCATTGCTGTTTTGATGGCAGCTTGCGCAAGAAATGGTATTGTTGGCACTTAAATTTTTATCATAAAATAATACTCGTCCTAATGTGGCGCCTGCATCGCTTACCCCATTATTGGCGGGAGTATTTTCGGCTTGTGCCACGGGGCCATTTTGGTAGTAAAAAGGTAAATCGGGATTGGCGTAATTAAAATGGTTTACGGGTAAATTTAGAATAGCGCTAGCACTGGAAGGAGTTAAATCTACCGAAGTATCTTTTTTACAAGCAAAGAGTGAAAGTAGGGCACTTAGAAGGAAGATGGACTTATTCATAAACACTTATTTTGCTCTTTGGAGAATGGAAGTCGCGAATAGTTTAATGGATAGTCCGAAATTTCCTCTAATTCAATATACTTGCAACGATAAACCTTATTTTTAGCGCAAATTAGCAGCATGCGAAAACTTATTTGGATCTACGGAATCGTGGCGGGCTTAATCGTAAGTCTTAATCTTTTTTTAGGCCTTCCCGCCGAAGGTGAAGCATTGAGTTTTGAAGGGGGTGAAACTAGAGGTTTTATTATGATGACCCTCGCTTTTGCATTAATTTTCGTAGCGGTTCAACAATTGTCGAAGCGCTTCTTTGATTCTAAAATCAACTTCGGTAAATCCTTCATCATTGGTTTGTATATTAGTCTCATTGCCTCCATAATGTACCTAGTTTCTTGGGAGTATATTTTAGCCAACTATCTAAGCGATTTCGCCGAGCAGTATATGGAATATCGTCAGCAAACTCTAGTTGCCTCAGGGGCAGATGCGCAAGAAATTGAGCAAAGTTTAGCTTTTGAAAAACCCATGATGGAAATGTATAAGACCCATACTTTTTACCGTCTAGCCTTAACTTTCAGCGAGATTTTCCCCTTGGGTTTACTCGTTAGCTTATTGGCAGGACTTCTCTTTGGAGTATTTTTGAAAAAGAAATAAAATGGATAGATTGGAAACCGCAGGGCTGATTATTTTAGGACTTAATGCTCTTCTCAGTTATTTTGCTTTTCAAAACCCAGATTGGTTCGAACGATTGCTTTTGCGCATTAGCGATCTCAATGCGGGGCAATATTACCGCTTAATTAGTTCAGGATTTATTCACGTAGATTGGTCGCACCTTTTCTTTAATATGTTCTCGCTGTACATCTTTGCGGGAGCGGTAGAAAGAGACTTGGGCTTAATCGGATTTGTAATTGTTTATATGCTTAGTCTTTTAGGAGGTAATCTGCTCTCTTGGCTTCTTCATCGCAATGATATAGAGTATCGAGCAGTTGGGGCCTCGGGAGCGGTAAGCGGTATTATATATGCGGCCATAATTATTTATCCAGACATGGAACTGGCCTTTATCTTTTTACCATTCTATTTTCCCGCTTGGATTTACGGGATTGGCTTTATTGCTTACTCTTTTTATGGGATGAGCCGAAACAATGATAATATTGGTCACGAAGCACACTTAGGGGGCGCTATTTCTGGGCTCTTAATTTGTTTAGTTTTAGATCCATCGATACTCGAGAGAAGTACTTTAACCATAGTCTACATTTTAGTTCCTTCTCTAGTTCTATTAGTGGTGTTCTTTTTTAAACCCATGCTTTTCTCTAATGCCTTTGCTAAAGGAGATGAAGCTTTAACCATTGATGATAAATATCGAGGGAAAAAAAAAGAAAGGGAAATTGAGCTAAATCGCATTTTAGAAAAAGTTAAGGAAGAAGGAGAAGCTTCGCTATCGGTTAGCGAACGCGACTTTTTAGCAGAGCAGTAAGCTTAGCTAGACTAGAAAAGCTATTTTTGTATTCCAAATTAAAACAACGTTATGTCGAATAACCTTCTAGCGGGAAAGCGTGGAATTATCTTCGGTGCTCTTAACCGTGATTCTATAGCCTGGAAAATCGCTGAAAAAGCACATGCTCAAGGAGCAAAATTTGTTTTAACCAATGCTCCAATCGCAATGCGAATGGGTGAAATTAAAGACTTAGCAGCTAGCACGGGGTCGGAAATCATTCCCGCCGACGCTACCAGTATGGAAGATCTTGAAAACCTTTTCACCCAATCGCAAGAGATTTTGGGAGGAAAGTTGGACTTCGTGCTACACAGTATAGGTATGAGTGTAAATGTGCGCAAGGGCAAGCATTACACCGATTTAAATTACGATTGGTTAGAGAAAGGTTGGGATGTATCAGCTGTTTCTTTTCACCGCGTAATGCAAACGGCTTGGAAACAAGAAGCGATGAACGATTGGGGTAGTATTCTGGCCCTAACTTATATTGCTGCACAAAGAACTTTCCCTGATTATAATGACATGGCCGATAACAAGGCCTATTTAGAAAGTATTGCCCGTAGCTTCGGTTACCACTGGGGCGTACGAAATAAGGTAAGAGTTAATACCATTAGCCAGTCGCCTACACCAACTACTGCTGGTAGCGGCGTAAAAGGATTTGATGGTTTTATTAATTACGCTCACGAAATCAGTCCTTTAGGCAATGCAACGGCCGACGATTGTGCCGATTATGCAATAAGCTTGTTCTCTGATCTTACCCGAAAAGTAACCATGCAAAACCTATTTCACGACGGTGGTTTTAGCTCTACTGGTGTTAGTGATTCGGTAGTTAATAAATTCGGAAGCGAAGAGTAAAGATTCATAAGATCTATTTTCATTAAGTCCGGAGTTTACTTCGGACTTTTTTTTGGTACCTAGGTCTGATTTTTTGAGGCCATTGATCTCGAAATTCTGCTAATGTTTCCGCAATGTTAAAAACATGTGGAAAACCCTTGTATTTGCTGTGTCAAAAGGTTTTTAATCTCTTGATAAAGGCTTATCTTTGAGACTTATCACAATAAGCGTAACTGCATAATTATGAGTGAAATAGAAAAAGATTATGGCGCCAGCAGCATTCAGGTGCTGGAGGGATTAGAAGCGGTAAGAAAACGCCCTTCTATGTATATTGGTGATGTGGGGGTGAAAGGTCTCCATCACATGGTTTATGAAGTGGTAGATAACTCCATTGATGAGGCGCTCGCAGGACACTGCGATACGATTAATGTTACCATTTTGGAAGACAATTCCATTCGAGTAAAAGATAATGGTAGAGGTATCCCAACTGATATCCACGAGAAAGAAGGTCGTTCTGCCGTAGAGGTAGTAATGACGGTTCTTCATGCGGGTGGTAAATTCGATAAAGACTCCTATAAGGTTTCAGGTGGATTGCACGGTGTAGGGGTTTCTTGTGTGAACGCCCTTTCCGACGATTTAAAAGTGGAAGTACATCGCAATGGTAAGTATTTCCATCAGGTCTTTCATCGTGGTGCTCCCGAATATTCTCTTACCGAAGAGGGAACCACTGATACACGCGGTACCGTGGTTACTTTTAAACCAGATGCTACAATTTTTCAGGTAACCGAATATCAATACGATATTTTAGCTACGCGTTTAAGGGAGCTCTCATTTCTGAATAAAGGTATCCGTATTACTCTTACAGATTTACGTGATCTAGATGAGGAGAATAAGCCTAGATATGAAGAGTTTCACAGTGAAGGTGGTCTTAGAGAATTCGTAGAGTTTGTAGATCAAAACCGTGAAACCTTAATGCCAACGGTAATTAGCATGGAAGGAGAGCGTAATGACATTCCCGTGGAAGTGGCGATGCACTACAATACCTCTTATGCAGAAAATATTCACTCTTATGTGAATAATATTAATACCCACGAAGGGGGAACGCACCTTACCGGTTTCCGCAGAGCTTTAACACGTACACTTAAAAAATATGCCGACGAAAGTGGCATGTTAGCGCGTGAAAAAGTTGAAGTAAGCGGCGATGATTTTAGAGAAGGATTAACCGCAGTAATTTCTGTAAAGGTTATGGAACCTCAGTTTGAGGGACAAACCAAAACTAAATTAGGTAACTCCGAAGTTTCGGGTGCGGTAGATCAATTGGTAGGCGAAATGCTTAACAACTACCTCGAAGAGAATCCTAACGAAGCGAGAATAATCGTTCAAAAAGTAATTCTTGCCGCTAAAGCTAGAGTAGCCGCTAAAAAAGCGCGTGAAATGGTACAGCGTAAAACCGTAATGGGCGGAACCAGTTTGCCTGGTAAGCTTTCCGATTGCTCGGAAACAGATCCTGCCATTTGCGAGATATTCCTAGTGGAGGGCGATTCGGCTGGTGGTACAGCAAAACAGGGTCGTGATCGAAACTTTCAAGCGATACTTCCTTTAAGGGGGAAAATCCTTAATGTAGAGAAAGCCATGCAACACAAGGTTTTCGAAAACGAAGAAATTAAAAACATGTTTACCGCTTTAGGGGTAAGTATTGGTACACCAGAAGATAGCAAGGCTCTGAATGTAGCCAAACTTCGTTACCACAAAATCATCATTATGTGTGATGCTGACGTGGATGGTAGTCACATTGCTACCTTAATTCTTACCTTCTTTTTCCGCTATATGAAGGAACTTATTGAAGTAGGTCACATCTATATCGCTGCACCTCCTCTTTATTTAGTTAAAAAAGGTAAAAAAGAAGAATACGCTTGGAACGATGATCAGCGCGATCTTTTTGTCGCACAAATTGGAGGCGATAATAAATCTTCTGTAGGAGTACAGCGCTACAAAGGTCTTGGTGAAATGAATGCCGAGCAATTATGGGAAACAACCATGGACCCAGAACGTAGAACCATGCGTCGTGTAACTATAGATAGTGCCGCGGAAGCGGATCGTGTTTTCTCAATGTTAATGGGGGATGATGTTCCACCAAGACGCGAGTTTATTGAGAAAAACGCGAAATACGCTAAAATTGATGCCTAAAGCATTTTAAAATCGCAAATATTTAAGAAAAGCCTATCATTTATTTGA
This sequence comes from Bacteroidota bacterium, assembly GCA_003045865.1. GTDB lineage: Bacteria > Bacteroidota > Bacteroidia > Flavobacteriales > Schleiferiaceae > Croceimicrobium. Next base: position 1,234 of record PZPB01000051.1, on the reverse strand, counting down.
TGGGCTTTTTTTTGGATTCTATATCTTGTTCCCATCTTACGTAAATACAAAAATCTTCCGTCTAATGAGAAAGCTTCTCCTCCTTCTTTTATCGCTCTACTTTGTTGTTTCTTGCTCTTCGGCTGATGAGAATGTACCTACATTTGATAAGAAATTCAGCCCCTACATAGGGTCATATACTTCGGGATTAATATCTAAAAAATCTACGATTAATATTTATTTTAATAAAGATATTTCAGCATTAAAGGTAGGAGAAGTACTTAGTTCGGATTTGCTAGAATTCTCCCCTAAAATAGATGGTGATTTAATTTTAAGGGATAAAAGGCATTTAGAATTTAGCCCTCAGTCGCTTTTAAATTCGGATCAAGTTTATACAGCAGAACTAGCATTAAATAAACTATTTGATGTTCCCGATTCTCTTGCAGAATTCACTTTTGGTTTTAAAACTATTAAGCAAGGTTTAGCTTTTCAAAATTATAACTTAGAAGCAATGCCAGCAGGGCAAATGCAATACTATCGCTTATACCTAAACTTCGAGGCGGCAGATTATTGCGAATTGGAGGATTTTAAGGATTTGTTGCGTGTTAATAAGGATGAGAAAAAAATAGAAGGTCGCTGGTTGCAAGGCTTTGGTGGTACTTATCTCTATTCGGTCGATAGCCTAATTCGTAAAGAAGAGGCTTCTATTCTAACAGTCAATTTTGATGAGGACCATGCGCTTGCCTATGGTTTGAAAAATCAAAAAATAGAGCTTCCCTCACTCAACGATTTTAAATATATCTCCTACACGATTGAAGGTGAAAATAGCACACAACTGAAGTTAAACTTCTCGGATCCTTTGCGAGAAGATCAAGATTTACAAGGAATTATTAGTATTGTTGGTCAAGGCGATTTAAAACTAGAAGTTGATAATTCAAGCATCAGGGTGTACTTGCCAGAAAATCTACCCGGTGAGCAAAAATTAAAGATTACGCCGGGAATTGAGAATATTCTTGGTTATAAATCAAAGTTTAATCAGGAGATAAGTTTTAAAATTTCGAATGAAAAACCGTCCATTGTCTTTTTAGAAAATGGCAATATCATGCCCCTAAACGATAATTTGAATTTAAGCTTTAAAGCTATAAATCTCAATGCGGTCGATTTAAGACTCATTAAAGTCTATGAAAATAATATTATAAACTTCTTGCAGGTTAATAATTATGATGGCGATTATCAATTGTACCGCGTGGGAGAA
>PZPB01000050.1 GCA_003045865.1 Bacteroidota bacterium | reverse complement strand
ATAATTTAATAGAGAATAATGAGCAACATCAAAATTAACCAAAAGCTGAAGCGGATTTGTTATCATGAAATTCACCGAATCCTAATTAGAACGGGTTTATATCGACTTAAGCAAGAGCTGGCTTATCCCTATCTGCCAAAAGCGGGAATAGGGTCTGCTTTTAAAAATGTCCAGTTTATTAGTTAAAAAACTGGACAAATTGTACTTTTAGCCCATGGATAAAAAAGGCATGAAAACCACGGATTACCTAGCTTACACCTACAGAGGATGCCTAAAGGTTATGTCTTTACCTATGAGGATTTTATGCAGGGGGTGAAAAAAAGAGAAGCGGTGATAAAAGCACTCAATCGATTAGTGGCTGCGGGTAAGCTAAACAAGCTGTCTAAGGGCAAATACTATTAACCCAAAAAAAATCCTTTGGGGAATTAGAACCCGGTGAACAGCCAATCGTAAAGGACTTTTTAGAGAAGGACGGAAAGATTATCCTTTATCTTATTGCCTAAAGGATCAATAAGTACCTTGGTTTAGGTAAGCCAATAAGAAATAGTATCTAAATTCTTGAAGTCAAATAATACTGCGCTGCAACTAAATTAGGAGATCTTATATTTGCTTTATGAGAATAGATAAGCTACATCTAAATAACTTTCGGAATTTCGAAGAAGCGTCATTTGAGTTTAATAAAAACTTCACTGTGATAATTGGCGAAAACGGAACGGGTAAGTCCTCCATCTTGCAGGGCTTACGCCTTGCTGCTGCTAGCTTTATGCTGGGCATAGATGAGGCGGAGAGATATCATATTCAGAAGGAAGATGTAAGACGAATTGACATAGAAAGCAGATTTATTCCCCAGAAAAACTGCAGTTTTAAGGCCAGTGGGGAATTAAACGATCAGCCAATTACTTGGAAGAGAACTTTATCACGCTTGGGAGGTCGAACAGACTACAAAGAGGCAAATGAATTAATTGAAATTGCTGAACGATTAAATAAAGCCGTTAATGAGGATTTTAAGGAAGATGTTGATTTACCAGTAATTTGTTACTTCAATACGTCAAGACTTTGGGTTGATTCTTATTTTACCGTAAAATTAAAAAAGAAAGGGGCGCGACTACAGGATGGCTATGCACGATGTGTGGATAACAGAACGGACAAGAAATCACCAATGGAGTGGTTAAAGTCTGCCTCTTGGAAAAAATTAAAAAATAAACCGGATAGTGTTTTATTAGATGCGGTATTGGAGGCAATAGATATCTGCATTCCCAACTGGAAACCGAGCGAATGGGACGAAGATTCAGATGACTTAGGAGGACACTACTCGCAAGATGATTTATCTTCTTTCGTACCGCTTTCTTTTTTAAGTGATGGTTTAAAAACCATGGGCGCTATGGTGGCAGAGATAGCTTATCGCTGCGCCATTCTTAATCCTCATTATGGCAAAGAGGCAATACGCGAAAGTAAAGGGATTGTATTGATTGATGAAATTGACATGCATTTACATCCCAAGTGGCAACGACAGGTGGTGAATGACTTAAAAAAAGCTTTCCCCAATATTCAATTTATAGTTACCACGCATTCCCCCTTCATCGTTCAATCATTAGATTCAGATGAATTAATAAATCTTGATGCAACGATTAATGAGAAACCCTATAAACTAAGCATCCAAGATGTTGCTGCGGATATAATGCAAGTAAATACTAGAAGTGAAAAGTATAGTAATCAGAATGGTGATGCGGAACGATATTTAAAAGCCTTAGATAAAGCAGTTAATGTTTCTGAAGAAGAAAAAGAAAAGATTCTGGAGACCTTAGTGGAAATTGAAAACTCAAATGATCCAGCCTTTTCGGCATTTTTAAAAATGAATCGTTTGGCTAAACTAGGCAAGACAAAAGACTAATATTTATGCGTCCAGTCGATAGAGGAGAAAGCCCAAAAGAGGAAGATGGCAGTGCAAGAATCTATACTTCCTATGGCAAGGCCAGAAGAGATTTAATCGATAGAATGGGCCAATACTGTTCGTATTGCAATCAGAAACTTCCTGCATCTCTTGCGGTAGAGCATGTCCAACCAAAATCATTATTCCCAGCTTTAGAATTAGAGTGGGAAAACTTTTTACTTGCCTGTACGAATTGCAATTCGACTAAAGGCAACAAACCTTTGAACCTTAATGATTATCTCTGGCCCGATGTTCATAATACAGACTTAGCATTTGTTTACACGCAAGACGGAAAAGTTCATGTAAACACGAATTTAAACAGTCAACTCCAACAAAAAGCGCAAAACTTATTGGATTTGGTGGGATTAGAGAAATATGAAGATAATTACACCGCAAGCGATAGGCGATGGAAAAATAGAAAGAACACTTTTTCTAAAGTTGCTGAATCTTTAAAGCTTTTCGAAAGCGCACTGTCTAAAGGGGCAGGAGAGGAGTTTACAAACGTACTTGGAAATTATGCCTCCGAAAATGGATTCTTTTCTATTTGGCTACAGATCTTTACGAATTATCCGCAGGTACGTAAAAAGATAATTCAAAGTTTTGTCGGTACGGCCGCTAATGCTTTCGATATAAATACAAATGCAATTTCTCGCACGGACGAATTGTGAAGGGTAGTTTATTTAGAATGACTAACAATTTATTTTCGGTTTGATGCCCGCAGAAGTTGATTTGCCACAGCAAGAGTGTTTCAATTCGCATCTTAAAAGATCACTATGAAATTCACCGAATCCCAATTAGAACGAGTTTATATCGACTTACTGCAAGAGCTGGGTTATCCCTATCTGCCGGGAGCGGAGGTAGAGCGCTCTTCTAAGGAAGCGGTATTAATAGAAGCCGACCTCAAAAGCTTTTTGCAAAAAGAGTATCAGGCCGAGGCGATTAGTGAAGCGGAAATCAGCAGTCTAATTTTACAAATTAAGGCTTTACCGGCTTCAGACCTTTACGATAGCAATCGCAAGTTTAGCGACCTCTTGCGCGATGGGCAGATTTTAAAAAGAGACGATCGGCAAAAGAAAGACTTTTACCTGCACCTTATTAATTTCGAAAAACCCGAGCGTAATACCTTTCGCTTTGTCAATCAACTGGAAATTCAAGGTTTCGAAAAGCGCATTCCCGATGGTATTCTCTATGTAAATGGTTTGCCCTTGGTGGTATTTGAGTTTAAGTCGGCCATTAGAGAAGAAGCCACTTTACACCAAGCCTACGAGCAGCTTACCCTGCGTTACAAACGCAATATCCCTGAGCTTTTTAAGTACAATGCCTTTTGTGTTATTAGCGATGGCGTAAATTCTAAGGCGGGTTCATTCTTTAGCAATTATGAGTTTTATTATGCTTGGCGCAAGATAAGTGGCCATGAAGCAGAGGTGGATGGAATAGACGCTATGCACAGCCTTATTGGCGGCATGTTAGAGCCTAGCCGTCTCTTAGATATTATTCAAAACTTCCTTTACTTACCCGATAGAAGTACCAAAGAAGATAAAATTCTCTGTCGTTATCCTCAGTATTATGCGGCCCGGAAACTCTATCAAAATATCCTTCTGCATAAGCGGCCCGATGGTGATGGTAAAGGCGGAACTTATTTTGGCGCAACGGGCTGCGGAAAGAGTTATACCATGCTTTTTCTCAGTCGCCTGCTAATGAAAAGTACCGAACTGGCCAGCCCAACGATAGTTTTAATTACCGACCGCACCGACTTAGACGATCAGCTTTCCAGTCAGTTTACCAATGCCAAAAAGTACATTGGCGATAATAGCGTGATTAGCGTTAACAGTCGCCAAGAATTAAGAGAGAAGCTAAAAGGACGCAATAGCGGGGGCGTTTTCTTAACCACCATTCATAAGTTTAACGAAGACACCGAGCTTTTAAGCGAGCGCACAAATATCATTTGCATTTCCGATGAAGCGCATCGCAGTCAGGTAAACCTGCAGCAAAAAGTAAAGGTGACCGAATATGGCGTCAAAAAATCCTTTGGTTTCGCTAAACACCTGCACGATTCCTTACCCAATGCCACCTATGTTGGTTTTACGGGAACGCCTATTGACGCTACCATGGATGTGTTTGGGGAAATTGTAGATTCCTACACTATGACCGAGTCGGTAAAAGATGATATTACCGTGCGCATTGTTTACGAAGGGCGCGCTGCTAAAGTGATGGCCAATAATTACGAATTACAGAAAATTGAAAACTATTATGCCGCTGTTGCCGAAGAAGGGGCGAATGAATATCAGATAGAAGAAAGCAAGAAGCAGGTAGCGGGCATGAACACCATTTTAGGCGACCCAGACCGCATAAGAACTATTGCCGAAGACTTTGTGAAGCACTACGAACAGCGCGTTAATGAAGGTTCTACCTTAAAGGGGAAAGCCATGTTTGTATGCAGTACTCGGCAAATTGCTTTTCAATTATACCAAGAAATTATTAGGCTCAAGCCAGAATGGGCGGAAAAGAGAACCCATGCCGAGGGTGAAGAGTTAAGCGCTAAAGACCAAAGAGAGCTCATGCCGATTGAGCGTATTAAAATGGTAATGACGCGCGGGAAAGATGATCCTGATGAAATGTACGAGGCACTGGGCACCAAAGAATACCGCAAGGAATTAGATAAGCAGTTTAAAAATGCCAAGAGTAATTTTAAGATTGCCATAGTGGTAGATATGTGGCTCACTGGTTTTGATGTACCCTTTTTAGATACTATGTATTTAGACAAGCCGCTGCAGAAGCACAGCTTAATTCAGACCATTTCGCGCGTAAACCGCAAGTTTGAAGGCAAACAGAAAGGCTTGGTGGTCGATTACTTTGGTATTAAGCGCCAAATGAATTTGGCCTTAGCGATGTATGCGCAAGTGGAAAGTCAGAATTTCGAAGACATTGATAAGTCCATTACGGTGGTACGCGATCATTTAGCGCTTTTAGAAAATATCTTCTACAAGAAATTCGATTACAGTGCTTATTTTAAAGGTTCACCCTTAGAACAGCTCCACACTTTAAACAAAGCGGCGGAGTTTGTGCAGCTCACTAAAAATCTAGAAAAGCGCTTTATGGCCTTGGTTAAGCGCCTTAAAGCCGCCTATGATATTTGTGCCGGCAGTGGCGAACTGAGTGCCTCGGAAAAAGATCATATCCACTTTTACATTGCCGTACGCTCCATTGTTTTCAAGCTAACCAAGGGCGAAGCACCCGACATTGCACAAATGAACGCTAAGGTGCGTGAAATGATAAAAGCGGCTATAGAGAGTGATGGAGTGGAGGAAATCTTCAAATTAGGAGAGGACGGCCAAAAAGAAATAGACCTTTTTGATGAACAGTACCTCAAGAAAATCGACAAGATTAAGCTCCCTAATACCAAGATTAAGCTGCTGCAAAAGCTCTTAGCCCAAGCGATAGAGGATTTTAAGAAGATAAACCGCGCTAAAGGCATCGACTTCACCAAGAAGATGCAGTTTTTGGTAGATACGTACAATGAGCGCAAGGAAGACGATGTATTGCGCAGTGAAGTTTTAGAAGACTTCACCGACGAAATTATTCAGCTTTACTATGCCCTTAAGAAAGAGAAATCCTCTTACGAAGAACTTGGAATTGACTTTGAAGAAAAGGCCTTTTACGATATCCTCAAACAGATTGCCGATAAGTTCGACTTCAATTACCCAGAGGATAAAATGTTGGCGCTGGCCAAAGCCGTGAAAGACTTGGTAGACGATAAAACCAAATTCACCGACTGGAACGTCCGCGACGATATTAAAGCGGAATTGCGCGCCTTTTTAATTGTGCTATTAGACGAATTCGGTTATCCGCCCATCTCGCACGACGAAGCCTATAAAGAGATTTTTGAGCAAGCGGAGAATTTTAAGAAGTATAGTGGGGGATAGGGCAAATGTTCCATTTAAGAAGGTAGTTGTCGGCATTGAAGCTTATGAGTAAAATCCCGAATTATAGAATGAAGGCTCAACACCCCAGAGAGAATTTGGTATCACCCATTTCACCAATATGGTTTATGCCATGCTGCATTTGTTGGGAAAAGAAGAGTTTAAACCATAAAATAGACTAAAAAAAAGCCTGCTAATTCCAATTTGCAAGCAAGCAACATTAAACTATTTTGATGTGAGTTCGATTTAGAAGGGGCCTAAACGGATTTTCCAATAAAAATGAAAATCCTGCATCTAGCTCCTTTGCTATAGCCCGCTACAGCTGCACGATCCAGACTAGTCTTTTCCTTCCATTGAAAATCTGAGGCTCTAATTTATTGTCGAATTCACGTTATTGAGGCGACCTAATTTTTAAAACACGGATGTAGAATGATTTAATGAATGGTCACGGATTTGATTTCGTCAGGGTGGGTTTTCACGGTCTTTGATAATTCTAGTTTTGTTGTATTGACATGAATGCTGAAGGTGTAGTTCTTAAAATTCAAAATGTCTTTGTGATAATGGGATCTTATTAAGGGCATCAATATTATCGCTAATTTTTTTCAGGCACAGCTGCAGTTGTTTAGCGGGAAGGCTGTCACCCATCAAGAATTCCCATAGTTCATCTTGATCCATTTCTGATATTTCCGACATCAACTTAAGAATAGCCGCAATGTATTCTTCTTCAGTCTTGTAAAACGAAGCCAATTGAGCGAAGTTCAGTACTAAGCCGCGAGAATAATTGCCTGCTTCTACAATAATAGCTTGGTAGGCTTCATTGGATAGATTATCTGTATCCATCTTATTATTTATTATTTCAATTTAAATTATCTTTCTTGGTTTTTTTCGATTCAATCTATTTTGATTAAATGTAATTCGTTTAGAACACTTGAAGCAACTGAGATTATAACCCGAAAATATTCTAAAACAAAGCTACCGGTTAAAAAACCATATCCAGTTCGCGAGTCAGGGATGTTTTCCGTGGGTAAAGTTTTTTAAGGTGAATAATTGTCTCCACTACCTGTTGGCTTGCACCAAGAATGAGTAATTGCCTAAGGTGGCTGACTAGATATTGATAGTTGGATTTTTTGCTTGCTGATTGAGCATAAACGAATATTTGCTGCTGATAGAGTGTTACTAATTGTTTAGGGTAGAGTGGGTAAAGGACAGGAGCAAGATTTTTAAGGTTTTCTAGGCTAGCTTGCTGTTTAAGTAGATGAAGCAGCTCATTCCAAAGTTCTTCTTCCCAATAAATTTTTGCTATTCTATCAAAACCTGTCGTTTCAGGCAGTTCTTGTAAATCTGCAATGAGAACTTTGATGAGAGATGTCCTTAGCTTAGAAGGAAGATTGTCTTTTAATAAATTGTAGAGGGTTTTATCAAAATTAGGTTTAAGTAAAAAAAGTTTCTTCCCAAAGTAGAAGATATCTAGGGCTGAATTTTCTATTAAGGCGATTTCAAGCAGAACTTCAACAAGATAACTCTCTATGTCTAGGGTATAACTGGCCTCTACTTTTTCTAGTCCTTCTTGTGCGATGGCTTTCGCTTCATCATAATTCGCTTCAAGCAGCATGTTGTCAATTAAGAGCTTAAGCAAAACCGGAATATGACTATTTTTTGCTAAAAAATTAGTTGCTGCAATTTTCCCATAACAATTTAAAATTGTAGTGTACTCGATTTGGCTTTTTTTGTAATGAGGATCATAAATATCGGAATACAATAGCAGCGATGCTAAAACGGAATCACCCTGCTTTTTTTTTCGGCAAAAATGGGCAGCGGTATTTAAACTATCTATCACGTAATATTCGGTAAACTCTTTGTTTATGTTATGCCATCCATTAAGACAGTACTCAATAATACTTTCCCTTAGTGGCGGCGCAAGATCCTCAGATGAAAACTCTTGCATTAAATCAAAACCTTCTTTTATAATTATTCCAAGTTCATCATAGCGATTATTTTCCCAGTTAAGCAGATTGAATAGGCCATTAATTATTTCAGAACAAAGTAAAAATGTATGGTGAAAATTATTGTTATTTTTTAAATGATAAGCAGCACTTAAAATCTTATCAATATTGTCAGATAATTTCTCTAAATCCTGAGCGTTTTGATATCGACTTTTGCAATACTCATCCAAAACACTATTGAGTAATTGATTGTAAAAATTGCGGTTAGCAGGGAGAGAAGCTGAAAAATTAGCTAAAAAGACGTTGCGAAAGCTTAAATCTTGGCTTAGTTGACCAGCGATAAATTCATTTATTTCTTTTGGGCTTACAGTAGTTAAAAAACTGTGAGCAGTACCCCCTAACTGATCCTTCAAGTATAGATCTGAAAGGGAGTTGTTTGTTTTATCACGCAAGTAAAATAGAGCCGATACTAAGTGTTCACAATGCATCTTTTGTAATGCGCTTTCGCAGCTGCATTCGTAATAGGAAAGCTCATTCTGATTTAAAGAAACCAAGAGGGTGTATTCTTTCTTATCCAAGACCTGCATTTGCAATAAGTCTTCACCCATTGAGGTAAAGTTGTGAATAGCATTATCACGATATAATTTTTTGCCTTTATGCAATAGGGAAAAAGGCACTGTTAGTTCGAAATTATCTAGATGCATACTGTAAATTAGGATGATGAAAAGGTCTTTTTCTGGACTATTCGTTAAAAGTGTTCCTTGGCAAAACTGAGAAAACTTTAGTAAAAAAGGAATTTAAATATTGGCAGTGCCTTGTGTTTTTAATTCAGTAGAATTTTGGAAGCGCAACATTAGTATAAATCATGATTGGTAGAAATGGACGTTCAAACCAAAATTAAAGCTTCAAATTTTCTTTTTATTGGAAAAAACTTCTAAGCCTTTTTAAGAGGTAGTTTTCTGGGCCTTAGCTATTAACAACTGCCCGCTAGTGGCACACTGCTTCGGCTTAAAACCCACTATTTATAAAAGGTGTGAGGCCTAATTTTACGTCGTAATCAGGTAATTGCTGTCATTTGTTTCTAATCCGAATGCGTTCAAGTCTAGAAGGGAGGCTTAAATTCCACTAATTTCGGGGGGATCAAAGTTACATAAATGAGCAAGAATTTATGAATCCTGAGTTAAACGAATTATTACTGGCAGAGTGGTTTGCCAAGGCTTTATGGGAGGCGGCGCATTTCTATGAAAATTTAAAGGGCAAATGCAAAAGAGAGGTAAACGTGAAGGTATTATCGGAGTATTTATATTTTTTACTCACTGCCAATCTGGCTCTTTCTTCCCATACACAAGATGATAAAACCCTGCGTTTAATTGCCTGTTATCTAAGTTCGATTATCCGATTTCCTCCGAAAAAAAATAGAGCTTAAACTATGGAGAGGCTTCGGGCCTGCTTTGGCTTTGAATATGAAGTTTCCGCTGGTTTAGATGATTATTTGGCAGAGTTAATCAAATATCAAAGCAAGGTAGATTGGTATAGCCTATTGTTTTTTTGGTCAAAAAAAGAGCTAGCGGCACCCAAGATTTGCTTGGAACGAGAGGGGATTAGGCGAAAGCAACCCTTGTAGGCGCGCAGCATGCAACACACCTACAGTTCTTCGGCTGGTTCAATATGAATAAACACCTGTCCCAAACTGGGGATTTCTGCCATTAGGTAATCTTTAAGGTGATGGGAAATGGTGTGACCTTCTTTAACAGAAATATTGGCATCTACGCGGGCGTGCAGATCGACGTGATAGCGCATGCCGATTTTGCGGACAAAGCATTTTTCGGTAGCGAGAACGCCTGGGACGGCGAGGGAGTGTTTTTGCACGAGAACCTGGATATCATCGTAAAGGTGCTCGTCCATTAGTTCTGCCACCGCGGGTCGAAATATGAGAAAACTATTGTAAAGGATGAAAGCACTAGCGAGAAGGGCGGCCCAATCGTCGGCATTTTCATAGCCTTCACCAAAAACAAGGGCGATGGAAATCCCTATAAAGGCCATAATAGAGGTAATAGCATCGCTGCGATGATGCCAGGCATCTGCCTTGAGCGAGGAACTATGGGTTTCTTTAGAGCGTTTAATTACAAGGCGGTAGGAGAGTTCCTTCCAAATGATGATGGGGGCTAAGACTAACAGAGTCCACCATTCTGGCGACTGATGCGGGCGATGAATATTTTGAAAACTTTCATAAGCAATTATACTGGCAGAAATGATGAGGAAGGCGACCACGATAAAGGTGATGAGGGGCTCAATCTTACCATGACCGTAAGGGTGATTTTCATCGGCGGGTCGCTTGGCGTATTTCAGACCAAAAAGCACGAGAACCGAGGCGAAGATATCGGTGGTTGATTCTATAGCATCGGCTATGAGGGCGTAAGAATTCCCAAAAAAGCCAGCTAGACCTTTAATTATGGCTAAACAGGTATTGCTAATAATGCTGAAGTAGCTGGTGCGTATGGCTATTTCTTCTTTTTGCAAGGGTAGGTTTGTTTTAGCTTGTTTGCGGAAGGGAAAGGCAAAGGTAGGTGTTTAGAGGGTGGGAGACTGAAAGAGGGGAGACAAAGAGACGGGAGAGGGTGATTTGGTTTTTTAGGTTTTTCGATTGTAACGGGTTGAGGGGTTTAGAAGTTGAGTGGTTTAGCAGTTATTAATCGAAAAAGGGTGAAAGCAAAACATATTCGGTAGTCGGGAAATGTGAATACAGCAAGAGTTGGAGCAAGAGTAGGGAGGGGGTTTTCGCCATGAATAGTTGAGACGTGCTTCGAAATTCGGTTGTGATTCGATAAGAAGGAACTGGGGTAGGAGTAGTATTAAGTAGTTAGTATTTAGTAGGTTTTCCGTCATTAATAGGTGCCTCTAGCTTCGAAGTTGAAGGGGAATTTGGTTATGATTTGTAGGTGAAAATAAAAGTAGCAGAAGCTGCGGATTTTCGGTATTTTTATAGGTGAATGTTTTTTGACCACAAAGCGCACGAAGGAGTCACGGAGGACGCGGAGGGGATTTTGTTAAGACAGGAGACAAAGAGACGAGAGAGAGATTTTGTTTAGAAGTTTAAGGTTTAGTGGTTAAAAGTAACGCAACGAGCACCACGTTTTCGTAGCCAGCGCATTGGAGTTGGGAGAGAGAAGACTGAATGAAGGGTGGCAAAGTGATGGGAGAGGATCTGTAATTCAATTAAATCTATTTACTTTCATGCATTCTTAAAGCTAGTGAAGACAGGTCATGGTATAATCATTTAAAATAGTTACGAAAAGAGCCGATGTTAAAAGCACTTATTCTTTCATTATCACTAATTGGTCTAGTACAAGGCCAAGATGTTCCTCAACTGCCGCCTTATTTCGATTATCAATTACGCACGGACTCTATGATGGTCCAAAAATATAAGGACGGAGCCTATTATATAGAAGGGCAGGAAAATATTTTACAGATTGGTTGTCGTGGAGAGTTAAAGGTGGAGATTGCTTTTAGTCTGAGCTTGTCTAATGACTTCTTATTTGAGGAGTATCCTGAGATTATGGCCGGGAAGTGGATTGATTACCATCCAGAAGGCTTTGAGATGATTTTATACGGAGTAAAAAAGAAAGGCGGGAGTTTCGACTCCATTTTTGAAGCGCGAATTGAAGATTACTGTGTTTATGGTCAGCATAATTACTTTACTTCTAGCAAAGACTATTTCATTTTCACCTATCAGTACGCCATGAATGGGGGAGGTTCGGTAAAAGGCTATAAGGACATGGGGCTGTGGCAAGAATTTATGGAAGGCTTCAGCTATTGGTTGGATAGGGCTCCGCTGAAAGACTTTAATCTAAAAGCTTTAAGTGAAGATTCGTTAATTGGTTCAGACTTTAATTGGAAGGGTGAATATATGGTCTTGCCGCGCGATTCGATGCTGGCATTTACAGACTTAAAGCAATTGGTAGGGCGTGAAATAAAAAGAGAAAACAGTTCGCGCTTAGTAAAGTTAAAAAGTTGGAATAAAGCCAAGAGTATTTCGAATTACCGAGAGCCCAAGGCTAATTGGTATAAAAACAAGGCTAAATGGTGGCGACGTCAGAACCTTATTTATGTTTGGGTTGAAGGATGGGGCTTGGAGGTATACCGAGTTTCAGCACCGGGGGTAATGGTGCAAATGAAACATGGCTTTGCGTTGATTAAGAGTAGTTAGTATTAAGTATTTAGTATAATGTAGGTTTTTCGGCATTAATAGGTGCTTCTAGCTTTGAAGTTGAAGGGTAATTCGGTTGTGATTTGTAGGTGAAAATAAAAGTAGTAGAAGCTGCGGATTTTCGGTATTGAGAAAGACTGAAAGACGGGAGACAAAGTGACGGGAGAGGGATTTGGTTTTGAACCTGGTTTGCTTGCAAGATTAGAGAGTGGGTTTGAGGAGTAAGTGTCAAGAAACAAGAAACAAGAGCCAAGATGAGCGACAAAAAAAGAGGGGATGAGACCTCAACCTCTGCTACTTCTCCACCAACCCCCGCAAAAACGCCACCTCTTCTTTTAGCTGCTGTATTTGTGCTTGGTATTGGGCTATGAGCTGCTCGGGGAGGTTGTTAATGGTAAAACCGTGACCAAAGCCGCTATTGGTGCAGTTTTCTATAACGTATTTTTCATCTATGCCCAGTATCTCTGAGGGGGCCACTTCAAGCACTTTGCAAATTTCTTCCAGGCGCGTAATGCCCATATCTTGCGCACCGCTTTCTAGGCGTTGATACTGCCTTTGGCTTAGTGAAAGCTCACTGGCTAAATAATCTTGACTAAACCCTTTAAATTCACGCATTTTGCGTATTTTTAATGCAACTTCTTTGGTGTATGACATATTATAGGTAAATTATGACGTATTTTGTCGCAATTTATACAATTTATGTATTGTTTGAACCATAAAGGCTAAGTAAATTTGATATTCAAATCAATGAGTGATTTGACGGCGCCAAAACGAATTTGGTTTACTATCGTAAAGTTAAATTCCAACTGTATTGTTGGCATTCTCTTTATTAAATAATCCTTATGAAAAAGATAAGTAATTTTCTCAGCAATGAAATTAATCAGTTGAAAAGCATTAATGGTGGATATAAAATAGGGACCAGATCAAATTCAGGTAAATGTGGTCTAAAGGAAAGCAATGGTTGGTGTTATGATACAACTGATACAGAGACCTCCAACAGCGAAGATGCACAGTGGACAGGTTCTGGTGGAGATGCACCAGATATAAAACATTGATATTAGATTGAACCATCAATATGTTGATTGTGATGGATAAATCACATTTCTTAACTTATCGAGTAAGTAAAGTTTACATGGTTCGAATTATTCTTTGCGCTACTTTTATACTAGCAACTTGGACGTCGATTAATGGACAAGTTGAAAGCGATGCTATACAGGCATGGAAGAGTTTACATAGAAGAGACCAAATTCATCCCTCGAAAAGGACAGAAGCCTCCACCAAGGCAAATTTAAGAGATGCATGTAATCTTATGTTGAAATTTGGTTACCCGGATACAGTATGTTCCCCCATAAGGGATACGCCAGTGCTCACATTGATTCATTGCAAATGGCCTACTTATCAATTAGCCGCTTATCCTATTTTCTATGAGGCCTACTTTAAAGGTTTTATTGATACGCTTGAAATGGCAAATTATGTGACTAGAGCTGTACACTACAATTTGTTTCGGAGAAATAGCATTAAGTTTTATGAAGCAATATCTGCTGCCCGCTTTATTGATAGATTTAATGATTTGATAGTTTCTTACAGTTCGCCTCCAGGTAATACTTTTAAGGATTGTGATTCTTGTCATGCTTTGCTTATTAGGGATTTCGCGATTTCCCTTGATACTTTATTAAACAAAGGGAAATTTGTTGGGGAATTTGAATTAAGCTCAGATCCTTTCTACTGGCGCATTGAAGGCGAATATTGTAAAGTTAAATTCTATCAATTTCATGGGACGTTGTATTACTTGCCAGAAAGGTCTAGCATAGGCTTTAAGTTGCGTAGGGGTATTCAAAATATGGGCACAGAGACACAGTGGTACCAGTATCCTCCGTATATTAGTTCAGAAAGCTTAGCAGTAGAAGTAGGTTATGAGGGATTAGAGACATTGAATGTGAAGGTAAATGGTAAGATATATAAGTATCCAAGGGTAAATAACAATTAAATCTTAAAGGAAATTGATATTTATCTTTGCAGAGGACTCTGATTATTCGATTAACGATATTATAGATTGGCTAATATTCTATAATAAAAAATATTATAGAATTAATGATAGTACTTCATTATTTGTAAGTTATATATCCATAATAGGAAAATCATTTACCATAAATTTGGAGGATAAACAGGGTAATAGAATAAAATTAACAGAGAAAAGTCAAATATTAATAAGAAGAGCCTCGAATATTAAATTCTTACCTTCAAAAGAGTATTCAAGAGAATTAAGTGTAGTAAAAGAGCATCTGTATAGAGAGTCTCATGCCCTTAATACTGCTGTAAAAAGTTTATTGAATTCCATATCAATGTTTGGTAATTTTGTAGACAACGCTAGTTTTTCTAAGATAGAAATTATGCGAAAGGCGGCATTATGCGGATTAAATATACCTGATACGCATATTATTTCAAATTGTTCTCAATTACGAATGGGTATTTCAAATTATAAGGCATTAATCACGAAGGCAATTTCAAATGGATATGCGAGAACAGGTGGTAAAGAGTTGAATTATTACACTGAAAGAGTTGTTGAAATACCAAGTGTTGAGGAGTTCTTTCCTTCTCTAATACAACCACAAATACAAAAGCTTGCGGATGTGAGGGTATTCTTTGCCTCAAGGACATTTTTCACCACTGCTATAATGAGTCAAAGAAATCCGCAAACAAAAGTAGATTTTAGGAGGTATGATAGGAACAAACCAAATAGAGTTCTAAGGTTGAAATTGCCCAATGGAATAGAGGAGAAATTGAGAAATTTGATGGATTTGTTAGAGCTAAATTCTGGTTCTATTGACCTCATACTTGATCGGTTTGGTCAATATACTTTTTTAGAGGTTAATCCAGAGGGGCAATTTGCGCAGGTTTCATTTCCTGGCGCATATTATGTCGAAAAATTTATTGCGAATACTTATGAATAAACCTTTAGTATCTGCATGGTGGCAAATAAAGTCATATGAGGAAAGAAAGGGCACTAGAGAATCAAGGGTTCATGGTTCTAAGTATATGCTAGCTAGAACACCATTTTCAAAGTTCACTCAGTATGAGTTCGCATTTAAAAACAAAGAGGAATAAACCTCCTAGGCTATATCCTAGTTTACACCTTGTTGAAGGATATAAAGGTAAATTAATCATTGATTCTGACAGGTCGGATGGAATTAGCTTTGTGAATTATAATGAATTAGATTCAAGTTTAGAAATTTACATGTCGGTAAATGAAACTGAAATTTTCGATGGATGTAATTTGGATTATGAACAAATAGAAATTCCTTTCGTCATCCATATGTTGGAAATATACGGAAATGATAAAAATGTTATTGATGAGTCATTTTTGATTATTGAAAATATAAATGTGCCATATTGTGAATTTCATGTCGACTTAAAAGAAGATATTTTTCATTTGTTAATAAGGTCGTTAAACTCTCCGATAAGATCAATGGCCATTCATTTGGAATATTGTCAGTTTAAGTGGGACTTATTGGAGGATAAAGATACATGTGTTAAATTAGATATCTTATTTGTTTACGCAAGTCCTTTTAATGCAATGGAGGTTGTAAACGGAGTTAATGTTTTGTTCATAGAAGGACTTAAAGTATCAGTACCTAGCCTTAATTTTATGGAATTTAGCCATGAGGCGTTTTTATTAAGTCAAATACATAACCTTTTTTTTTACAAAAGGTCAGTTTTTGACAAAAATGGATTACGACATTTGACAGAATATAATGTTACAAAAGAGGATGTTGATATTTGTAAGGAGTGTGAGTTTAGACGATGCTGTTTTGATTCAAGGAAAGTGTTGAATAGGTCTGATGGGACCTTCTTTTACCAATCCGAATGCAACTACAACCCCTACATAGCCAAATGGAAAGGCGAAGAAGGCTACCGCACCTTGGCAGAATGTGGCGTAGAAAGCGATGCCAGCGGCTTTAGCATAGACCACGAGCGCATTGCCGAAATAAACGAAGAACTGTGGGGCGAAGACTAATCTTTATTGGGAAGCCTTCCCCTTCGAGAACGAAGGGGTGCCCGCCTAAGGTGGGCGGGGTAGTTGACAGAAATGTCTAAGAATTTCAAAACATACCAACAACGCGACTCCATGGAGTGCGGCATTGCCTGCCTCAAAATGGTGGCCATGCACCATGGCCGTGAGGTGAGCTGGCCGCGCCTGCGCCAATTGAGCCACGTGGGACGCTTGGGGGTAAGTTTGCTGGGCATAAGCCGTGCGGCAGAAACCCTTGGCTTTAAAACCCTTGGCGTAAGCATTAGCTTAGAACAGTTGGTTACAGATGCCCCCCTGCCCGCCATTGTGCACTGGAACCAACAGCACTTTGTGGTGGTGTATAAAGCCACCGCCAAAAAAATTTATGTGGCAGACCCCGCCCATGGCTTGGTAACGTTTACCCCAACAGAGTTTGTGCAGCATTGGCAACACAAACGGCAAGATGGGCAAGGCGTAGCGCTGCTGTTAGAACCCACACCGCAGCTACAGCTGCAGCAAGATGAAAAAGCCGAAACCCAGCGTTTCGGTTTTTTATTTCGCTACCTCACCGCCTATAAAAAACTCATTGGGCAATTGTTTTTGGGTTTACTCGTGGGTAGCGTGTTACAGCTAATTTTTCCCTTCCTCACCCAGGCGGTGGTAGATATTGGTATCAACCAAAACAACCTCAACTTTATTTATGTGGTGCTGGCCGCCCAGCTCATGCTGTTTTTTAGCAGCACTGCCGTGCAGTTTATCCGTAGTTGGATTTTACTGCACATCAGCGCCCGCGTAAACATCCGCCTGGCCAGCGATTTTCTGTTTAAACTCATGAAGCTACCCATCGCCTTTTTTGATGCCAAAATGCATGGCGACATTATGCAGCGCATAAACGACAATAGGCGCATTGAAAACTTCTTAACCGCAGGCACGCTAAACACGCTGTTTAGCATGGTAAACCTGCTGCTGTTTGGTGGCGTGTTGCTGTATTACAACTGGATTATTTTTACCGTGTTTATGGTGGGCAGTGCGCTCTACATTACCTGGGTATTGCTTTTTTTAAAGCGGAGAAAGGAGCTCGATTACAAGCAGTTTAACCGCCTAAGCGAAAACCAAAGCGCGCTGATACAACTCATTAGCGGCATGCAAGAAATTAAGCTGCACACCAGCGAGAGTCAGTTCCGTTGGCAGTGGGAAGATTTGCAGGCACGGCTGTATAAAATTAGCGTAGAGAGCCTAAAGCTGGAGCAAAGCCAAAGCATTGGCGCCAGCACCATCGATCAACTTAAAAACATCATTATCACCTTTTTGGCAGCCAAGTTTGTGTTAGATGGAGCCATAACCCTGGGTATGATGCTCTCCATCCAATACATCATCGGGCAGCTCAACAACCCCATTAGTCAACTGATTGGCTTTATACAAAGTGCCCAAGATGCCAAGATAAGTTTAGAGCGCTTGGGCGAAATACGCGAGCGCGAAGACGAAATTAAAGCCGATGAAACCCTGCAAAACACCCTGCCACCCGCAGCGGGCTTGCAGTTAACCGGCCTCAACTTTCGCTATGGTGGCCCTGATGAAGCGCTGGTATTAGCAGATATTACCCTGCACATACCGCACGGCAAAACCACCGCCATTGTGGGCAGCAGCGGCAGCGGTAAAACCACGCTGCTAAAATTGTTGCTGCAATTTTATCCGCCAGAAAAAGGCGAAATAAAATTGGGCGCTGTGCCGCTGCAAACCTTGCACCCCACCACTTGGCGCCAAAGCTGCGGCACGGTGATGCAAGAGGGCTATATTTTTAACGACACCATTGCCAAAAACATCGCTATTGGGGTAGAAGAAATTGATAGGCAGCGGCTGGATTTTGCCGCAAACACCGCCAACATAAAAAGCTACATCGAAGAACTGCCCATGGGCTACCAAACCAAAATTGGTGTTGAGGGGCAAGGCCTGAGCAGCGGCCAAAAACAACGCTTGCTTATTGCCCGTTCGGTGTATAAAAACCCCGAGTACCTCTTTTTTGACGAAGCCACCAATGCCCTAGATGCCAACAACGAAAAGGTGATTATGGAAAACCTAAACCGCTTTTTTGAAGGCAAAACCGTGGTGGTGGTGGCGCATCGGCTAAGCACAGTGCAAAACGCAGATAAAATTGTGGTGCTAGAGCAGGGCCAAATTGCAGAAGAAGGCACACACAACCAACTAACCGCCAAGCGAGGTAAGTACTATGAACTTGTAAAAAACCAACTCGAATTGGGTAACTAATGCCGGAGATTAACCACCATAGTCAACGCGTAAGCGCTTTGCTGGGCAAGCCGCCCGGCTGGTTATTACGCTGGGGTACGGCAGTCATTTTTCTAGTTGTAGCAGCCTTGTTGTTGGGCGCTGCCTTTGTACGCTACCCTGATGTTATTGCGGCTCCGGTGGTTGTTTCGGGCAGTAACCCGCCCCAAAACCTGCTGGCACAAAAAAGTGGGCGCTTTGCCCAATTTTTGGCAGCCGATGGCAGCGCAGTGCGCAAAGGAGAAATAGTTGCTGTTTTAGAAAATGAGGCCAACTATAGGCACGTCACTAAAGTGGATAGCGCTTTGGCTACCTTTAAAACCCGTTGGCAAGAAACGGATACCCTGCTGCCAGGGCATGATTGGCCCGCGCTGCAACTTGGCGATGTGCAGCCCGCCTACCAAAACCTAAAAATGGCCTATACAGAATTGGCACAGTTTTATAGCCAGCGCGCCTACCCCATGCAAATTGCCGCTGTAAAAGCCCAATTGACCAATTACCACTTGTTTTACAAACGCAGTTGGCAGCAGCGCACAGCGTTGCAAGCGCAATATGATTTGGCCGCGCAGCGCTACTACTCAGATTCTTTGCTGGCAGAAGATGGCGTGTATGCCGCCCAAGAGTTAAGCAAA
>PZPB01000049.1:7728-18931 GCA_003045865.1 Bacteroidota bacterium | reverse complement strand
TGCTTTATAGTCTTCGCCTGAATTTAGACTAACTACTATTTCTTCGGCTCTATCAATTACGTGGTTATTGGTAACGATATAACCATCGCTGCTAATAATTACCCCAGAGCCGGTGCCTAGTTGCATCCGTTCTTGTCCTCCTCCTTGCGGGGCGCCAAAAAAGAAATCTAAGGGACTTTGCATTTGATTGTAAGTAGTACGAACGGCCGTTTTTACATGTACCACAGAGTTGATACTTTTCTCTGCCGCCATCACAAAATCGATCGAAGGGTCGGGACCACTAAATTTGGTGTGTTGGGCCTGTTGGGTGGGCTGGGTTTCTATATAAGTTCGCACTTCAGGCTTCTCAAAAAACATTTTATAAGTGCCCAAACTTATAAATCCGCCTAAGGCAGAAACTAAAATGATTTTTACAATACTCTTCATATCCTCGGTTCTTGTTTAATTTGCAACAAATATTTTTCAATAACTGTTCCAGCCCCCTAGCTATTGTTAGGTAATAATTAGCTTTAACGACAATTTAACAGCCTCTTGAAAGCAATCTCCTTTTATAAGTACCAAGGTACAGGTAATGACTTTATAATGATCGATGGTCGGCAAGAAATTCCGTCATTAAGTCAGAATGACATAGCGCAACTTTGCCACCGACGCTTCGGAATAGGAGCCGATGGTTTGATTATTCTGGCCCCGCATCCCACCCTCGACTTCCGCATGATCTATTACAATAGTGATGGGCGCGAAAGCACCATGTGTGGCAATGGCGGTCGCTGCATCGCTCGCTTTGCGGCAGATTTGCAAGCAGTAGGCGAGCAAATGAAATTTGAAGCCATCGACGGCGAACATCAGGCCACAATAATGGGCGCTGAAGTAGCTTTACAGATGATAGATGTCGAAGAAATTTCTCGCATCGGTGCCGATTATTTTGCGGATACCGGTTCGCCGCATCACGTTGCTTTCGCAGATGAGCTCGAAACTTTAGACCTAATAGAAGAGGCGCAAGCCATTCGCTATAATGAGCATTATAAGCAAGAAGGCGTGAATGTGAATTATGTAAAAGTAGAGGGCGATTCCCTTAGCATGCGCACTTACGAAAGAGGGGTGGAAGACGAGACTTTCAGCTGTGGCACGGGAGTTACCGCGGCGGCTTTAACTGCTTTCGCTGCTGGAAAAATTAGCAGTCAGTCGGTGGCAGTACGCACCAAAGGCGGAAATTTAAAACTCAGTTTTAGCCTTTCGGCAGATGGCAAATACCATAACATTTGGTTGCAAGGACCAGCGACTTACGTTTTTAAAGGCGAATTACCTTGTTAAGTCTTCAGGGTAAACATATAAAACTGCGCGCCCTCGAACCCGAGGATTTAGAACTTTTAGAGCGTTGGGAGAATAATACCGAGAACTGGCAATATTCTCAGCAGCAAGTGCCTTTTTCTAGGCATATCTTAAAAGCCTATCTCGCCCAAGCGCATCAGGATATTTATGAAGTCAAGCAATTGCGTTTGGTAATTGAACGGGAAGGCCGCGCGATTGGATTGGTTGATTTGTACGATTTCGATTTTAATAATCGACGGGCGGGCATTGGAATTTTAATTGGGGCACAGGAAGATCGTCGCCAAGGCAATGCGCAAGAAGCCTTACAAATCTTAATTAATTACGCACAAAAAGCTTTTGATTTAAAGCAATTATATGCTAGCATTGGCGCAAATAATGCGGGCAGTCTTAAACTTTTTAAAGCCTCAGGTTTTAAAGAAATAGGTGTGCGCGCACAATGGTTTCGTCAGGGAGAAAATTGGGAAGATGAACATCTGCTGCAGCTAATATTTTAAGCCATGAAGAAAGGTGTTCTGATTACACTTATTAGCCTTTTAATTTTCGCCCTGGCCCAATGTCGGGAAGAAAAAAAAGAGGAAAAAAATACGCTTCTAGCGGAAGCGGAGGACTTCTATTGGCTTAATCACGCCGATTCGGTGGGCTATATCGGCATGGAAACCTGCAAAACTTGTCACGCCAATGTGCATCAAACCTTCATCAAAACGGGAATGGGGCAATCTTTTGGAGCAGCCACGCGTGAAAAAAGTATCGCGCAGATTCAGGGCGATTCGATTATTTATGATAAATACCAAGACCTTTATTATCGTCCCTATTGGCAGAATGACAGCCTTTATGTGCAAGAGTTTCGCTTGCGCGGAAAGGATACCGTGCACAATTTGCGGCAGAGAATTGATTATGTAATTGGCAGCGGACAGCATACCAATTCACACTTGTATCATCATCAAGATTATCTTTTTCAGGCGCCCTTTACTTGGTATGCTCAAAAAGGAAAACTCGATTTCCCACCGGGTTTTGAAGAGGGAAATAACACCCGCTTTAGTCGTCCCATCGGCCTCGAGTGTATGTCGTGCCACAATGCAATGCCGCTCAATTTTGTGAAGGGCAGCACCAATAAGTTTTCGCAAATCGATCAAGGTATTAATTGCGAACGTTGCCATGGCCCGGGAGAATTGCACTATAAAAAAATTATGGCGGGCAATATTACCGATACCGCTCAAGAAGCTGATCGCACTATCGTAAACCCCAAAAGACTTTCCGCCCAATTGCAATTTGAAATTTGTCAGCGTTGTCATCTGCAAGGCAATGCGGTTTTAAAGGAAGGGAAGAGCTTTTACGATTTCAAACCGGGCATGCGCTTGGAGGAAGTAATGGCGGTTTTCTTACCGCGCTACGAGGGTAATGCAGACGATTTTATTATGGCTTCCCATGCCGATCGTTTTAAATTAAGTAAATGCTATATCTCTAATCCCGAGACCTTTAGTTGTACTTCTTGTCATAATCCCCACTTCTCAATTAAGGAAACCAATCTCCTTAATTTCAACACGCAATGTCAATCTTGCCACGGCGAAGCCCCTAATTTTAGTTGCAGCGCGCCACAAAAAGATCTCATTACTCAAAACTATAATTGCGTGGCTTGCCATATGCCGCCTTCCAGCAGTACCGATATTCCGCACGTTACCGTGCACGATCATTATATCCGCCGTCCCCAGGCTCTTTACGATAAACTTGTAAGTGCTGAAAAAGAGGGGAAACGCTTTTTAGCTTTAGAAGCAATTAATGCCAAGCAGCCCTCGAATCGCACTAAGGCTTTGGCTTATCTTCAACAATATGAGCGGTTTAGTGCCCAAGAACAATACTTAGATAGCGCGGAGTATTTCATAACTAAAACCCATGGTAGTCTTAAAGAAGCCGCTTATTTATGGTCCTATTTCTATTTCCTAAAAAATAACCTTCCTGCATTAGCCACTTATGTAGATGCGCAAGGTGCGGAAAATGTCTTGCAAAATTTAAAAGCAGAAAGCTTCGAAAATCAAGATGCTTGGACGGCTTATCGCATTGGTCAGGCTTACGATGCCGCTAAGAACTTAGAGCGAGCAGAAGCTTTTTACCAACAAGCGGTAAAACTTGCTAGCTCCGAATTAGATTTCCAGAATAAGCTATCCCTCACTTGGTTTAAGCAAGGCAAAATAATGCAGGCTGAAGAAGGCTTCCTTAAAATCCTATCAGGCTACGACCGCCATAAAGAAGCTCTTAATAATTTGGCTTATTTGTATTTACGGGAAGGAGATTTAGCCAAAGCGGAATCCTACCTTCAGCGGGCCTTAAAATTTTACCCCGATTATGAATTGGCTTGGTTAAACTGGGCTAACTTAGCGCTACAAAAAGGGGAGGAGGGCGTTTTAAAATCTGCTTTAGAAGAAGTGGTGCGCATCAACCCTACGAATCAGCAGGCCCAAGCTTTGCTTAATACTCGTTTTTAATTGAAGAAGAAAGTATTCCTAATTGTTACGGCAATTCTGCTCCTAAGCGCTTTTTTAAGTTATGACTATTACAAGCGGATTTTTGACGTAAATGTGGAGCTGGAGCAAGATGAGGTCTTCCTTTATATTCCCACCGGTGCTTCCGCAGATCAGCTTTTAGATAGTCTCAATCCTTATTTGAAAGACACCGCATCCTTTATTTGGGTAGCGCAACGAAAGTCTTATTGGTCGAAAATTCGTCCCGGTCGTTATAAGATTGAGAACAATTGGAATAACAATCAGTTGGTAAACCATTTGCGGGCAGGCAAGCAAGCAGCGATTAATATTATTCTCAACAATATTAAGTATAAGCGCGATTTGGCCGATTTTTTTGGAGCACAATTGGAAGCCCCAGCGGATTCTTTTTTGTCTCTTTTTAATTCAGAGGAAGCCTTAGCGGAATACGATTTATCGCCTCGTACAGTTTTAGGGATTTTTAGGCCCAATACCTATCAGCTTTATTGGAACACATCTGCGCAAGCGACCTTAGAGCGGATGATTAAAGAGAATAAAAAGTTTTGGGAATCACGCGAGGCCGCATTAAAGCGTTCGGGCTTAAGTGAGCAGGAGGTGGTAAGTTTGGCCAGTATTGTGGAAGCGGAAACTGCCAAACCCGATGAAATGCCCACGGTTGCGGGCTTATATTTAAACCGCATTAAGCGTGGCATAAAATTGCAAAGCGACCCCACGGTTATATATGCCATTCAGCAGGAGTTCCCCGATACTGTCATTCGTCGGGTACTTTTTCGCGACTTAGAATACGATTCACCTTATAATACCTATCTCTATAAAGGCTTACCGCCTGGCCCCATTCGCATACCAAATGCCCAAGCCATTGATGCCGTTTTAAATGCGGAGCAACACCGCTATATTTTCATGTGTGCCAACCCCGAAAAGCCCGGTTATCACTCCTTCGCCAGTAGTTTGCGCGTGCACAATATCAATAGGGACAAATATATTCGGTGGGTAAGGAGGCAGTAAGTGTTTAGAGAGCAATTCGGTTGTAATTCTGTAGAAAAAAGGAAGCACTTAAAGGAGAGGAAATTCAATTGATTTTTGAGACCGTTGACACTTTTAGATATCAGACCGTTGAGCTTTATTGATTTTCTATGAGGCAAAAAGCTGCGACGGATCCCTAAAAGCTTTAAACTCCAGAGCATTACCGCTAGGGTCGAGGAAAAACATGGTAGCCTGTTCGCCCACTTGACCGGCAAAGCGGATATAAGGTTCAATTACAAAATCAATATTTTTCGCAATACATAAATCGCGGAAGTCATGCCATTGCTGCCATTCTAAAACCACTCCAAAATGCGGTACGGGCACGTCTTTGCCATCTACGGGATTACTTACATTTTCGCTGGCGCTTTCGCTGAGATGCAAAACCAACTGATGTCCAAAGAAATCTAAATCAACCCAATGATCGGAACTACGCCCTTCTTTAAAGCCGAGAACATCACGGTAGAATACACGCGTTTCTGAAAGTTCTTTAACGGGAATGGCGAGATGAAATGGTTGTGGCATTGCTTAAATTTAAGGGTAGAATTCTCTGGATCGATTAGGCTACAATAATACAAATCTTGGCGGGACCGCTGCCGCTTTGAGATATTAAACCGCTGACCTGTGGTATTTGAAATTGACTTCCTGCCATCGACGCATGTTTCGGTCTTCGAAATGAAAACCGCAAAACCCTCTGCTTGAGACTCTCAAAGGCGAAGGGATTTTATTGAGATGTAAACCAAAAATTATATCAGCTACTGATGCATGAAAATCTGATGTTCATTACCAATCTGTATAATATACGACCCTTGGGGCAGGTTTTTTAATACAATAGGCCCGCTCTCATCGAGACTTCCAGATTGTAAAATTCGTCCATGTAAATCGGTAATGGTAAAGGGCGTAGACTTTTCGTTTATCCCATCTACCGAAAGGTATTGCTGCGCAGGATTAGGATAAATGGTCCAGGATTTTGATTCAGTTTCGTGGATGCTCACAAAATTATCGAATACCATACCTATTCCAAAGGGACGTGAGTCGGGAATGAGCGGGCCACTGCCTTTCGCTTTTTCAAAACTGAGGAAATCCATGGGTCTACTTACTCTAATTTCTTGGGGAAAGTTAATATCTCGGTAGGCTCCCACTCTCAGGTCATCTGCAAGCTGGATTTCTAAATAGTAGGTTGTTTGAGCGGCTATCGCAAATTCTATAGGGATTTGATGAAAGCGACTAGTGGGACTAGGGCTAATAATTAAGCTGTCTTCCAATATTACTCCGTTTGTATCGCCAAAACTGTATTTTAAGGTACGAGCTTGGGTGCTTCTATTTTCCACTTGTAATAGATTGATTTCTTTCAGGTAAATAGAGGAAACAGGGTCCTCAAAACTCAACCTAAATACGCTATCGTTGCCCCACAAAAGAGTAGTATACTGATACAGACTATCACGATGGTCAAAATTTGCTGCTAAAAATCTATCCTCAAGCCAGATGCTATCGGTGGGAGTCGAACAGTAGTTTTCTTGATAATACCAAGAACGGTAATGACCGGAACCGAGAACGGGTAGACTATCATAATTTGCATAGTCGACAGCAAGATTATTGAAATACCAAGAACGATTTTCTTTAATGCTATCAGGCAAGTGAATCCAGTCATTTTTTACATATAAACTTACTAAAGTGTCGGGCCAAACCAGATTTTTAATAAAAACAGAATCTATCGCTCTATCATCACTAAAGCGGCGGATATAGATATATCCATTGGGTAAAGTATCGAAGCTAGGCCATTGATAAAAAGAAGAATCTCTACCTCCAAAAATATACCCGGGCGACCAATAGAAAGAAGTACTGTCGTCCATGGCGTTAACATATAAGTTAATACCACTGTTAAAGTCGCCATTGCAAGTTAATAGGGTATCATCGATGGCTGTTCCATAAGTCGTTAATATTTGCAGCGGCATTTTTAATTGTACCAATAGCTCCAACGTTTTCTCTTTTATATTACTGCAAGTACCTTGACCTAAATTGAAGATTAATCTAAAATTTTTAGGCCCTTGAAAGTAATTATTCAAACCGGGTACCCAAGTAAAACGCGCTTGCGATTGCCCCACAGCATTGAAAGATCCATTGGCATTGAGTGAACTAAAAGTCCCGCTTTGCCAATTATTTGCATTAGCAGGTTTAAAGCCAGGGCTAATACCATCAAAGTCGAGCGACCAGTTTAAATTGTCCCCATTTTTAAAGGCAAAGAGATCAATTTGTATAGTATCACCCAGCCAAATTTCCACAGTGTCTTGCGTAACTTTTCCAGCGATTGGTGCGAATTGCCCATTGGCATTAAAGCTGGCCACGGCATCGCTTATACCTGCTGCAGCATAAAAGGCGGCGTATCCATAAACATTGCTTTCTGCAAATTTTCCTTGGGCAGAATAATATTCATAGCGCAAAGGAAAGGCACATTCAAAAGGAAGATAAGGTAGATTTGCGCTAGTATTCACTTCAAAACTGAAGCTCCTTTGCGGAATGGAGAATATATTATTACCGTTTAGAGGACTTTCATCAACATCTGGAAAGGGATAGAAATAATTAAAGCCAGGCTTAAAGCTAATACCAGGGCCCCAGGGGCGGCGAAATACTTTTACTGAATCTACTCCGGGCCCTAAGCTTTGTGCACCGAGAGGTAGGGTAGTTCTTTTTCCGATGCGCGGATAAGCCAAAGGTCGTTCAAGCGGACTATTGATGGTACCGGTACTATCGAATACCCATTGTCCGTTTATATCTTGATGCGGATATAAGCGAAGCTTAGCATTTAAATTACTAGCGCTGTGCATATTATCAGCTTGATCACGCAAGAAATTGAGCATACCCACCTCGAAGTCCACAGGAGAGCCGCCGTTCATATAAGGAGTGGGGCCAAAGAAATTAGAACGAAAAACCATTTCAATAATGTCCTCTCTACAGGTGTCAGCATAAATAAAACGGGAACTAATAGTATCGAAAGTAAGAGACCTAGTAAAAGATAGCGGTGGGGCTACCAAGTCGACGGTGCTAGTGGGGGAGGAATTAAAAAAGAAAAAGTCCGAGGCCGTGTTTGTCCAAATGGTATATATTAAAGCTATGTCGCCATTACTATTCATTTCATAATCAAGTCGCGAAGCTTTTTCTCGCACTAAAGCAGGTTGAGCAGAAAGCGATAAAGAACTTAGAATAAGGAGAAAGGATGCTAATCGGGTCATGTTCTAAATTTTGAATTTTAAAATTAGGACTTGGTTTGAAGAAGAGAAAGCCTTAATTAGCCAGCGAAGTATTTTAAAACTTCCTGAGTATAAAATTGACAGCTAATCTTTCAAAAGGTTGTCTAAAACCCAAAGGATTTTCGCCAAAAAAAGCCGTTGCGAGAAGTTGTCACGCAATGGCTTTTAATTTTTATTAAGTAAATAATGATTGGGTATAAAATGTAAAAAATCTACAATATTCGAGTGCTTAAATAACTCACTATTATTTCTTTCGATTCTTCTTTTTACGGTTTTGAATCTTATCCCCTTTGCCAATAGGTTTTTTAAACTTCTCCTTCATAGCCGTTTTGTAGCTCTTCTTCTTCTCTTTCGCTTTGCTGTTTTTCGCCGCTTTTTCGTGAAAAGAGGCACCGCCTTTCACTCTTTTCTTAGAGTCTTCTGGTTCTAGTTGTTCTACGGGGTTTGTTTTTTCATCGGGCGTAAGCTGAGTACTAACTTGCACCTCTTCGGGGAAAGGATTTAAAGGAATTTCTTGATTCATCAAGCTTTCAATCGCTTCTTTTTGTCCAATTTCCTTTTCACTGAAAAAGAGAATCGCTCTTCCCGATTCGCCAGCACGTCCCGTTCTACCGATGCGGTGTATGTAGTTTTCGGGATAGAAAGGGGTATTAAAACTAATTACCGCGCTAATCTTTTCAATGTCGATACCACGTGCAATTACGTCTGTGGCAATTAAAACTCTACTGCTGCCATCGGCAAAACCCTCGATTGATTTTGTCCGATAATTTTGCTCTTTACCAGCATGAATAAGCGCAATGTCTTTGGCCTCTTCGCTTAAAAGATCAAAAAGTCTATCGGCATCTGATTTGGTGCCTACAAAGACTAATACTTTGCTAAACTCCTCCTCATCTTGCAAAATGTGTTTTAATAAATTGGCCTTGGTATAAAAGTTTCGAGCGGCATACGATTCTTGACGAATACTATCTAGCGGAGTACCACTGATAGAAATAGTTTTCTTTACCGGATTAACCAGAAAATCATCAATTAATTCATCTACATAACTCGTCATCGTGGCCGAGAAAAGTATGTTTTGCCTTTTGGTGGGTAGGTGTTCGAAGATGTTTTTTAACTGCGTGCGATAGCCAAAGTCGAGCATAATGTCCACTTCATCAATCACCAGTTTTTTGATAGATTTTAAGCGTAAGGCGTTGGAAAGAAATAGATCATAAAGTCTACGTGGTGTGCCAACAATTATATCTTGACCTTCTAGTACCGCGAGCTTTTGAGGTTTGATATTATTGCTCCCTCCAAAAACGCCTAGTACCCGTAAGTTAATGTAGGGACTTAATTTTTCAATCTGCTCCACAATTTGAATTACCAGTTCGCGGGTAGGCGCCATTATTAAAACGCGCGGATGAGGTTGCTCGGAATACTTTAAATCCTGCAAAATAGGCAGCACATAAGCAAAGGTTTTTCCCGTTCCAGTTTGGGCAATACCCACAAAATCGGCGCCCGCTAAAATGGGCGAGTAGGAGGCCTGCTGAATGGGAGTTTGTTGCTCATAGCCTAAATCATTGAGGGCTTTAAGCAATTGCTTTTTGATCTTTAGATCTTCGAAAGTATTCATGCGGTAAAAGTAATTAAGAAAAATCCTCTTCCGAGACTATTTTCAAGAAGAAAAGGTGAATTTTAGAGAGAGGATATAAACTAATCGCAACAATAAGGGGGTGAAAGTGATATTTTTCGAAAAGGTAGCAATAAACCTGGCAATAGATACCCATATTTGAGAAGACCAGAAATTTATACTGAGGCCAGAATATTCATTTCCCTTTATTGAAAACCTGAGTATATTGTTTATCGTAGAACTTACATTATTTAGTTTGGTGAGAAATATAATAAGTTTTTCTTTGATAAATTTTAGGCTTGAAATGTCACGGCAGAAGAGTACCAGACTGCCTTCTCAGGATTAGCAATATTCACTAAGTTTATCCGCCTTATTTGCAGTATGGTTTTTAGCAGTATTACCTTCTTACTTTATTTTCTGCCACTATTTTTATGGGTCTACTTTTTAGTTCCTGAAAACTGGAAGAATGAGACGGCTTTGCTATTCTCCATTGTATTCTATGCTTGGGGAGCACCGCAGTTTGTTTTCATTTTATTGGTCTCAACTTTTATAGATTTTTATCTAGTAAGGCACATGTATAAGCAAGTCTCAGAGCAGGCTAGAAAGCTTTTTCTATGCCTTTCTGTATTGTTGAATGTAGGCCTCCTTGCTTATTTTAAGTATGCTAATTTTTTTGTAGAAAACATCAATACTGTTCTTTCTGAAATGGGCTTTGGGGGACTTAGTTGGACCGCGATCGCTCTCCCCATCGGAATTAGTTTTTACACTTTTCAAACGCTTACCTATTCAATAGACATCTACCGTAGAGTGGATAAGCCGCTAGATAAAGTGACGGACTATTTGCTCTATATCATGCTTTTCCCGCAAATGATTGCAGGGCCTATTGTGCGTTTTTCTAGTATTGCTAGTGAGCTGCGTAGCCGAAGCCATCGCTATACCCAGTTTATCCAGGGTATGTATCGCTTTGCCTTAGGATTGGCCAAAAAAGTACTGATTGCAAACGCCATGGGCGCTTTGGCAGATGGTATTATTGATGGGGAAATCTCTGATCTTAGTTCGCCGCAGGCATGGCTGGGGATTTTGGCTTATACTTTTCAAATATATTTCGACTTTTCCGGCTATTCCGATATGGCCATAGGACTGGGGATGATGATGGGTTTTAATTTCCCTGAAAATTTTAATAATCCCTACATTTCAAAAAGTATTACCGAGTTCTGGCGCAGATGGCATATTACGCTCGGAGCCTGGATGCGCGATTATTTATATATCCCTTTAGGAGGAAATAAAAAGGGTCTGTTTCGGAACTATCTAAACTTATGGCTCGTCTTTTTGATTTCTGGATTATGGCATGGCGCCGCATGGAACTTCATTGCCTGGGGTGTCTTCCATGGCTTCTTTCTAGTTTTAGATAAGCTATTCTTAATTAGTTTTTTAAAACGTATACCGGGTTTCATCTCGATCTTCTTCACCTTTTTCGTCGCCATGCTGGGCTGGGTAATATTTAG
>PZPB01000049.1:0-7718 GCA_003045865.1 Bacteroidota bacterium | reverse complement strand
CTTAAATTACTACACAGTATTATTTACTGGTTCCATTGATTTTTCGCAGATAGATTTGACCATACAACAAGCAGCGGTACTGGCATTCGCTTTCTTGTTTTCATTTATAAACTTATTGCCATGGGCTAAAAAGCTGGAGTCATCATCTTTTAGAGAATCAACCAAAGGGGGACAAAACCACCTTAAGTTTGGCATCAGCATAATACTACTAGGCCTATCCGTTGCTTGGTTAACAACCTCCACTTTTAATCCTTTTATCTATTTTAGATTTTAGTGAAAAAATTTAACTACATAGCTATTCTAAAGGCGAGCTTACTGTTAGTTCCGGCCTATCTACTGTTACAACAGTTTACGGGAATTCATAAGGTCGAGAAGTTAAAAGGAGGCATTAAGGAGGAAGCTGTACCGGTCTTTACGATGGAAAATTGGTTTTCAGAAGAATTCCAAAATCAGTATGAAAAGTATAATAATCAAAATTTCGGCTTTCGTTCTACTGCCGTAAGATTGGCCAATCAATTAAAGTATTCCTGCTTTGGTGAATTCGCTAATGCAGAGGTACGCGAGTATGGTAAGAATCTAATTACAACCGAATATTTGGATAGTTACTTAGGAGGGAATAGAACAACCATTAGTCAGATAAAGGAACGCTGCGGCCAGCTGAAAAACCTAGCTGCTTATATGGAGAAGCAAGGCAAAGCTAGTTTGGTTATTATCGCGCCCGATAAAACTTCTTATTATCAATCAGAGTATAATCTACCGCTCGAGTCTGAATTAGATTCCACTAATTATAAAAATTGGCTCTACTACTTGAACAAGTATGAAATTCCTTTTCTCGATTTCCGCAAGGCATTCTTATCCATTAAGCAGAGTTCTTCTGTTCCACTTTTTTCAAACCAAGGCATACATTGGAGTACTTATGGCGCTCAGTTTGCCTTAGATAGCGTATCAGCTTATCTAAACTCATATTATGGTTTCAATGGTCCTCGCATGCAAGTGGACTCTCTAATCTTTAGCAAAAATTACGATGCAGTAGAATTTGATATCGAGTCGTCTTTGAACCTAATGTTTCCGCTGCCACGACAAAAATTAGCATACCAAGCAAATACTTTCACTACTGGCAAAAAGCCCAAGCTTTTAATGATATCCGATAGTTTTTTCTTTCAATTGTATACTTCTGGTTTTGCTAATAAGCTTTTTGACGATCCGCTTTTTTATTACTATCATATTCGGGCACTAAAGTATAGTGAGATTGATTATGCAGAGGACCCTACTGCCAGCAGCTTAAAGGAGATACTTAAGGAAACAGATGTGGTCTGTTTGATGGCCGTAGATATAAATCTAAAGGATTTCCCTTGGGCCTTCGGTAAGCGTTTTGAAGTGGAGGTGTTGGGCGACTCAATTCCATAGAGCAAAATGATCTCGGCTTAGCGTCAATAAAAAAAGACTTCCAGTTTCCTGAAAGCCTTTTTTAAAGTCGGGATGACAAGACTTGAACTTGCGGCCTCACGCCCCCCAGACGTGCACTCTACCAACTGAGCTACATCCCGATTTGAGGGCTGCAAATCTACTAAAGATTGCTAATTTAAAAGCATTTTAGATCGATAATTCCTCAGCCCTCGACGCAATTATTTAATTTCTACCAACTCTAGGTCGAAGATTAAATCTTTTCCTGCTAAAGGAGAGTTAGCGTCTACCATAATATTATCGTCGTTTACTTCAGTAACCACTAAAGGAATTTGCTGTCCATCAGGTGCTTGAGAAACTAATTGCATGCCTACTTCAGGCTTAATTTCTTCGGGTAACTCGCTTAAAGGAACGGCCTGAATCAACTCGGGGCGGTGATCGCCATAAGCATCCGCAGAAGGAATGTTAACAGTTTTTGTATCGCTTACCGCCATATCTAATACTGCTTTTTCAAATCCTGGAATAACCTGACCAGCGCCAAGGGTAAACTCAATCGGTTCGCGTCCGCGAGAATCGTCAAAGATTTCGCCATCAGCTAATTTTCCGGTATAATGTACACGTACCGTATCGTTTGCTTTTACTGTACTCATAATAATATATTTGCACCACCTGTCCGCAAAGGCGAGACCTAAGTCCTATTTCCGACGTATTGTCAGATTAGTCTCTAATTAGGGCGCCATTGCTTATAAATCCCGCCGAAAACTGTTCCTTCAAAGCTCCCAACCTGTCATAAACATAAATAGAACTGGGGGCCACAAAGGCTTCTGGATCCATAATATAAACTTGCCCCGCCGTACTATCGCAAACGAATCCGTACACGTTTTCGGCGGCATGACTAAAATTACGTTCTGCCCTCAAGCTTTGCCCGAAAAAGGAGTACACCTGCACTTCTGCGCCAGCGAGAACATAAAACTCTTGCCTGCTAAAATCGAAACAAAAATGTTCGCCTTTTTCATTTAAGGTGCCCAAAGAAATCAACGTGTCTAGCGGAGCTTCCCAGCGATAAACCTGATCATTATTGTCCACCACCAGCCACTGCGATAAACCATTTTTTAGAAAGGCTTTTATGGCCGCAGGCAGAGTAATCGTTTGTATTAAGCTATCGCCTAAAAGCGGATCATACACCCGTAATTCCTTATCGGCCGCCACAATAATTTGGTCTTGCCAAGCTTCGATAGCAAAGGCGGGTTTATTAATCGTCCACAGTTTCTCGCGCTCCAAAGTCTGGGCATTGTAAATCCCAATTTCACTTTTAAATAGGTCACTTAGGTAGATGCGTTCTGCATGAAGCGCCAGATAACGCGGCGCACCCAGGCCTTCGAAACTAGCTTCAAAAGTCCAACTGCTGTCGCAAATTATTACTCGGTTAGAACCATTTAAAACGGCATAAAATTGGTTCTGCTCGTAATAAACGCTTTCTAGAACATCGCCTAGAGGCAGTCCATTTTCTCGCTGATAATGCTCGCCTGCATAACTGTTAGTTTCTGCATTATAATAACCAATACTCGCATTACCACGCTGAAAATTCCCTTCATTAATAATGAGTACGCGGCGACTGTCGTTAATTTCGCCTGGCCTACTTGCTTGCGGTCCAATCACATCTCGGTCGCAGCCAGATAAGCTAGTAATCAAACAGATGGAGAAGAAATAGACTGTTAGTTTTCTTACCATCGTAGTGCAAAATTTAAGAGGAAGTTAAATCCTGGTTCCGGACGATAGGGTAAAATTTGATAGGGATAATCGCCGATATTCTGCAGCTTCAAGCCCAGCGAATAGCGCAGCTTTTTATAGGGAAAGCGATAGGCCATTTGTAAATCGGAGATAGCATAAGCGGGCATGAAAAAATTGCCGCCTTCATCGGTGAAGTAGGAATCGCTGTAATTTAAAAGGTAGCGAAACAACCAATTTTCGTCTTGTAAAATTACTTGCACATTGGCACTGGTATTGGGGCTGTAGGGCACTTTTACAGTAGATGCCTCCCCAGGATTTTGCTGGGTGATAAATAGCTGGGTACTACTACTGAGCTGCCAGGTATTGAACTTTTTCAAGACTTCAAATTTCAGTTCCTGACCGAGAATTCTTCTAAACTTCACATTGAAGGGCGACCAAAGCGAATTACGTGGCAGCCACTGAATTAAGTCATCAATCTCTGAATAGTAAAGGGTCGCATCTACTTTAAAGTGAAGTCCTTGCCATTTAAAATCACGCTGCCCACGCAAGTCGATGGAGAAACTGTTTTCTACTCGCAAAGCGGGATTGCCACCCGGTACCCAGTATAAATCGTTGAGGCTTGGCAAGCGGTAATTACTGGAGTAGGCGAGGCTATATTTTGCTAGGCCTTTATCCCTATAAAAGAGGCCGAAAGAACCCATAAGAGGTAAGGCAAAGCCTTCGCTAAATTCCTTGCGAAGAACTACATAGCTGCCGAAATCTTCGCTGAAATTCTTTTCTACCGTAGTGAAAACCGCTCCAAGATTACGCTCGCTGGGTCCTGCATAGGAGGGAGAGCTAGCCTCTTGAAGCTTCCCTTGTATACCACTTTCTATTTTGAGTTTAAAGCGCGTAAATTCTTTTTTCCACCGGCCGTTCACTTCCTGACTCATAAAGCGATTATCACTTTCGCTATCCGCAGCATTGAGGTAAAACAAATTGCTATTGTAAACCTGTCCCCAATTAAACATCCAGTCGCCTAGTTTGGAAGAAAAATGCCCTTCCAAAACTGCCACTAAATTGCGATCGAGCATTTGGTCGCTATTGCTTAAATCGCCCGTTATAGGCGGTGGAAGCTGGCGGTCCACTTCATTATACCAGAGGTTTAAACGCAAGAGACTTTTTGAAGAGGGGCGGTAGGAAATATTGGTCTTCACCCCCTTTTGGGAAAAATCGGAATTAGTCATTTCGCGCAAGGGCCTCTCCTGGGCAGTGATATCGATAAAGGAAAAATTATTAGCGGCGGACTTTTGGTACAAATTGACATTGAATAGGAATTTTTCCTGGCCGAGGCTGAGGTTTACATTGCTGCCTTGCCGGCCAAAACTACCCACTTCCTGACTAAGACTACCGTGAAAACCCTTTTGCCAATTTTGGGCACTCTTAATCTGAAAAGCACCGCCTAAAGCACCGCTACCCTCGCTCATAGAGCCCAGACCGAAAAGGAGATTTACTTCCTCGTCGGCGCTTAAAGCTAAAGTAGAGTAGTCTACCAAACCCAAATTAGGCGAACTGATATCGATATTATTCCAGGTAACGCGCGTGTGGTTAGAGCTAGTGCCGCGCAAGGATAAAGTGGCAATGCCATTACTGCCGTAGGAACGCACAAAAATAGGACTAAGCTCGCGCAGAGCTTCCCCCAAATTTTGAGTACTGTTTAAATCCTCGCTGACTTTTAGGCTTTCTTGCTTAAATCCCGGTGCTAATTCAGTTTGATAATCCAGGACTTCCACTTCCAAAAGGCTATCGTGTTTTTGGCCCCAAATAATGCTAGGGACCGCCAACAGAATGCCTAATATGCAGCCCCAGTTTTTCATTGAATTAATATTTTTTTGCGGTATAATTTACCCTCGAGCTCAATTTCTAAAAGATAAAGCCCCGCCGCTAAGTTAAAGTTAATCTGCGCTCCTTTGCTTGCGCAGATGGCCACACCACCTAAGCTGAGGATTTTTAAAGAAGCAGCATTCTCAACCCTAATATAATCGTGAGCGGGTTGCGGAAAAGCCCGTCCCTGACTAATCGAATAACTTTTTTGACCAATGGTATTGGCTTTTAAAAAGGCCAGTGCATCTAAATCGAAACCACCTGATGCAAAAGCGGTGGGATAGGGATCATTAATAATGCGACCATCCTTATCGAAGGAAGCAAAGGCAGAGTCGATGGATCCCACCACATCTACGATGCGGATGTGGGTGATGGCTTGGATATTCACTGCGGTCGAATCTTTCAATTCATTGAGGTCGAAGGGAACGCCAAAATCGGCGCGGTATTTCCCCGCCAAATTATTAAGGTCACGCGGATCGCTAGAACCAAAACTGCCCGTTTGCACTAAGCTGGGACTAAGTGAAATAGCGGGGAAACGCACGAAACGCTGCCCATCGCTACTTACTTCTACAAAAGCTAATTCGAGATAAGAATCGCTAAATGAGTTTTCGAAAATGGCAAAATCTGCTCCCGCTATATCAGCGCGAGGGCTGCTTAGAATGTAAGTGGCCACACCACTATCGCCTAGGCTTACTACTTGCCCATCTGCATAAGCGGCCGGCGCACTGCTATCGCCGTGACTGGCTAAACCGAGTGATTTCTGTGCGATGTCTAAATAGCCACGCTGCACCACACATTCACTTGCCCAAGATTCAATAATGGCGCTGTCTTTGGCAATGGCCCTCGTGCCGATTGTTCCTGCTGCGGGGGCAAAAGGTTGCGCCACTAAAAAGCCGCTTAATAGAAGGAGAAAGATTAAAAAGCGCATTTTATTTTTTAAGGAAGGTCAAAGTACTACCACCTATTTGTAGAAAGTAAAAACCTTCTTTCAAAGACGAAATATCTAGGGGACTGTCGTCTTCACCTAAATTACCTGCTTGCACTATTTGTCCTTGGCTATTGCTGATTTTATAATACCCATCTTGGCTTAGACCGCTAATAACTAGAAAATTATGCGCGGGATTTGGATAAAGATCAAAACTAATTTTCTCAGTGCTATGCAAGCTTAAAGCACTATTGTTTTTAGGAGCATGGGGACGTAGCGCTGGTTCGAAATCGGTGTAGGAAGCGCCAAATAATTCGCCTGCTTTTACTTGGTGACTGATGCCTGAATTCATATACCAGTTACCCACATTTGTGGCGCTCCAAGT
Source organism: Bacteroidota bacterium (assembly GCA_003045865.1). Lineage (GTDB taxonomy): Bacteria > Bacteroidota > Bacteroidia > Flavobacteriales > Schleiferiaceae > Croceimicrobium. The sequence goes on along the minus strand of PZPB01000049.1, from coordinate 1,410 downwards.
GCCCCAGTAATTGGGTTGACCGCCCAGGCCGCTATCACTTAGGTAGATGATATCATTAAGGAAGCCCGCGGCATTAATGCTAAGGTTCGCATCTTGTCTAGCGATGTCGTTTAACATTTGGCTCGCTGCAATAGAATCGTTGAAAAGATAGCCCCAAGCATAGGAGTTCCCATTGAGGAAGTCGACAATAAAAGCGGCGCTATCGTTACCGCTGCCATACCAGTTTTGCACTTGTGACAGGGCAAAGTCAGTGGGTTTAAAAGCGGGGATAGGTAGACCAGGCTTTAGGGCGGGAGCAAAATCGGTATAGGAAAGGGCAAACCACTCGCCGTTTATCAGCGCTGTGCCAATACCCATATTGGTTATAAGGGAAGCAGTATCGCTGCCACTCCAAGTACTCCAGTAATCCGGTTGTCCGCCAATGCCTTCGTGACGGTGGTAAATTACATCGTTAAGAAATCCTCCAGCGATGTTTACACTAAGATTTTCATCTGCGGCAGCGATGGCTAGAAGTAGATCTTCGCCCGTTTGCGCACCATTATAACGATAGCCCCAGGCATAAGAAGAATCGAAATCAGAACCTGCAAAATCAATGACCAATAAAGCGGAATCGCTACCGGTGCCGACCCAAAAATCGAGATCTTGCCAATTGAATTGTGCCGTTGCGGGCCTAATGAGCATTACGAAGAATAATGCTCCTAAAAATAGTTTCTTGTTCATGTTTTTAATTTTAAGTTATCGAACAAAAAACTTTCAGGAGGAATAAAAATTAGAATGGAAGGCATGCCACGGCAAGCTTCTACATTATAATGGCTTTTATCCTGAAAGCTAAATTATCTATGTGCTTGCGGCAGGTCTTCTGGCTCATCTCAGTTTTTAGCGCCTTCCCATCTTCCCTTTGAAGACAGTGGCATAAGAGGCTAAAAATTTATAAAGATTTACAGCTTCAGGAAAAGCTCAGGATTTACACCTGATTCCCTTTTAATCTCCTCTAAAAAGAAGAAAACCATAAGCGCCGCGAAGGTAGAAATTTTTCTAGTATTGGGAAGGCTTGATAGTATTGAGTAGTTAGTACAAAGTAGTTAGATCACGGTAATGATGGACGTTTTTTTCTTCGCAGGGAATTTGGTTGTAATTCGATTGTTCCATAGCCCTGCGATTTATCGCTGGGTTGTGGGAGAGAAAATTCGTTTGTAAGCGTTTTCAAAGGAAGAAGATTCCGAAATAAATTCGGAATGACGATGGGGGAGGGTTATTCCGACCTTAAAATATACTGGGAACACGGTCATCCTGAACTCGTTTCAGGATCTTTGTTGTTCATATCCAAATGCTTATTCTCTTACAACTACCCCTAATTTCGCCAAACAGAGTACCGTTTCCACAGTGAAATTCCGTGGCGAAATTCTTCCC
>PZPB01000006.1:12510-72634 GCA_003045865.1 Bacteroidota bacterium | reverse complement strand
ATGCAGATCTACTTTTAAGTGAAAAAGGCTTTTACGGAATGGCTTTTACCCTCGCCTTATTTTCGGCTATCGCGGTGCAAAAAAACACCCGCGACACCAAAGTAATTGACAAGCTTGAAGACCCTGTTGATTCCCTCTAATCTTAGAGACTGATTTTTAGTCGAATGCAGATCTCTAAAAGAGGATCATGAATGTTCGCCCTTGGTCCCCCCGACTTAATGGCGAACATTCTTACCTTAGGCCTTCTTTTGTAAAATTTTTATAGATGCGCATCCTTTCCATTCTCCTTCTAATGGTCCTTTTTGCTTGCTCAGAGCCCGCGGACCTTATTCCCGACACAAAATCAAATTACTGTGCCGACATTCAACGTAACGACTCTCTTTCGCTTAGTGCAGAGTTCGCCGGGCTCAAAGATTTAATGCTAAACCAAACGGGCGTTTACCCTTTAGAAGATGGGGCAGGCTCGATGGTGACGCGTGCTTGGTTTACCGAATACGCCGAGGAAAGCATTAATATTCAATACTTTATTTTCTCTACCGATAATATTGGTTTAATCGCCTGCGACTATTTAGTAAGAGCTGCGGACCGTGGGGTAAAAGTGAATATTCTCGTGGATGACATCATGGTAAACACGGGGATTCAAGATATTCTGACCTTGGACTCCCACGAAAATATTACTATTAAAATCTACAACCCAGGGGTAAACTTGGGGAAGAACATTTTTAGTAAGATCAAGAAGTTCACCACCGATTTCCGTTCTGCGAACCAGCGCATGCACAACAAAACTTTTATTGTAGATAATAAGGTAGCCATAACGGGAGGGCGCAATATTGCCGATGAATATTTCGATTACGATCACGAGTATAACTTCCGCGATCGCGATGTTTTGCTTTTGGGGAAAAGTGCCCGCGATATGAGCACTTCCTTTTACGATTTTTGGAATGACTCCCTCAGTGTTGCCGTTAGCGAAATCCATACCGAAGAAGCTCTGAACGTTAGCGATCCCGATCGTTTTGTGCGCCTGCACGAATATGCCTGTAATCCCGAAAATTTTTGGCCACAAGTACGTGAGCGTTTAGATAAATTTCCCGCCAATTTCCAAAAACTACTGCGCGATGGAGAGATCGTATGGCTAGACAGTGTTGCTTTTATTTCCGATGATCCGGGTAAAAACAACGGCAGTGAAGGCCTAGGCGGCGGAGGTAAAACCACTCAGGCGCTGGCCGCGCTGGTAGATGGGGCCCAAAAATCTATTGACATTCAATCACCCTATTTGATTACTGATGAGGCGAGTCGCGCACTTTTCAAAAGTGCCGTAGACCGAGGCGTGAAAATAAGAATCCTAACCAATAGCCTCGCTTCTACCGATAATGTAGAAGCCTTTAGTGGCTATAAAAGCGACCGCGAAGAACTACTAGCTACTGGCGTAGAAATTTATGAGTTTAAACCCGATGCTGCCGTGCGATTCGAAATAATGACCGGTGAAGTGCAAGATAGCCTAGCACATAAACCGACTTTTGGCTTGCATGCCAAGTCTATGGTTATTGATGAGGAAATTGCCGTGATCGGCACCTTTAATTTAGATCCCCGCAGCGCCAATTTAAATACCGAATGCATTGCGGTTATCCCATCTACGCAAGTGGCCCAATCGGTAGCCCGCGGAATGGAAGTTGAGTTTCAGCCCGAAAACTCTTGGCACACCACTTTTGAATTCAATCCCGATGGGGAAGTTAGCCAGGGCAAGCGCTTTAAAACCTGGACCCGTAAAATATTGCCGAAGGATATTTTGTGAGCTGCTTCCGTGGGCTTCTTTTTTGCTTAATTATTATTAAATTGTAATAACTATCTATTTCGGCAAACTAATTGCTAGGAGCCACAATCTTTAGTAATTTCACGCCATTAATCTTGCCCCATGTTAAAGCAGCAACTGCAGCAAAAGCTCCTTCAGAAACTCTCGCCTCAGCAAATCCAGCTGATGAAATTGATTCAGTTGCCTACGCTCGCCCTAGAGCAAAAAATTAAAGAAGAAATTGAAACCAATCCCGCCCTCGATGAAGGCAGTGAAACGGACAGCAATGAGGACGATGAGTTCGACTACGATCAAGACTTAAACGAGACCAATGATGAGGCTAATGATGCCGACGATATAAATGTAGATGAATACCTCAACGACGATGAGGTGCCCGACTACCGCCTGCAAGCCAACAACTACTCCAAAGACGATGAAGACAGCAAGGTGCCCATTACCGGCGGCATTAGCTTTCACGAATATTTAATCAGCCAATTAGCCACCTTTAGTTTTAACGATCAAGATAGACAGGTGGCCGAATACTTAGTGGGTAATATTGATGACGATGGTTATATCCGGCGTGAATTACGCGCCATTGTTGATGATTTAGCCTTTACCCAAAATATTTTTGTGGAAGAAGAAGAGCTCGAAAAAATACTGGCTCGGGTGCAAAAAATGGATCCCGCGGGTGTGGGTGCGCGCAATTTAAAAGAGTGCCTTTCGCTGCAATTAGCCCGTCATACGCCCAGTTATCATGTGCGTTTAGCCTCCGAAATTATTAGGGATCACTTCGACGAGTTTACCAAAAAGCATTACGAAAAACTGATTGTTCGTTTAGAAATCGACGAAGAAGACCTGAAATTAGCCATTGAAGAAATCGTTCGTTTAAATCCCAAGCCCGGCAATAGTTCCAGCAACTCTAGCGGCGATTTACAGGTAGTGATTCCCGATTATAGCATTACCATAAACGACGGAGAACTAGAGCTTAGTTTAAACTCGCGCAATGCTCCCGAGCTGAACGTTAGCCGCGAGTATAAAGACATGTTGGAAACCTATAAGGATACCAACAAAAAAAATAAGGCCCAAAAAGATGCTGCCCTTTTTGTGAAGCAAAAGCTCGACAGTGCGAAGTGGTTTATCGAAGCCATTCGTCAGCGCCAGCAGACGCTAATGATTACCATGAGCGCCATTATGGAGTATCAGAAAGAATACTTCTTTACGGGAGATGAGCGCAAATTACGCCCCATGATTCTTAAAGATATTGCCGATGAAATTGGCATGGACATCTCGACCGTTTCCCGCGTAGCCAGTAATAAATACGTTTCTACACCCTACGGCACTTTTTTAATCAAGCAATTCTTCAGCGAAAGCATGAAAAATGAGGCGGGCGAAGATGTCAGTACCCGAGAAATTAAAAAGATTTTAGAAGACTCCATCGGCGAGGAAGACAAACATAGACCGCTTACGGACGATAAATTGGCCGCCTTGCTTAAAGAAAAAGGTTATCCCATTGCCCGCCGCACGGTAGCGAAATATCGCGAGCAATTAGATATTCCCGTGGCGCGTTTACGCAAAGAATTATAGCATGAATAAAAGCCTTGCCAAAGCTATCTCGGTATTATTTCACCCTGCAATTTATCCTATTGTAGGCATCTTCCTTATCCTGCGTCATTTACCTTATCATTACTCGCATCGGGTGGTTGTTTTAAGTATTGCCATGGTTTTTGTCGGCACCTATTTAATCCCCGTATTAATTAGTCTTTTGCTTTTTCGCTTGCGCTTGATAAGCAGCTTAATGATGGAGAATGCCAAAGATCGGCGCTGGCCCTATGCCTTTGGTGCGATCTCTTTTATTTTTACCGCTCACTTTATTTATCAAGCCGAATTAGCCAGTGAAGCCTATCTCTTCCTCTTTGGCTCGGCCTTGGTTATCCTCCTCCACCTTTTACTACTAAGCTTTTTAAAACCCAGCGCCCACATGGCTGGCATTGGTGGTTTCTTGGCCTTATTAATGGCCGTTTCCGCCAAGTATGCCCTTAATGTATTGCCCTTTATTGTACTCCTTTTTTTATTAGCCGGTATAATTGGTAGTGCTCGCTTAGCGCTTGATGCACATACACCGCGCGAATTGTGGATGGGCTTTATAAGCGGTTTAGTAATTGTGTTTTCGACGATTTATTTTATTTAAGCTGAGTTCAAACGACCATTTTTAAGCTACTCTTTAATTCAAAGGTAAGCCTCACCTTTCGGGTTAATGCTGGGTGAAAATTCGAATTAAGGTAAAAATGCTGATTTCACCAATCATAATGGAAGCGGCATGAATAAATTAAAAGCTTTCTTTTATTTGAGACACTAAACGATGTTCATGGCCAATTCTGCGAAACCACAATCCCGCTAGGTCATGTTTAAGGCTTTCCGCTTCTTTCAAAAGGAGATCGTTGGATCTCTTTGATTAAAGGGTTGATTTTTTGCCAATACAGATAAGCATAACATGTGTTTCATGTGAAGCTGGCTTGGAGAAAAGACTGAAAATCACATTTCATCTACCAGAAGCGTTGCCCGCTTACTTAAAACATAAAACTAAAACCAATTCCAAAAGGTCTTAAGTCTTTTAAGGGTGCGGAACGAGTGCCACCAGCGGTAAGAATTTCACCGCCTGTATACAATGGCGTTAAAGAATAAAAACCAAAAAGGCTCATATTACCGTAACCCACTTTTAAGTAGGCATCTGCGCGAAAGCGCGCCAAATTGTCGAGTTGATAATAACGTACCCGTGAGTTTTCACGTCTAATAACAGAGTTATCTAAGGTCCTTACCCCGGCTCTGGCCCCAAGGTAAAAACGATAAAATTTTCCCGCCTCATTTTTCTTGGAGCGAAAACGCAGTTCAACTGGAATGTAGAGATATTGCAGGTTCTGCGAAGCGCTTTTGAAAGTGGTGTCTGTTCCCAATTCATAAAGGCCCTCGCCCGTTCTTAAATCGGTGCTTACCAAATGATTGTTACCATAACCTTGAAAGGAATACGATAAACCGTATCCTATACCCCCTCTTTCACTCCAGCTCGATTCAAACATAAAACCTACGTCGGCCGCTACGCTCCAAATAGCGTTTTCTGTACCCGCGGGCGCATCTGCGAAAGCGAGATAACTGAGGTCGTAAAAAACGAACTTTTCGTGCTTTGGTAAAAGCTTTTTTTGAGCTTGCAGACCAAGACTAAGAAGCGCGAGCGCTAAAGAATAAAGGGTGGTTTTCATAAATCTTAATTCAGATCTGCAATTTAGAGAAATGAAATCTATCAGTGCATAGCAGTTCACAATGGAATTAAGCACACAAACATTTAATTTCAATTACTTTTGCGCGAAATTTCTTTAGCCATGAGTCAGCATTTGTCCGAACAAGAATTACAAAGAAGAGAGGCCCTTAAAAGCTTACGCGAGATGGGTATAGACCCTTATCCTGCCGCTGAATATAAGGCGAGTCACTTCTCTACCGAAATCCTTGCTTCCTTCGAAAACAGTCCCGAAGATAAAACTTGGGAAGAAGTAAGCATTAGCGGCCGAATGATGACCAAACGCATTAATGGCAAGGCTTCCTTTAGCGATATTATGGATAGCCAAGGCCGCGTACAAGTGTATTTCAACCGCGATATTTTGTGCCCGGGTGAAGACAAGGAACTCTACAATACTGTATTCAAACGCTTATTAGATATTGGCGACTTTGTGGGTATTACCGGTCGGGTTTTTAAAACTGGCATGGGTGAAATTACCGTGGAAGCACACAGCCTAACCGTACTTAGCAAATCGCTGCGCCCCTTACCTATTGTTAAGAAAGATAAGGAAGGAAATATTTACGATGCCTTTACCAATCCCGAGCAGCGCTATCGTATGCGCTATGTAGATTTGGTGGTAAACGATAAGGTTAAAAACACCTTTATAACCCGCACCCGCATTATGAATGCCATGCGCGAGTTTTTCAATCGTAAAGACTATTTAGAAGTAGAAACGCCTATTTTACAACCCATTCCCGGTGGTGCTGCAGCGCGTCCTTTTATAACGCATCACAATGCTTTAGATATTCCGCTTTACCTACGTATCGCCAACGAACTTTACCTAAAACGTCTTATCGTTGGAGGCTTTGAAGGGGTTTATGAATTTGCCAAAGACTTCCGTAATGAAGGAATGGATCGCACCCATAATCCTGAGTTCACGGTAATGGAAATTTACGTCGCTTATAAAGACTACTTCTGGATGATGAACTTCACCGAAGAAATGTTAGAGCATGTGGTTACCAGCGTTAATAAGGGATCTACCGAAGTGAAATTAGGCGATAAGTTGCTAAACTTTAAAGCGCCTTTTGCCCGCGTTACTATGGTAGATGCGATAAAAGAACATACCGGCTACGATATTACGGGTATGGATGAGGCGGCTTTGCGCGATGTGTGTAAAGCTCTCAACATCGAAACCAACGATAGCATGGGTAAAGGCAAATTGATCGATGAGATTTTCGGCGAGAAATGCGAAGGAAATTACATCCAACCGACCTTTATTACCGATTATCCCGTGGAAATGTCACCGCTTTGTAAAAAGCACCGCAATAACCCCGATTTCACCGAGCGTTTCGAATTGATGATTAATGGTAAAGAAGTGGCTAATGCCTATTCGGAGCTAAACGATCCGATCGATCAGCGCGAGCGTTTTGAAGAGCAATTAAACCTTTCTGCTAAAGGCGACGATGAAGCGATGTTTATCGACCAAGATTTCTTACGCGCCTTAGAATTTGGCATGCCACCAACCTCAGGAATGGGTATTGGTATTGATCGCCTAACCATGATGTTAACCGATAATTCCAGTATTCAAGAAGTGCTTTTCTTCCCGCAAATGAAGCCAGAGAATAAAGAAAGCAAAAAAGTATTGGAGCTAAACGACAGTGAAAAAGCAATTTTCGAAATCTTAAAAGCGGAAAACCGCTTGGCGCTAGATGACTTAAAAACACGCTCGGGTCTTTCCAATAAAGCCTGGGACAAGGGTCTTAAAGGTCTAGCCAAGATGGGCTTGAGCAAAATTGAGAAAACCGAAGAAGGCCTTTTCGTAGAGTTAGCAGAAGACTAGAAAAAAGTAGAAAAAGCGCCCGTCAAATTATTTTACCGTTTATCGAAGATTATCGGTAATCCTTAAAAAAAGGGGTGGCTCGCAAGAACCACCCCTTTATTATTTAATATAAACCTGTGCTTAGTCGATAAGTACTCTTTCGCGGTAGCTGCCTTTGTCGCTTGCTACGCTAATGATATACAAGCCTTTTCTTAAGCCTTGCACATCAAACTCTAGTATTTCACCAGAATTTGCAGCATTATTCCAAGTGCGAACTACGCGACCACTAGCATCATTTAGGTGGATACTGTAGGAACCGCCCTCAGCCACTTGCAGGAATAATTTGTCCGAAGCGGGATTGGGATAAAGCGCTAATCCTGCCAAAGCAAACTCATTCGTACTTACGTCTGTGATAGTTTGAACAGTGGTGTCATTGCCACAATCACCAGCTAAAATTAAGCTTACGGTATACGAGCCTGCTGCCGCATAAGTATGCGATACCGTTGACCCCAAGCCCGTATTTCCGTCACCAAAATCCCAAGAATAGGTCGTAATCGTTCCCGTAGACGCGGTAGCATCAAAGTTGTAGTCTAAAATATTGGCGCTGCTTACGGTATAATTAAAACTTCCGCTTGGCACACCAGTTAGATTGGTACTAATGGGAGTTGGACCAACATAATCGCCTGTATCCTGCAGTCCGCAAGTATCGGCAATGTAGATATCATAACTTGTATTGGGAGATAAACCCGTTAAAGTAAAGGGCGAAGCTATTGCACTAGTAAAGCTTCCCATACCCGGGGTAAAGCCCACAGGGCCATACTCGATTATTGAGCCACCAGTAATAGAGGTCCAGCTTAAACGAGCAGAGCTGCAACTTTCGTTAGATACGGCCACATTACTTACCTGCGGACAAATTACCGAACCACCAGGAACATCTATGCGCACGTCATCTAAAACATTCGCTCTTCCCCAATCATCGGAACCTTCAAAAGCAAATTGAAGCGTAGTAGAATTAGAAGGAACAGCAATAACAGCCTGCGTCCAAACACTAACACTATTGGCATCCGTCCATAATTGAGTCCAAGTTGCACTAGGACCAGTTCGATAATATACGGTTAAGGTATTCTGATCACCTGCCCAGGATTCTTGTCCATACCAAAAACTTAATTCTGTAGAACTTAAAGCACTTGCATCAATTACAGGCGTAACAAAACGCGTAACATGCGGGCCGCCACTACTACTAGTAAAAACAGCATTTTGCGACCCGGCATAAGGCGTGGTAATAGTTCCGCCACTTGAACCAACGCCAATAGACCACAGTTTACTGCCTGTTACCAGATCATTTTGCCAGCAACTTGTGCTTGCCCCTTCGAAGTCTTCTAAGAAAGGAGCGGTGTATGTTAAGCAAGACGTGTTAAAGCAAAGTGGTCCTGCCCAAGCACTGGTATCGCCAGGGGCACAGATAGAGCGCACATAAACGCAATAAGAGCTAGCTGAACTTAAACTAGAAAAGTTAGTATTTAAATTGTTTGATATACCTAAAGTACCTGAGCTTGGCGCAGCACTGGGAGTATTAACAATCGAATATTGGAAGCTATTGGCAAAGCCTACCCAACTAAAACTCGCGGAACTAGAAGTGATGGCGCCAATAGTTAAATTGGTAGGATCGAAACAGCTAACATCGGTACAAACGGTATAAGGTCCAAACCAGTCGCCGTTGCCAATCCCAGCACAGGTATCTTGCACATAAAGATCATAACAGGTTCCGGCTTGTAAACCGGTAAGATTATAATTGGCAGCGCTTACGCCACGAACGTAACTGCCCGTTACACCCGTTCCTTGGCGGAATCCTGCTGGCCCCCAATTGATATTCCAAAGACTACCATTGGCGGAGGTCCAGTTGAAATCTACATTATTAGTGCCTACGCTATTGGTATCAATATTTGAAACCGCGCCACAAGGCTGACCTTCAACTTTAAAATTATCAATTAACCAGTACCAAGCCCAAGAGCCGCCATCATCGTATACAAAACGTACCTGCAGATTTGCGTTGGCATAGGGGGTAATATCTATATTCTGTGAGTCGGGAGCACTAAACGCTCCCTGATCACTAGTAAAAGAAGCTACTTGTGTCCAAGCACTTCCATCAAATACTTCCACCGATGCCGAACCAGCACCAAGATGATTGTAATATTGATCGAAGATTAAACTCAAAGATCCCGCAGTCATATAGGAGCTGGCATCCATGATAGGTGAATTTAAAGTTTCCACCAAGGTTTCGCTACTTCCCGCGGCATCGCTATCCACTTCCATAAAAGGAGTGCCATCAAGGTCACCACCACTCGTTAAACCTCCTATTGGGGCATGCACCCAAGTATCGGTTGAGGTACCGCCATCCGTAACGGTAAAACAGCCTTGGCCATTATCGAAATCTTCGCTGTAGGGCAAGTTCACGGCTAAACAAGCGGTTGTAGCACTAAGTGGGCCTAAGGTATCACTCACGGTAGATCCGCAACTATCTAAAAGATAAAATTCATAATTAGTATTTGGGTTTAAACCGCTAATTCCCAAAGGAGAACTAGCATTTATGCGGGTTCCTGCTCCTAGACTAAAGCCTGCGGGACCATATTCAATAGCTTGCCCCGTAGCTGTACCAATGGTCCAGCCTAAATTAACACTATCGCTGCCTACATAGTTAGCGGTAAAACTACTTGAAGGGCTGCATAACACTTCTTGAAGGCTAAAATTATCGAGCAACCAATACCAAGCCCAAACACCATTATCGTCGTACACAAATCGCACTTGCAGGGAAGCATTAGCATAGGCACTAATATCAATATACTGATGATCTGGATTACTAAAACCGCCAACGGAGCTGCCCGAATTATATATATTAATCCAATTAGTACCGTCAAAAACTTCAACATCTATCGCATCTGAACCACCATTGCGATAGTATTGATCAAACTCTAAAATTAAAGATCCGGTAACACCAGATGCATCCATAATAGGTGAGAAGAGAGTTTCCACTAAGGTTTCACCCGAACCGGCATCGTCGCTATCCACTTCGATGTGGGCGCTGCCATCTAGATCACCGCCGCTACTGCCGCCACCAGCTGGTGCAGCGCGCCAAGTATCTGGACTTGTTCCCCCATCTACAACAGTGAAACAGCCAAGGCCAGCATTAAAATTATTGGAATAGGGTAAGTTTACTGTAGCACAAGGTGTACAAAAGGTATAAGGACCCGAATAGCCTGAATAGCCGCCACCGGGACAAGCATTCGCAATATATATATCATAGCAGGTACCAGGACCGATTGGGTTTACACAAGTGCCCGCATCAGCATTGCTTAAAGCTACATTCAAACTACCCATAGTCGCCTTTATTCCGGCACAACCAGTTCCTTGCGTGAAGCCTACTGGGCCCCATTCAAAGGCAATGGTATCAGCAAGGGTGCTTAAATTTACGGTGATGCTAGTAGCAGAGTTAGCGCTAACCGTGACCGCCGCGGGGTTTGGACATAAAACGGATTCCACTTTAAAGTTATCCACTAACCAGTACCAAGCCCAAGAACCATTGTCTACATAACGAAAACGAACTTGTAGGCTGTCATTAGCATAAGCGGTAATATCGATTTGCTGCTGATCTGGGGAACCAAAAGCACCCACCGTACTATTAGTACTGTAAACCCTTTGCCAAGCAATGCTATCCCAAACTTCAACCCAAACACTGTCATTAGCGTTTAAAGAGCGGAAAAAATGATCAAATTCAAGGAAAAGAGTTCCCGTAACATTTCCAGCGTCAATATAAGGAGAGCTTAAAGTTTCGTCTAGCGTATTGCCACTTCCTGCGGCATCGCTATCGACTTCCATAAAACCAGTACCATCGATATCGCCACCGGCAGTTCCTGCACCTGATGCCGCTTGTACCCAAGTATCGGTCGTCGTTCCGCCGTCGGTAATGGTAAAGCAGCCGACACTGCTATTAAAGTTTTCAGTGAAGGGTAGGCTTTGCGGTGGGCACTGACCATAAGTGGTAACTGTTGCCAACAAAAGCAACCCATAGGTGAGTAATTTTTGCAGAGTCATAGAATGAAAATAAATTTAATATTAAAGCAAAACTAAGAAAAAGCTTAAAGAATAAAGCTTCTATCTATCTTACCATAAAATATCAGTAAAATTTTAAGCGGAAAAAGTCTGCATTTAGGCTTCAAAACTTCATCATAAAAGGCTTATGATAGTCAGCTGCTGCTAATCATTACCTCATCTTCCTGAGCGACAAGCCACTATTGAAGGACTAATTATCTGCCCTTTTTTCAAAATAATTAACCCCTGAAAATTGGATAAAAATTAATCCGAATAGAATTTAGAAATTAATCTTAAAAACCAAAAAATTAATAGCGCAAAATTTCTACTTAGCTAAGACCCTAAGAAGCCTCAAATCCTATTTTTTTATGGCTACCATCGCAAAACGGTTTTTTACCCGAAGCGCCGCAACGACAAAGCACGGGGTTTTCTTCAATGCTACTACTGCCATCGGGGTGGGTAAATTTAATGGCTCCTTTTACGATAATGGGACCATTAGGAACGAGAGTCGCGTTGAGGTCGCCTTCTGAAACAAGCTCTGCCTTTTCTTGGCCTACATAGCTTAAGGCAGCCGAAGGGCATTGATCGATTTGTTTACGAATCCCTTCACCGCTGGCACCATTAGGATCTACCCAGGGCTTTTGCCCATAGCGGAATACTTCACCCAAACTACGCCAGCACTTTTCGCTATGAATACATTTATGCGCTTGCCATATAATGGTTACTTCATCTCCAATATACTCTCTCTTGGTAGGTTTTATATTCATAGTTTCATTGTTTAAACTTTAAAACTACGAAATCGAATCATCGATCAATAAATTCGATCACTTGTTTTATCCTTTCCCTTTACTTTGCAAAAAATAATTTCTCTTGCAGCTCTATCCCAGCGACTTGGCCGAGGCCCTCGATTTTCAATTTATTCGCAATCAAATAGCCAAACTTTGCTTTAGCGCACGCGCCAAAGAAATAGCTTTGGAGCTGCAGCCAATCGGTGATTTATCGGCATTGCGCAAGACTTTGAAAGAGACCGATCAAATTTTAAGTCTGCTTTTAAGCGAAGAGAATTTTCCTAATGCCGAGCACCCTACTCTAGGCTCTTTTCTTTCGCGAATTTCCATCAAAGGACACGCTTTGCGCGAAGAGCAATATGCCGAAATCCGCAGCTTAGCCATTAATTACCGCGATATTCGACGCTACATAGAAAGTAAAAAAGACCGCCTGCCGAGCTTGTGGCGAAACCTAGAATTACTCTTTTCTGAAAAAACGGTAATTGACGAAATAGACCGAGTAATTGACGAGCGTGCGCAAGTCCGTTCGAATGCTTCCGCAGAATTGCAGAAAATTAGACGCGACCTGGTTAAAAAACGCGCTTCCGCAGAAAGGATTTTCCAAAGAGCGCTCAAAAAAATGAGAGATAAGGGTATCCTCGCCGATTTCGACGAAAGTGTTTCGGAAAGTAGAAGAGTACTCGCTATTCAATCGGCCTACAAGGGACAAGTGCAAGGAATTCAACATGGCTCCTCCCATAAACATAGCATTACCTTTATTGAGCCAGGTGAAACAGTAGAAATTAACAATGAGATTTCGGAGTTAATCGAAGACGAGCAAGAAGAAATCAAGCGCATCTTACGCGAGTTAAGTAGCATTCTCGCTCCCTACCGCGAGCATTTAGAAGAAATCGAAAACCAAATGGTGCACTTGGACTTTCATCGTTCCAAGGCCTACTTTTCGTACCGAGAGAAAGCTTGTGTTCCTTACATATCCCGCGAAAAGCGCATAATACTGCGCGATGCCTACAATCCGGTACTGCGGCATTATAATGCCCTTAAGGAAAAAGAAACGGTTGCGCTTAACTTAGAGCTTCATCCGCAACAGCGCATGCTGGTTATTAGTGGACCTAATGCGGGCGGTAAATCGCTCTCCCTAAAAACGGTGGGGCTATTGCAAATTATGTTGCAAAGTGGCCTGCCTGTTCCGGTACATCCCGAAAGTGAGATATGCCTGTTTGAGCAATTACTAGGCGATATTGGCGACGCTCAAAGTATTGAAAATGAATTAAGTACCTATAGCTCCAAATTACAGAAAATGGAGCATTTTCTTCGTCACGCCGATGAAGAAAGTTTACTTTTAATCGATGAATTTGGTTCGGGCTCCGACCCCGAATTAGGATCTGCCTTAGCGCAGGTATTTCTGGAAAAGTTAAATGGTTTTAAAAGCTTCGGCATTCTTACTACGCACTTCAATTCCATTAAAGCTTTAGCCGCCGAAACAGAAGGTATTGTAAACGGTGCTATGCTCTTTGAAAGAGAAACCTTTAGCCCGCGCTACGAATTAATTATTGGTCAGCCTGGTTCCTCCTACACCTTTGAAGTGGCACAGCGCAGCGGTATTGCCAAGCATATTATTGAGGCCGCTCGCGGCAGAATTAAGCAAAATACTTTAGAGGTCGACCGCCTTTTAGTGCAGATTCAGGAAGATAAAGTAAGCATTGAAAAAACGCGTAAAGAGCAGGAAGTTGAATTGCGCAAGCTAAGGGATATGCAGGCCGATCAACAAGTGAAAATCACCAAGCTAGAAGAAAAGCTTAACAAGCAAAGTCGCATTAACGAAGAAGGCGACCGCATGATGTATTGGGGGCAGCGCTTCCAAAAGCTGATCGATAGTTGGATGGATCAGAAAACTCAGAAGGATAAAAAAGAGGTGATTGCGCGTTTTATCGCCATGCTCAACCAGCGTTCTGGTGAAGTGCAAAAAGAAGAATCAAGCGATCTGCAAAAGAAACTGGCGGTTCGTCATAAAAACATCGACAAATACACCAGCGAAACCATTGCTATTGGTAGTCAGGTAAAAATTATCGATTCGGGCATTGTCGGCACCCTCATTGAGCAAAAGGGCAGCAAGTTTATTGTGGCAGTCGGAGGAAATCTCCGCGCTAGTTTGGAGCGAGAAAAATTTGTGCGGGCCGATGCCCCTATTGGCGATAAACCCAAGAAAAGGCAAAGGAATAAGACTTTTAAAAATAAGGCACCGCAAGATTCTTCGCCTAAAGAAGCTGCTCCTAAAAACGCATCTGCCGAAAGCAAAGCTGAAACTAAAAAGCCTGCCGAAAATATAACGGCGGCTACTCCAGATAAACCTACAGGCGAGGCCCAGAAGAAGAAACCAGCAAGAAGGCGTCCTAAAAAAGCTAAAACTCCCAATGCTAATGATGGCCCTAAAAAAGAGGGAACAAAGCTGAAGGAGCAAAAAGACTAGCAATTTCCCTCTTGTTTACTTCCCTTCGTAATCAATCCTTACATTTGAGCGCCTAAAAAATTTATGATGGAAGAAGTTGTATCGGATATTCCCTTAATTACTAACGACGCAGTGGTTTTCGGCATTCTAATGGCCTTGCTGCTGCTCATCTTTAAAACAAGTGAAAATCCTCGTTTTTCGAAGTTTTTTAAAATCATTCCCGCCCTTTTACTTTGTTATTTTCTCCCTTCGCTTTTTAGCACCTTTAATATTATTTCGCCGCATTGGATCGATTTAGAAGCAGCCAAAGCCTTTCTTATTCAAGAAGGCTATAGCCTTGAAGGAATGAGCAGTTTTAAGGATTTTAAGAATTATGCAATCAATCAGGAAGTTCCGAGCGCCCTACTGAAACCCTTTATGGGCAAGTCGCAGCTTTATTTTGTGGCTTCGCGCTATTTATTGCCGGCTAGTTTAATTCTCCTCACTTTAAGTATTAACCTGAAAGAGGTTTTTCGCTTAGGACCAAAAGCCTTGATCATGTTCTTTACCGGAACGGTAGGAGTAATTTTGGGTGGACCACTCGCTATTTTAATCTTCAGCGCCATTGCCCCCGAAGTAGTGGGTGCCGGTACGGATGAAGTTTGGCGCGGTATGACCACCATTGCAGGTTCTTGGATTGGTGGAGGTGCCAACCAGGCGGCCATGTTTGAAATCTTTTCGGGCGATGACAATTTAATTTCCGGTAAAATTTACTCGGTAATGATTACGGTCGATATTATTGTAGCCGAAATTTGGATGGCTTTTTTACTGCTAGGAGTAGGTAAAGCCGACCGCATTGATAAATATTTTAAAGCGGATTCTTCTGCCGTGGAAACCTTAAAAAACCACATGCAAGAATTCAGTTCTAAAATAGCGCGTATCCCCTCTTTTACCGACTTAATGGTTATTTTAGGTATCGCTTTCGGCGGAACGGGTTTGGCCCATTTACTGGCTGATATTATCGCTCCTTTTATTTCCGAAAACGCCCCCTATTTAGCCGAACGTTTCAGTTTAGGTTCTGGCTTTTTCTGGCTAATCGTTTTAGCCACCACCCTAGGTATTGGTCTATCTTTTAGCAAAGCCCGCAACTACGAAGGCGCCGGTGCATCTAAAGTAGGCAGCGTTTTCATCTACATTCTTGTGGTTACCATTGGCATGAAAATGAATATTCTGGGCATCTTCGAAAACCCCGGACTCTTCTTGGTAGGTCTCACTTGGATGGCTTTCCACGTAGGGCTATTACTCCTTATCGGCAAGCTTATCAAAGCGCCTTTCTTCTTTTTAGCAGTTGGTAGTAAAGCCAATATTGGCGGCGCAGCTTCTGCCCCTGTTGTGGCCGCAGCCTTTCATCCTAGTCTTGCTCCTGTAGGTGTATTACTAGCGGTATTAGGCTATGCTCTAGGAACTTACGGCGCCTACCTTTGTGGATTATTAATGCAATTAGCGAGTTCGTGAAAAAACTACTTATCTCTTGTTTTGTCCTTCTTTCTTGGGCGGGTCAAGCCCAGATGGACAGCACCAACGAAACCATTCGTTCCATATACAATCTCGCGCTAAGCGAGCAACAAGGTTATAAATGGTTAGCAGAACTATGTTCTATGGGCCCTCGTTTGTCGGGATCTGATCAGGCCACAGCCTCGCTTTTACACTTTCGAAAAATCATCGATAGCCTTGGCTTTGAAACTTCGCTGCAGCCCGTTACAGTGCCCAAGTGGGAACGCGGCCCGCAGGAGAAAGCCTGGATTGTTAGAGAAGGTATTAAAAGCGAAGAATTAGCGGTTTGCGCTCTCGGCGGATCGGTAGCTACACCCGAAGACGGTTTGGAAGGTGAATTGGTGGAAATCACTAATTTCAATCAATTAGATAGTTTGGATTTAAAAGGGAAAATTGCCTTTTACAACATCCCAATGGACCCAACCTTTATTTCTACTGGCTATGCTTATGGAAACGCAGTTAAACAGCGCTGGGCAGGTGCCATTGAAGCCTCGAAACGGGGTGCTTCGGCGGTAGTGATTCGTTCACTCAGCAGCAGCGTAAATAAGTATCCGCATACCGGTAGCATGAGCTATGAAGATGGGGTGACAAAAATTCCTGCCGCGGCCTTAAGCACCTATCACGCGGAACTCCTTAGCCGCGAACTGGCCAAAAACCCTGCTTTAAAGCTAAAGCTAAACATGGCTTGCCAGTGGTACGATAGCGTAGAAAGTTATAACCTCATTGCTGATCTTAAAGGCAGCGAAAAGCCCGAGCAACTGATCTTGGTTTCGGGGCATTTCGACTCATGGGATTTAGGCACTGGTGCGCATGACGATGGCGCGGGTTCTATGCATGCCTTAGAAAGTTTATACCTCTATCAAAAGCTCGGTTTGGCACATAAGCGCACCTTACGCTTAGTATTCTACATGAATGAAGAATTCGGTTTAAGTGGTGCTAAGGCTTACGCCAAGATGAGTAAAGAAAAGAGCTTGCAGCATGTAATAGCAATTGAAAGCGATGGCGGCGGCTTCAGTCCACGCGGCTTTAGTATACAATCTAGCAAAGAAATGGTGGCAGCGGTAAAAAACTACCGCGACTATTTTGAGCCTTACGGCATTTATCAATTTGCCCGTGGCGGCTCGGGGGCCGATATCTCTCAACTTGGCAGCGACGATAAGGTACTAATTGGCTTACGTCCCGATGGACATCGCTATTTTGAGGTGCATCATTCGGCTTTAGACAATATCAAGTCTGTTAATGCGCGTGAATTAACGATGGGCTCGGCGGCACTTACTGCCTTAATGTATTTATTAGACCGCGATGATATCTGTTTAAATTGCGACTAAAATTTTTATCATTGATTATCAGTGTTTTAACATAAAATTTAAAAAAATAACTAGTCAGCGTGAACCAAAGTCCCTAGCCTTAGTTATTCTAGCAGGTTAAGGTTTGGTTAATTGTTTTGATTTAGTTTGAAACATAAAGGGAGGCATAATGCCTCCCTTTTCTTTTTTAAATACCATCGATATTTGGCAAATTTGTGCAAATCCTCGGTACAAAATAAGTGTAATGCTATGGGTCGCAGCATAAGCCTTTGAGAATCTAAGAGTAAAGTCTGTTCAATTTATTTAAAGTTAGAGGTTTAAAAAGAAGGCAAGGGATAAATAAAAAGAAGCTTTTTATGAAGAAAATATTCCAAATCAGCCAAGTTTTAGTTTACCGTGAGGGTCCATTTTAGGCCTGTTAATAAACAATTTATTAACAAACCTCAACGCCAAAAGTCAATATACACGCAGTTTACAGCTAATTTACTGAAAAATAACGCGTTGAACTTGCACTTTTCAAACACAAAAGCTATATTGTAGCCATCTAATTAATGGGGGACAATTGAAAAGATGTTTAAATTTTTAGACTTAAAAGCAAACAGTCGGAAAGAAGAAAATTATCGTTATATCAACAACGAACCCTCACGCCCATCCATCACTAAAAATCGCCAAGAAATCTTTAAAAAGTACAACTACCAGTTTAAGGTTTTAAAGTACAAATCAGTAGCTAGCTAGTTCTTTTAGTTTAACTTCTACCTTTTTCGCATTAGGAATCATTGTGGCTTCCAAAGTACTATTTAATGGTATCGCGGGCATATTCTCAGAACCAATTACCATTACAGGGGCATCTAGGAAACTGAAAACCTCCTGCTGTAACCAACCAGCAATACCTTGTGCAAAACCATTGCGCTCGGGCTCTTCTGTAACTATCAATACCTTATTGTGAAACTTAGCCCGCTCTATCATCAAGTCTTCGTCTAAAGGATAAAGCGTTCTTAAGTCTAAAACCTCCACTTTATTTCCTAGAGCTTTACCGGCTTCTTTAGCCCAGTAAACGCCCATTCCGTAGGTAATTACTAGCAAACTTTCCTTCGCCGCGATGCTTTCTGCACTTGCCTCATAAGCAATCCTGCCTTTGCCAAAAGGAATTACATAATCCGCATCGGGTTCTATGGTTTTCGCGTCTTCTGTGCCTTTAATCTTACTCCAGTACAAGCCTTTATGCTCTAACATTACCACCGGGTTGGGATCGTAGTAGGCCGCTTTCATCAGTCCTTTTAAATCAGCACCGTTACTGGGATAAGCGATTTTAATTCCGCGAATATTGGTTAAAATACTTTCTACACTGGAAGAGTGATAAGGGCCACCGCTGCCGTAAGCACCAATGGGCACGCGAATAACCGCGCTTACGGGCCATTTACCATTAGAAAGGTAGTTGGAACGGCTTACTTCGGTAAAGAGCTGATTGAGGCCAGGCCAGATATAATCGGCAAATTGTACTTCTACAAAAGGCTTTAGACCTACGGCACTCATTCCTACTGTACTACCAATAATAAATGCTTCTTGAATAGGAGTATTGAAAACACGGTCATCGCCGAATTTTTGGGCTAGCGTAGCCGCTTCCCTAAACACACCACCTAGTCTCCCCCCTACATCTTGTCCGTATAAAAGAGCTTCGGGCTCTTTGCGCATAATTTCTTGAATGGCAAAAAGGGCGGCATCAACCATTACGGTTTTTTCCTTACCCTTCGGTGTTCTTTCGCCTTTCTCTTCCGTAATGGGAGTGGGGGCAAAATCGTGGGTGAATAAATCACTAGGAGAAGGATCTTCTTCCGCTAAAGCTCGCTGATAATCGGCTTTAACCACCTCTCCTTGCTCGTGGTAAATTTTATTTAGTTCTTCTTCAGTTACTCCTTTGTTTAGGAGCTCTTGCCATAATTTGGGGAAGGGATCGCGGGTGGCATGCTCTTCTAAATCGTCGCGGTACCACTCTTTGCGTACGCCGGAAGTATGATGACCTAATAATGGTACTTTAGCATGCACTAAAAAAGGTCTGCGTTCAGTTCGGATTAGTTCTAAAACTTCTTTAAGGGTTTCATACGATTCGATAAAATCACTACCATCAATACTGCGGGTTTCAATGCCGTGGAAGCCTTGGGCATATTCAGCGGCATTTTGCGCACGCGTCTCCGTAACATTGGCAGAAATATCCCAATCATTATCCTGCACCAAATACAAAATGGGTAATTGCTTTAAAGCCGCCATTTGCAAAGCCTCGGCAATTTCACCTTCCGTCATTGCGGCATCACCAATGGAGCATACCGCTACCGGACTTTCGCCTTCGGTAGTAAGCTTCATTAGCTCGCGGTAACGAATACCTAAGGCAATTCCCGTGGTAGGAATGGCCTGCATACCGGTAGCCGACGATTGATGAGGAATTTTTGGTTTATCGTTATCCTTTAAACTAGGATGAGAATAGTAGGTTCTACCGCCGCTAAAGGGATCATTTTTCTTGGCTAAAAGCTGCAACATCAAATCGAAGGGCTGCATACCAATGCCTAAAAGAATAGAATCGTCGCGGTAATAAGGCGATACAAAATCGCAGGGCAATAAGTTTAAGGCGCAGGCTAGCTGAATAGCTTCATGTCCGCGCGAAGTAGCGTGCACATATTTGGCCGTAACCTCCTTGTTTTCTTCATAAAGTTCCGCCATCTGTTTGGCAGTACTCATCAGGCGAAAAACCTTTACTAATAGTTCTTGTGAGAGATTATTTTGCTTAGCATTTTCACTTGCGGACATAGAACATTTTTTAGGTCCGCAAATATCGTAAACAATAGCCAAGCAGCCTCTACTTTGCTGCTTGGATTGCTAAATGCTAAATTTTCTTGCTGGATTTACTCAGGCTTGTGACCAAAATTATAGGTAAAGCCAATGCTTAATACCTGACGAAATTGCGAACGAGGAACACCCACCGTAGCAGGATCATTATCTAAATCGAATTTCACATCATGATCGTAAATATATGCCAGGGCTAAATTGGCTTTAATGTTCTTGTTCACGGTAAAATTAAAGATGAGTTCACTATTAATATCGATTAAGGTGGGGTCTTCTAAATAATTGGAAAACATATCAATACGTGCCTGCATGTCCACACCTTTCAATACAGTACGGGTATAGGCGACATTAATGTAACCCCCAATTTCTACGCGAGCGGTTTGACCCGGATCCACACCATAGGCACCTATATCAGCCAGTCTTTGTACCGTTACAAAAGTGGCCTTAGAAGTGGCAGGCGAAATAAACGCGGTAAAACGCTCATTGGGTTTATAGGTGGCTCCTAAACCGACCAGCATATAACCAGGCGCCATAAAATCGGAAACACGTAATTCGTCGCCCGACTCGCCTGGATTTGCAAAACCTGGCATAAACTGGGTACGGAAATTTAAAAAGGCACTATAGTTCCATTTTTTACTTTTCAAGTAGTCTAAGCGTGTTTCCAGCTCAATTCTATCGTCGGTTTTATTAAAAATAGTGTCTTGAAAGTTTAAACCATAAGCTAATAATGCACGGTTGTTCCAAACCCAATTTTTATTGCTTTGGTAATTGGCAAAGGCACTGAAAACTGTATTTCCTGCCATAGAGTTTACCCCACCGGCCTGCCAATTGCTATAAGCCGCCTGACTAAACTGAATACCGAAATTTCCACCTTTCTTCCAGAAGCTGCTATCGGCTAGTTCTTTACCTGCCTTCGCTTCTGCTTCTTGGCGAAAGTTTTGTACTTTTTTATCCTCCTTCGGATCGAAACTTTGACCTATTAAAAGGGAGGCCGAAAAAAGTAGGCCCAGCGTAAACTTGATTGTCAAATTGAAAAATTTTTGCGTAAAATTATTTCTTTTTAAAAGAATTTATAGCATTTCGGGTGAAATTTGAGAGAACTAACTCGCCACTAATGGCCGCTCTATCGGCTAGGAGTTGATCCCAGTTTTCGGTGCCTTGCCAAAAAACTTCTTTTAATTGGCGCATGGCATCTGGGTTAAAGCCTTTTAAACGGCCAATTAAAGCGGCAATTTCCGTGTCCATTTCGGCCACACTTTCGTGGATATGATAATACAAACCGCGTTGGTGTGCCCAATCGGCATCGCGCCATTCGGTAGCGTTTATCGCTAATTCACTCATACCACTTAAACCCATTTTGCGCTCCACGGCGGGTCCCACTACAAAAGGTCCAATACCCACGGCAAGCTCGCTTAACTTTACCGAAGCGTGTTTCGTTGCGAAGCAATAATCTACCGCAGAAGCTAAACCCACAGCGCCACCAACGGCCTTGCCGTGTACGCGACCCACAATAAACTTAGGGCATTTGCGCAGGGCATTAATTACATTGGCAAAGCCACTAAAGAATTTTTTGCCCTGCTCCATATTTTCGATAGCAATAAGCTCATCGAAAGAAGCACCCGCACAAAAAGCTCGCTCGCCGGCAGATTTCAATAAAATAACTTTTACCGCATCATTAGCACCCGCTTCGGTAATAGCCGCCGCCAGTTCGGCTAATAAACGACTGGGTAAAGAATTGGAAAGAGGATGGAAAAACTCAATTTCGGCAAGACCATCCTGCACTTCACTTTTAATGTATCCTTGGTGGATTGCTTCTGACATATTTAAGATTTTTTAAACTATTGCTCTATTCTAAAAACCTAACTTTCGGACTTAAGCTATTCTCAGCATTCTTGCGCATCTAGCGAAAGCGAAAAAAGCCTTTATTTAATTAGACTGATCGATTTTCTTAACCATAGTAAGGATGGTAGCCAATGCCACGGTTTCACCCGTTTCGTCATAAACGTCTACGTTAAACTTCACAATGCCCTTGGCGATATCCTCTTCACTGCGTTTTTCTTGGTCAATTTTTTCCTTTACGGTAAACTTCACGCCGATGGTCATTCCCGGATAAACAGGCTTGGTAAAACGACACTCATCGATACCATAGTTTAATAAAACGGGCCCTTTACGAGGATCGACAAACATACCCGCCGCTTTGGATAAGACATAATAACCATGCGCTACTTTGCCTTCGAAAATGGTGCCTTCTAAAGAAGTAGCATCAACATGGGCGTAAAAATTATCGCCGCTAACCTGCGCAAAGCTGGCAATGTCGGCATCGGTTACTGTGTGGCGATGCGTATATACCGTTTCACCTACTTTTAGGTCTTCAAAATGCTGACGGAAAAGATGCTTTTCGCTTTCGGGGCGAGAAGCGCCGGGCTGATAAATCTGTGTAATTTCAGTAATGGTATCGGGATGCCCTTGAATGGCGGTGCGCTGTAAATAGTGCAATACACCACGCTTTCCACCCATTTCTTCACCACCACCAGCCCGTCCCGGACCACCGTGAGTTAAAGCTGGCATGGGCGAGCCATGACCGGTGCTTTCTTTGGCGCTTTTGGCATTTAAAACCAAAATACGTCCGTGCATATGTGCGGCTTCAACCACGTATTCGCGACCAATTTTATCGTTGGCGGTAATAATGGAACTCACCAAAGAACCTTTACCCATATTGGCTAATTCGGCCGCTTGCGCTAGATTGGTGTAAGGCATTAAAGTAGAAACCGGTCCGAAACATTCCACCGAATGCACATCCGTATTTTTGAAAGGATCTTTATTTAAGAATAAGGTAGGGCTCACAAAAGCACCTTTGGATTTTTCTGCGCCTACTACTGCGAAGTCGCGCAAGTCGCCATAAACCACTTCTTGCGAAAGCTTTAAACGCTCAATATTTTCTTGCAAACGCTCCACCTGCAGTTGCGAAGCGAGAGAACCCATGCGCGTTTCCTTCATGCGGGGATCACCGATTACATTTTTCTCTAAGCGAGAAATTAAAGCCGACTGCACCGCCTCAATACGGTTTTCGGGTACGATAATACGACGCACGGCCGTACATTTTTGTCCCGCCTTGGTTGTTATTTCGCGCTGCACCTCTTTAACAAAAATGTCAAACTCGGGCATGCCCGGATCTACATCTGGTCCCAAAATAGAAGCATTTAACGAATCGGCTTCTAAGTTGAAAGTTACCGAGCGATCGATGATATGCGGTAAGGCCTGCAGTTTTTTACCCGTAGCCGCGGATCCTGTAAAAGTAACAGTGTCGCCAGTATCCACGTGATCTACAATACCACGACCCAAACCACTTACTAATTGTAATGCGCCTTCGGGAAGGATTTTTGCTTTAATGATTTCCTGCACCACATGCTCCGTTAAAAAGGAAGTGTGCTCAGAAGGCTTTACCACGGCTGGAACACCCGCCATAAGATTTACCGCAATTTTTTCGAGCATGCCCCAAACCGGGAAGTTAAAGGCATTAATATGTATGGCTACCCCCCGTTTCGGCACCATAATATGATGACCGATAAAAGTACCTCCTTGTGAAAGTGGCGCTGCTTGACCATCTACATAATAAGGTAAGTCGGGAAACTGGCGACGAAGTGAAGCATTGGCAAATAAGTTTCCAAAGCCGCCTTCAATATCTACCCAAGAGTCGATTTTTGTGGCGCCCGTTTTAAAGCTAGTTTCGTAAAACTGCTCTTTTATCTTAACTAAATGCAAGGCTAATGCTTTCAGCATCCGACCTCTTTCTTGAAAAGTCATCTTGCGTAAGGCAGGGCCACCCACTTTTCTACCGTATTCTAAAATAGCTTTATAATCGAGTCCTGCGCTGGAAACCGAGCCAATTGGCGTTCCAAAAATGGCATCATAAGCAATGAGTTCTTCGCCTTCTCCGGCCACCCATTCGCCCATTACGTAGTTTTTTATCTGCTGCATTTATTGCTTTTTTTGAGAGGGCTTAAAGGTACTGCGAGCAATTAGGCTTTACAAGTCTAGCACAAACGAATTAGGTCGCCGCTATTCTTTCAATTAGACTAACTTTGACCCCTTTATTTTTTGCATGAAAAAAGTTCTTACTACTCTCGCTAACATCGTACTTGTACTCTTCTTTTTATCCACCTTTGGTTGGCTTATAAAAAGTATCACTCAAGGCGAAAAGCTTTTGGGCGAAACCGCATCCGATGCTTTACTAAGCTTTGTAAGCTTTTTCGATTTGTTTGAAGAAACAGTAGAAGAAGTGCAAAAACTGCCCGAAACTTTCGTCCCAACGCCGGCAGATTTTAAGCCGGTGAACAAATTAGAAGAAGACCTTTTCGCGCTGGTTTCTTATTCGAATAAACGAAAGCAACGACGAGTAGAAGTAAAAAACCTGAAAAATGATTCCGTTTTAATCTCTTGGGATATTAAAAACGAGCAGCAGGAGCACGACCGCATTATGGACCCCCTGCTATTACCGAATAAAACTTTGGTTTATTCTTTCAATGGAGTCACCGGTTTGTTCGCTTTGGATTCCGCTGGCAAGAAACTTTGGCATCAAGATACTATCGTGCATCATCACGCTATGAACTTAGACAGCGCGGGCAATATTTGGGCTTGCAGCTATACCGAAGAAAATCATTGGTATATTATTTATCAGGGCTTGTATCAGTCAGGTGATACGGAGTTACGCTTTATCGATAATAGCGTTTCTCGGCTTGACCCTAAAACGGGCGAGGTCACTTTTCATAAATCGATTAGTGAAATTTTAAGGGATAATAATTTGTCTAATCTTATTGTTAAATCGGCCAGCATTGATGATCCTTTGCACCTTAATGATGTGCAGCCCGCTTTAAAAACCACCGCCTATTATAAAGAGGGCGATCTGTTTTTAAGCCTGCGTAATATTTCCACCATTTTGCACTATCGCCCTTCCAGCAATGAAATTTTAGAAGTTATTGAAGGGATGTTTTACAGCCAACACGATGTGGACTTTTTAGACGATCATACCATCTATTTCTTCAATAATAATAGCCACACTTTTCGTCCTGGCATGCCCACAAACTGGCCTATTGGTAAGAAAATTAAAAATTTAGGCGCTTTCTATTCCAATATTATAGCCTACGATTTAGCCAGCAAAGAGTTTCGTTATTTAGAAGATAGCAGTTTTGCGGCAAATGAAATTTTCACTTTAACCGAAGGCATGTCGGAAGTTTTAGACAATGGGACTGTTTTTGTGGAAGAACAAAATTCAGGTTTACTTTGGGTCTTAAAGGAAGGTGAGGTGATTTACAAAAATGTGCTTCCTTCGCAGCATGAGGGTCATCATCACCTACTCAATTGGACCCGCGTTATAAAAGATTTTAATTGATGAGCAGTTTATTATACATCGGCCCAGGTATGGGCTTAGGCACCATTATCTTAGTTTTTGTAATTGGTGGAATCGTGCTTTTTTCCTTTGGATATATTATTTGGCTTAAGCTAAAGCGCTTCTTTAAAAAGGATAAATAATGTTCTATTACCTGGCTTTAGGGCTTAGTAGTTTTTTAAGTTTCCTGATGCTAAAATGGCGCCGCCAGCAGTTTTATGGTTTGGCGGAAAACAGCGTCTCTTTGCTTAATACCCTCATTTCTAGCGAAGATGATAATCAAAAGTTGGAGGCCATGCAGAAGGATACTTCGAGCCTTTTTTTTAGCCTACTTTCTTTTATCGCCCTCTTAATTTTTGCCCTTCTTATTATCCTTACACCAGCCATTATTTTTGGCTTTTGGCAAGCGGGAGAATGGGCTTTCATTAGTCCCACTAGCTGGCAAGAGCTGCTTAGTATTTCCATCGGTGCGAGCTTAGTTTTCATTCCAATTTCTCCTAAAAACACATCTAGCTACAGCGAACTTTCGCAACTGCTACACCGCCTTGCTTTAAACAATTACAATATTGGATTCCAGCTTTTTACCCGCGAAGTAAAGCAGAAAATGAAGCAAGGAATTCAATTAAAAGATGAATTTATTATTGTTTCGGGATTAGCGCGGGCAGGCACCACTAGTTTAATGAATCACCTTTTAAAAGTGGAGGGCTTTGCTTCTTTAAGTTATGCCAATATGCCCTTTTTATTGGCTCCGAATACTTGGCGAAAAATCTATCACCCTACCGACAAAAGCACAAAGGAACGCAGTCATAAAGACGGAATAAAAATTGGCTTAAACTCGAATGAAGCCCTGGAAGAGTATTTTTTTAAGGCGCTTTCGCAAGATGCGTATTTAAAGGCAGATCGTTTAAAAGAGTATACCCTTTCGGAAGATGAGTACCGCGATTATTTGTCTTATCAAAGTTTGATACGCAAGAGCCCAACAGAGATTTATTTAGCCAAAAACAATAATTTCTTACTGCGCTATAAAAGTATGCGTGCTTATAATCCCAATTTTTTATTGGTGGTTCTATTTCGCAATCCCCTTTTGCATGCTACTTCCCTTTTAGAGAAGCATATGTATTACAGTGAGCTACAAAAAGAAGATCCTTTTGTAGAAGAATATATGAATTGGCTAGGGCATCACGAGTTTGGTTTAAGCCAAAAAGCCTTTCAATTTGGAGAAAAGGAGCCGCCACAAGGGGATAAAAACAGCTTAGATTATTGGTTGAAAATCTGGTTAAACTATTACCAGTACGCCTTGCAAATTGAGGATGCCCAAAGCCTATTTATTCCCTACGAAAGCTTGTGTGCAAATCCACAGGAAAATCTAGAATCAATTTTGGGAAAATTAGATAACGGTCTTCGTTCACCTACGGTTGAACCCTTTAGCAATCTGCGTAAGCACAGCGATAAACACCCCTACCAAGAAGCGCTAATGCAAGAAGCGATGAAGCTCTACCAAAGCTTACTAAGCAAGGCAGAGCTTCAATTTTCTAAGCCTTATTAAACGCGATAGGTAATTGCATTAATGCTCATTCCGGCGCCTACTGAGGCCAATAAAATTACGTCGCCTTCCTCTAAACTATGTCCTTCTAGTTCTCCCTTGCGAAGAAGATCAAGCAAAGTAGGAACGGTAGCCACCGAGCTATTCCCCAAAAGGTGAATACTCATTGGCATAATATCGGCGGGAGTTTCTTTTTTATAGAGGCGGAAAAAGCGCTTTATAATGGCTTCATCCATTTTCTCGTTAGCTTGATGAATTAAAACCTTTTTTACCTGGTCTATAGATAAGCCGCTTCTATCGAGACAGGTTTTCATGGCGGCCGGCACATGGGTTAGGGCAAATTGAAAAATCTTCTGCCCCTTCATTTTTATATAGCGCGTTTGGTCTTCAGTGTTTGGATCATTGCTCACATCGTAAGATAGATAATAGGCCTCTTCGTTGGTAAAGGTTTGCGACGCGGTGCTTAATATGCCGCGTTTTAAATTGTTTTTACGGGCTTCTACCACAGCTGCTCCGGCGCCATCAGCGAAAATCATGGAGTCGCGATCGTGTGGATCGAGCTTGCGTGAAAGCGTTTCTGCCCCAATTACCAAATAGCGCTCCCCTTGCTGCGCTTTAATATAATTATAGGCCAAAATCATCGCTTGTACCCATCCTGGGCAACCATATAAAATATCAAAAGCAATGCAATTGGGGTTTTCAATTTTAAGGTCGTGCTTAACGCGGGTGGCTAAGCTGGGTAAGATATCCGACTGAATTTTTCCGTGGGGAATATTCCCAAAATTATGGGCGACAATAATGCCATCTAAGGTTTCGGGATCAATACCCGCGTCCTCAATGGCTCTTAATGCAGCAATGGTTCCTAAGTCGCTAGTTTGTTGATCTGCTCTCGCATATCGTCGTTCTTCTATCCCGGTTATTTCCCTAAACTTATCAATTGTTAGCTGCGGATCTTGATCAATCGCATCTCCCTTAGGGCCAAAAAAGCTATGCTTTAAAAAGTCACTGTTTGGTACTTTTAGCTCAGGAATGTAACTTCCCGTCCCTGTTATTTCTAAATTCATTGTCTTGGTTTTATACTCAAAGGAAAGAAATTTATTAGCTAAAAAGACCTTTAATCTTTAAATGTTAAGCGGGTTTGAAATAAATGTCAAGTTTTTCCAACCTTTTAATTTGTTTAACGTTACCTTAAAAACATTAAACAACAATATTATGAGAAAATTACTTTTTAGCAGCCTTTTGTTGGCTTTTAGTTCCATGTTTATCTTAACGAGTTGTTCCGACGATGACGATGATCAACCAGCACCCGCAGCACCCAAATCCCTTACGCAAACAGTAGCAGACGATGCTCGCTTTAGCATTTTGGTAGATGCTTTAACCCGTACTGGCTTAGATGCTACCCTAAACGCAGAAGGAACATACACTGTATTCGCTCCCACCAATGAGGCTTTTACCGCTTTATTAGGTGATTTGCAATTGGCCGACTTAGATGCATTGGAAGCCGCTTTAACCACGGCTGGTTTACGTGATGTTTTATTGTACCACGTTTTAGGGGTAACCGCAAAAGCTAGCGATGTAAGCACAGGTTACTACAGTACTGCTTCAGCAAACTCTGCGGGTAACAATTTAAGTTTATACGCCGAGGTGGGAAGCGATGTTGTTTTAAACGACGTAGCAACGGTAACACAAGTCGATATTACGGCCTCCAATGGTGTGGCACACGTAATTGATGCCGTTATACTTCCATTAAGTGTACATGGCCTAGTGGCTTTAAATAGAGACTACACTTCATTAGGAGCTGCCTTAAGTCTTGCCGACGGAAACTTAGACGAAGTATTAGCTGGTAATGCAGGTAGATATACCGTTTTCGCGCCCAACAATGCTGCTTTTGATGATCTTGTTGCCGCCACACCTGGTGTAAACAACTTAGCCGAATTAGTATCTGCTATCGGCACAGATGGTTTGGCGCAAGTACTTCTTTACCATGTAGTAGCAGGTGATGTTTTGGCCGGCGATCTAAACACGGGTAACGTAAACACTTTAGCCGAAAACATGGGTACTGCTCTAACTTTCTTTGTGAATATTAATGGCGCAAGTGTAAGCATTATTGATAACAACGCTGATACTGATGATGCCACCGTAACTGGAACCGATGCAATTGGTACCAATGGTGCACTGCACTTCGTTAATGCTGTTTTATTACCACAATAGTTTGAGCTTTAAAAGCTAGTTATTCTATAAAAGCTTTACAATAAAAAGGCCGCTAGTCGTAACGATTAGCGGCCTTTTACTTTGCTATTTACTCATGTCTATTCAGCACTCGCTTGTGCAGATGCGTAAGGATGGGGTAGCTTTTCATAACCCATGTTATAGAGCATGAAAGACCATTTATCTGCTTGCTCCTGAATAATCTTATCGGTTGGTTTTCCTGCACCATGACCTGCGTTGGTTTCAATGCGAATAAGTACAGGGTTTAGCCCTTCGTGGGCATCTTGTAATGCCGCGGCAAACTTAAAGCTGTGGGCAGGAACAACACGGTCATCATGGTCGCCAGTAGTAACCATAGTAGCAGGATACTCAGTACCCGCTTTTAAATTATGAACGGGCGAATAAGCATAGAGGTAATCGAACATTTCCTTATTGTCTTCCGATGTTCCATAGTCGGTATGCCAGCCCGCTCCCGAAGTAAACTTGTGGTAGCGTAACATATCTAAAACTCCCACTGCGGGAAAGGCTACAGCCATTAAATCGGGACGTTGCGTCATTACAGCACCCACCAATAAACCGCCGTTAGATCCGCCTTCAATTGCCAATTTAGCCTTAGAAGTATAACCTTCTGCAATAAGGTATTCTCCTGCCGCAATAAAATCGTCAAAAACGTTTTGCTTTTTAAGCTTCGTGCCTGCTTGATGCCATTCTTCACCGTATTCGCCTCCGCCGCGTAAATTGGCCACTGCAAATACACCACCTTGCTCTAAGAAAACAATATTGCTAGTTCTAAAACCAGGCGTTAGACTTATATTAAAACCGCCATATCCGTAGAGTAAGGTAGGATTAGAACCATCCAATGGTAGTCCCTTTTTATGAGTAATAATCAACGGTACTTTAGTACCATCTTTAGAAGTATAAAATACTTGATGCGATTCGAATTTTTCGGAATCGAAATCCACTGCAGATTTGCGGTATAGTTCCGATTCACCACTAGTAATGTTGTACTTAAAAGTAGATGCGGGATACACATAATTGGTAAAGGAATAATAGATTTCTTCATCATCCCAATTTCCGCCAAAACCTCCAGCAGAGCCAGGGCCAGGTAATTCAATTTCGCGCTCTAACTCACCGTTTATATTGTATTGAAACACTTTGTTTACCGCATCAATCAAATAGGTGGCAAAAAACTTACCTCCAGCGGTACCAATACTTAAAACGTTTTCCGTTTCCGGGATAAGGTCTACCCAATTTTCTGGGGCTAACATTGAGAAGCTCGTTTTAACCACTTTTTGGTTAGGAGCGTTTAGATTGGTTGATAAATACAAATCTTCCCCTTCGGTATGAATAATAGATTGATCGCTATCAAAACCAGTAACTATTGGTAAAATTTCTGCTTGGGGGTCGTTAAGCTTTTGAATGTATAGCTCATTACCGGTGGTTGATTCAGCGGCAGAAATAACCAAATACTGCTGATCTTCGGTAACGTAACCACTCACATAGCGTCTTATCATTGTCTCGCCGCCAAAAATTAGTTCATCTTCTGCTTGAGCGCTACCCATTTTATGAAAATAGAGCTTATGGGTATTAGTTAAACCCGTTAACTGGCTACCTCCTTTGGGTTTATCATAGCTACTGTAGTAAAAGCCTTCATTTCCACGCCAAGAAAGGCCCGAAAATTTAACATCCATTAAAGTATCGCCTATCACTTCCGTAGATGCGGCATCCATAATAATTACCTTTCTCCAATCGGAACCGCCTTCGGAAATCTGGTAGGCACATAACGAGCCATCTTTACTAAAGCTTAGTCCACCTAAAGAACTACTGCCGTCTTCCGCAAAAGTATTCGGATCTAAAAACACTTGGGCCGAATCCATATTACCGCCCTTGGGAAAGCGGTATAAAACCGATTGGTTTTGCAGTCCATCGTTTTTAGAAAAATAGGTGAAGTCGCCATGATCAGTAGGAGCGGAAACCTTTTCGTAGTCCCATAATTTCGTCATTTGCTCCTTCAACTCATCACGGTAAGCTATGCCTTCTAAATAGTTAAAGGTGAGTTTATTTTCCGCTTTAACCCATTCTTCCGTTTCAGGGGCGCGATCATCTTCTAACCAGCGGTAAGGGTCGGACACCATGGTGCCAAAGTAATCCTCAATAACGCTCGTGTCTTTGCGCGTTTCTGGATAATCTAATGCCATTTTCTCATCTTGTTTAGCTTCTTGAGGTGCACAGCTGTTAAGAACAGCCAAGGCTAATACAGCACCCGTAATTTTTAAGTGTTTCATAAAATAGTTTTAAGGATAGGGTTTTCTTGGCTCACAAATATACATTCAAAAAGCGCAAGGCCCGCAGGCAGCCATCTGCCTTGAGCAAGAAAGGACCGGTAAAATTGCCAAAAAAAAAAGCGCCCTGACATTTCTGCCAGAGCGCTTAGTTGATATTAAATCAATCTGATTATTGCTTAATGATGCGTTTCACATCAAGGCCTTTTTCAGAGTTAACTTTTACAGTGTAAATACCGGTAGCGTAGTCGGTAATATCTAAGCTCATGCCTTCGTTTTCACCGAAGTTTTTGCTCATCATTAGCTGACCGTTCGCCGAGTAAAGTTCTACTCTCACTTCACCTTTCACTGCTTTGTTTTCTATCTTAATTAAACCGCTGGTTGGGTTTGGATAGATATTGATAAAGCCAGTGCTAAGTTCGCGTACTGATACATCGCAATCATCTACATAAAGTGTAACTACAATAGAGTCATCACCACAAGCAGACATCACTTTGTACTGGAAGTCGTAGCTAGAGTTGTTGGTTACCGCCGTTGCATCAAACATGTTTGCGCTTAGTGCACCTGTGCTGCTAAGGTCTGACCAAGTACCACCAGTAGTTGCCGAAGCATCTAAGAAAGTGTTAAGATCCACCATAGCATTTTGATCACAAACGGTATCACTAACTGCGATTCCTGCACTTACGGCATTATCTGAGCTAATGGTAAGTATTGCCGTATCCGCAGCACAAACCGTTCCGCTTAAAATGTAAGCTACACGGAAAGTACCTGCAGTCGCCACATTCGATCTCCAAACACCAGTAGTATTAAGAGCGCCTGAGTTATCAAGATCTACCCAAGTACCACCGAATGGATTACCAGTAATGTAAGTTCTAAGAATAACGTTACCTGAACCGATACATAAAGCGAAAGAAGAATCTGCACCAGCATCTGGAGCGGCTTCAACCGTTACATTAAGGAAAGCGGTATCTCCTGCACAACCATTTACACCAGCAAGGATGTAACTAAAGTCGTAGCTCGCTCCAGCTGTAACCGCTGTTGCGTCGAAAATACTATCCGTTAATGCACCTGTTGCACTTAGATCAGTCCAAGTACCACCGAAGTCATAAACTCCTAAGAAGCTTGTTAAATCAACCATACTCTCGGTAGAACAAACAGAAACCGTGTCGGTAAGACCAGCATTTGCACCCGGTACAATTCCAAATCCTTGGATTGGAGTACCGATACATGCTTTACTTACTGTCATGTCGAAGGTATAATAGATACGCGACTGATCAGCGAAGTTAGTACTGTCAATACTCATTAAGCCAGCAAGGCTATAAGGATAAGCAGCACCACCCGTTGCACGGAATAATTGTCCCGCACCGCTAATGAAGTTTAGGTTCATAAAGTAAACACCTGGAGTAACTACCATATTAACTGGTACTTGTAAATCGCCAACAGTAGCTGCAGGCGTACTAAAGGTATCACCTAATTGTACCAAGTTGCTGAAGCTGTCGTCGGTCCAAAGAACCACTTGAGCCACTACATCATTGTTGTGTCTTACCACCATGCTATCGATATGAATCGTGTCGTTTACAGTAATCCACTGACCGTTAGAGAAGTTACCGAAACCGGCAGCCGCAATATTGGTTAAAGGACCAACATGTAACACTGGAGTAGTAGTAACAAACTCTGCTACGTCGAAGGCAGTAGTAAAGCTAATAGAGTCAGAAACAAAATTTGCGCCTGTACTCACGGCCTGACCGTTGTTTAACCAAACTAGATCGTTACCGGTACTTGAAACTGCACTTAGAGAAACACTTCCTCCGTCGCAATCGGTAGTATCGCTAGTAGCAGATACTGGTATTGAACTTACACTACAAGTAGCGATAGTACAAGAGTTAACTGGTCCGATCCACGCGGTAGCTGAAGAACAGCTATCTCTTACATAGAATTCGAAACAAGCTCCACTGGCTAAACCAGTAACCGTAAAGGCACTTGGCGTAGCGGTAACTTGCGTTCCTGTACCTAAGCTAAATCCGATAGGACCGTACTCGATAGTAGAAGAAACGATATTCGTATCACTCATCCAGCTTAAGCTGATAGAGCTAGAAGTAGCATTAGTTACCATTAAGTTACTTGGATCCACACAAGCAGGAGTTTCTCTCACGGTGATATCATCCAAAGCAACATCGCCATTAAAGCTTGCACCACGTACGGTTAAGAAACGCATTCTTAAGTTCGTACTTGTAACATAAGCGCTTAAGTCTACTCTAGCTTCCATCCATGCATCTCCATTAGCAGTTTGTTGTTGACCAACAATACTGTTAATGCTAGACCAAGTCATGGTAGTTGCATCATAAACCTCAAGCTCTAAGCTTTGGATATCTGCACCGAACATGTGGTAGAAATAGCTGATTTCTGGAACTGTCAAAGAAGTCAAATTGAATTCTGGCAATTCTAAGAAAGCACTATCACCTGCTGCTGCTGGGCTAGAAGCTTCTGTATACATATAGAAACCAGCACCTGTTCCTGTAGTATTATCTACAGCAGGACCAGTAGCACCTGAAGGTGTACCACCTGCATCTGGTGCCCATAGGAATGGTCCAGTGGTAGTGCCGGTTGAGGCATAACAAGCTGGGATAATTCCCATATCGAAGTTCTCACTATATGGATACATAGTAATAGGTGCGCATAAAGTTGTGAATGTTACACAAGCTGCTGCACTAGTATCACCTAGAACTGAACAGATATCGTAAACACAAGCTTCATAGATAGTACCTGGCATTAATCCTGATAAAGTAGCAGGAGTAGTGGCCGGGTTTAATATCATACCTGTTCCTGGAGTAAATCCAAGCGGACCGTACTCAATCCAAGAGCTAGATTGGTTAGAACCTGACACCCAAGTAATATCGGCATTAGTAGTTGTGATATTAGAGGCCGCAACGCTATCTGGCGCAGTGCAAATCTGAGCCGCATCGGTAATTGATAAGCTATCAATTACGTTAGCATGACCCCAATTATTTACCCCTTCTATAGCAATTTGATAAGTGCTTGAAGGATTCGGTAAGCTCACTAAAGCTTGCGTCCAAGTATTTCTATTGGCATTATCACCGAATAAGAAAGTCCAAGGATCACTAGCGCTAGCACGATAGTAAACATTAGTTACGTTTTGATCGCCAAACCACTCTTCTTGAGCGTACCAGAAACTTAACTGAGGACTAATTAAAGCCGTCATGTCAATTACTGGAGATACGAACAAGGTAGTATCAGGACCACCATTAGTAGAAACGAATACTGCATTCTGAGAACCAGCATAGGCACCAGTGATTGCACCACCAGTAGAACCCGTACCTAATGTCCAAGAGAATGTGTCAGCCACAAATACATTGCTCCAACATCCTACTGTAGCAGAATTGGCTTCAAAACTTTCGAAGTATGGAGCAGCAATAGCTGGACAAGCAGAACAGTTAGAAGTGAAAGCGAATAAAGTATCGCCTGTTCCAACAGTTGGAGAAGCTAAATGCACTCCCGCAGTGTCACCATTTGGATTAATAACAACTACGCCTATTTCACTTGGCCATGCACCTGCAGTGCTAAGAGTTACCGTGGTAGGAACATTATCACAAAGGTTTACAGGATTGCCAAGTGAGTTAAAGCCTGTACTAAAGGTAGAACCGAAGCTAGCTACCGCTACACCGTTTTGGAAGATGGTGATTTCACCGCCATTCCAACCGTCACCGAAAGAATCATACAAATCAACTGTATAAGCACACTGATCAGCTAGAGGACAAGCAGAAGTTGTAAAGCTAGCAGGACCAGCAGTACTTGCAACACCTGAAGCGCCACAACTGTCTGTTACATAGAACTCATATGCCGTTGAGGCCATCAAACCACTAATGGTAATGGTATCATTGGTAGCATTAAACATGGTTCCAGAACCTGGAGTAAAACCAGCAGGACCGTATTCAATATCCCAAGAAGTACCCGAACCAGCAGTCCAAGTTAATTCTGCACTATTATCCGAAGTAGAAATAACGGTAAGTGCTGTAGAAGCAAAACAGTTTGGAGCCTCAGCTACGCTAAAGTCGTCGATAGAAATATCTCCTGTAAAGGAAGTACCTCTTTCTCCTTCAAATACGAAGCTGTAAGAAGTTCCTGCTAAGCTGCTTAAGTCGATACTTTTCTTAATCCAAGCATCGCTACCAGCAGTCTGCTGCTGACCAACAATACTATCTAAGATGGTAAGAGTACCTGATGCATCTTCAGCGTAAATTCTTAACACACCCATGGTTGCACCATACATGTGGTAGTAGAAATCTAACTGCGGAGCGGTTAAGCTTGCAAAATCGATAGTTGGAGAACTAAGTAAACCTTTTCCACCGGTTGCACCAGATGAAGTTTCAAGGTACATATACGTTCCACCAGCCGAACCGAAATTGGTATTATCATAGAAAGGACCTGTTGCGGTCGAGTTCTCATTCCCTCCTGTTGCATCTTCAGCTTCCCAACGCGGAGTTGTAGTAGCAGGGAGTGACCAACAGTTTTCATAGGAAGTTTGCTGCCCGATAGTGATATTCTCGAAGTCCGTGCTGTAAGGAGCTAAGAAGCTAGCAGGACAAAGAGTAGTAAAGGTAATGGGTCCTATTGTGGCAGAAACACCACTGGCGCCGCAACTATCCGTTACATAAACATCATAAGCCGTAGCAGACATTAAACCACTAAGGTGAACTGAGTCAGTAGTACTCGTAATTAAAGTACCTGTTCCTGGCGTGAAGCCAGCAGGACCGTATTCTAAGCTACTTCCTACACCACCCACACTAGAAGTCCAAGTAATGTCAGCATCCGTACTGGTAATATTAGTAGCCAATACAGCTGCTGGATCTGGACAAGCAGGAGTAACGCGTACTTCGAAGTTATCTACGAAGATATCGTTGTCTTCTGGATCATCTATTACACCTTCTGTAGCCCAAATAGCAAACTGAACTACACCAGTATAGGTATATAAAGTTGCTACTTCATGATTACCACTTGCGTTGGTAACATAGGTATTATTATAGGTAGCTAGGTTAACCCAAGTAGCGCCATTATCGGTACTAATTAAAAGTTGAACCTCATCATCAGAACCTAAACTTGCTGGGTTAGTTGTGTTCCAGGCAAATACACCGAAATCGAATTCTACTTGTAAGTTAGCTCCAGTGCCTAAGTCATACTGTGGACTAAGCATCCAATCTTCGTCGCCAGTATTGTAGAGGTTAATTTTAACCGCTCCCGTAGTGCCATTGTTGGCAAAACCATCGGTTCCCCAACCACCTAAGCCTAGAGCGGCAGGACCAGTTGCTGGCGTACCGCCATCACCTTCATCCCAACATGCGTTTGGAGTCCAGCCATTGCTGAAATCTTCTAAGCTAGGAGGAATAATTGCACCACAAACAGTGGCAAAGCTAATTGGGCCAGATAGACTAGAAACATCACCTGCACCACAACTATCGGTAACATATACTTGATATTGAGTAACTGGTGAAAGTCCAGTTAAAGAAACTGTACCCGTTGTTGAAGTTAAGATGGTACCTGTTCCGGGTGTAAAACCATTAGGTCCGTACTCAATTGTACTTCCTAAATTACTAGCACCAGAAGTCCAAGTAATATCGGCCGTGGTAGAGGTAATATTAGCAGCGGTTAAAGCAGACGGTGTTAAACAGCTTAAGCAAGATTTAACCTCAAATAAGTCAATCGCTAAATCACTATCGAAGCTTGCTCCTTTGATGTAGTTGAACTGAATGTAAATGGTCTGTCCTAAGTAGGCATCTAAATTTACACCTACATTTTGCCAAGGATCTAATTCATCCGTTTGCAATTGACCAGGACCATAAGTAAATACATTAGTAAAAGGACCCGTAGCAGAAGTAGAAACGCCCACTTTTAAAACACCAATGGTAGCGCCATAAGCATGCATCCAAAATGATAATTCAACATTTTGAGAGGCAGCCGCTAAATCAATAGCTGGAGAAACCATAGCCGCAGAATCTCCACTAGAAGATTCGTAATAAATGTAGTGGGTACCACTTTGCGGAGCAGAAGGACCGGTATTAGAAGAGCTGGTAGTATTATTATCATACATCCAGAAGCCATTTCCACCGCCAATATCGCCGGTAAAAGAGGTTGCATTATCAAACTCTTCTGTTAAAAGTGACCCTAAAGTTCCAGTGGCACAAGTAATTACTCTTGGTCCAGCTAAAGCTGTACGGAAAGCTGTTGGCCCTACTGTTGCTCCTAAGCCACCCGCACCACAATTGGCAGTTATATAGATTTCATAATCTGTATTAGCCATTAAACCTGTAATGGTAATGCTAGAATCTGGATGAGCGGTAACTGTTGTTCCGGCACCCGGAGTGAAGCCTAAGGGACCATACTCGATATTAAAAGTAGCTGTAGCGCCATTGTTACCAATCCAGCCTATAGAGACACTATCCGCGTAAGCCATAATAGTTGCTACCCCGCTAACGGGTAAACAACTTGCGGGTAAGTACTCATCTGCTCCTAAATCTGGTGTAGTAGCAGAACGCATATCACCATCAATATCCATCGTTACCGAAGCAATTGGTGTAGCAGCATTATTCGCTAAACCACCTGCCATGTGCAGGTCAGAGGTAGGATCAAGGAAGATTGGGTCACCGGATAAGGAGTTCACGTTATTCGCTCGAGCCAATTGCCACGCGGCTAAATCAGCCTGTGCTCCGGCATCATAAGCTAGACTAGATCCACCTACTGTATAGTAAATATTATGGTCTAGGGTGATAGGAGCCGATGTAGTTGATGTTAATGTGGTATTATCTGAAAACCAAACGGCATAAGTAGCCTCACCGTAGAAGACATTATTGCGAACATCCACATTAATACAATCATTGAAGTATGCTCCATAAGCACTAGTACTCGTTGAGGTAGTAACAAAGGTGTTGTAATATACGTTAGCCGACTCGAAATCATCTACATAAAATGCTTCATCGCCCGATGAAGTAATCATGTTATTAGTGATGTTTGAAGTGGCAGGAGGTGCTCCATCAAAGTTTCCGTCTGAAATATAAATACCCCAATCAGAACAAATTATGTTGTTATTATTGATTTCAAAACCAATAATATCATAAAGTGCCACTGCATAACCAGAAGTAGATGTTGCTGGCATACCACGCATCGTATTGCCATTCATCGTCATATTATAAGTGTTATCACTCATAAAATAACGGTAATAATTACCCTCAAAAAGGTTATTGTTAATTACCAGGTTACTATCCGAGAATGCTGCTAGTGCCTCAAAGTGCACTCCATACTGACCGTTGATAAAGGCCGAGTTAATGATGGTTGTATTATCACCACCTTCCGTTTCGGTAAATGAGCTAGTAGAAGAACCCGTACTGGCGATGGCAGCAATGTCTGAGCCGGTAGAAGTTGTAACCGCCATTTCAAATCTACAGCCATCTACCGTAAGGTTATCATTGTCATTTTGCATACGAATACCCCAAGAATCTGTGGTACCTGGATGCGTAATGGTTAATCCTTTAAAAGTTACGTAATCGGCACCATCCAAAAGGATAACTGCTTTTTGATTAATCGCAGCAGTATTATAAGCTAAAGAAGTTGTAGCGCTATCACCACCATCAAACATAATGGTGTTAGTACTGCTAGTTCCCATAATTGCGGGTAAGTATACTGTATCCGTGTAAGAACCTGGGGCTACGTTAAAAGTACATGCTCCAACAACGCCAAGACTTACTAAGTCAGCTGCAGCTGCAGAGAAACTCGTGTAGTTCATACTACCTGAACCTGCAGGGTCGATGGTATAAACACCAGCCATGCCAGTAGTGATAGTTCCATAAACTACATCATCAACATAATAGGTTTTTGCACCAGCGGTGTTTCCATCTACTCCAAAATTTGGGAAGATTGAAACTAGATCATAGGTATTAGCCGTATTGATGGTTGCTGCGTTAGGACCAGGGTTGTTAAAATTGAATGTGAGAATTTCCCAACCACCCGCTACTGTTGTAGTATCGGTTGTTTCAACAAAAATTCCCCCATTAGTTTTGTCTTCTACTTTTAAAAGAACCGCTGCACCAGCATCTGGAGACCAGAAGCGCACGGAAATAGTATTGGCTCCACCAACTGTAAAAGGAATAGCTGTAGCTAAGCCACCAGCACTAAGTGTAGTACCAGCCCAAGTTTGCGTTCCTAAGCCTTTATCCAGTTGAAGGACGCTATTGGTAGCATCTGTTGGGTCTGTCGCTACTATATCAACATTACCACCAAAACTAACGGTAGTGTAGTTTACAAGGGCATCGTCCCAAGAAATGGGCAAATCTACTTGACTTAAAACAACGCCCGTACAGGCCAAACAAGAGTTGTAACATACTACTGGTAAAACCGTGTTGTTACCACTAAATGTTAACACGCGGTTAGTGAAACCACCCGCAGTTACGGTGCAAGTACCACCGGGAGAAAAGTTCTCCTGTGCCGTCCACCCGTCAAGGGTAAACTTGTACTCAATGGTGCCCGCCGTTAAAGGAAGAGCAACCTCCCAAACACCGTCGCTATTCGCGTCGGTCATGGGGTTACATCCGCCGCACCAGCCGTTGAAGTTACCGTTAACATTTACGGTAGTGAAAGACCCTGTATAGTCATTCATATCTACCTTAAATGTAACCGTATCATTCTGCGCCTGAAGAGTGCCGAATGCAACTAATAAAATTAGCTGAATAAATTTTCTCATGAAATGAAAATAAACTTGGTTACTGAAAAATTAAAATAATTAGCAAGGTTTGTCTTAAACCCGTTCTTGCAGAGAGTGTGAAATACAGAATAAGCCTTGGGCCCACACCTAGAACCCACAGAAAGTGAGCCCCGCGTTAATAGTTTCCTCATATTTTGAAATTATCTGTTATAAGTAAAGCCTTAAACCCCAAGTAATTACAATCCGTTCAGGATTTTCAAAATACTTGCCGTCCCTTTCGAAGCACTTTACAGCCGTGAAATTTAGCAAAATGTTAACAATATAAATGCTTAAATCTCGCTTTTTTGATGAGTGATGGTCACTATTAATCTTTAGTCCAACTTTCAAGCTAAAAATTAGGAGGGCGGCTTTTCAATATGCTTTCTCTGAAAATCTGTGATAAAGGGCCAAAAAAGAGTCAATGCAGATTTCAATTAATTAAGGTAGAAAAGCCACTTTAATTTACGTAAACCATAGAGCCCACTAAAAGCCTTTGTAGTAAAACGAACTGGTTAATTTTTTATGAGCCCTGGTTTCTGTTTTCGCAGAACTTCAACCTTTGAAACTATTCCAAGTTTCAAATAACTTCTCTTGCTTCGGGCGATTAGCCTCCCTTTCTCTTAAAGGTTCGCACTCTTTTAAAGAGAGTTGGCATTCTCCAGGTAATTGTTGATAAAGTTCAGTGCCCTTGGTTTTCCAAGCTAACATCTCATCGCTAACCTCCTTTATTACTTTGGCAGGATTACCCACCACCAAACTACGGGGCGGAATAATTGTATCTGCTTTTACAAAAGCCAAGGCACCAATTATAGAACGGGCCCCAATAGAACTGCGATCCATTACTACTGCGTTCATACCTACTAAACAATTTTCGCCAATATTAGCACCGTGGATTATAGCGCCATGCCCAATGTGAGCGCCTTCTTCTAAGGCAATACTCACCCCGGGAAACATGTGAATTACGCAGTTTTCTTGCACATTCGCTCCTCGCTTAATTTCTATCTCGCCCCAATCTCCACGCACTACTGCGCCTGGACCAATATATACATCGTCACCAATAATAACATTCCCAATTATCACCGCCGTTTCGTGCACAAAAGCTTTGGCGCTAATTACTGGCTTAAAGCCATTAAACTCATAAATCATATTCTATACCTTAAGAGACTTCGAAATAAGATAATTTTTATCACTTGTGTAGAAGAGATTGTTTCATTTGTCCCTTTCGCCTTTTTAGCAAAAGGCTCACACTCAAAAAAGGCAGCCAAACAATTACTTATAATAGGAACCATGAGGATTTCGATTTTAATTGAAACTCCACATGTGAAGGCATTGCTGATTAATTTTAATTCGAAGTCAAGGCTGAAGTTTTGCCTGCTTAAGCTCTTTCTAAAATTACCGCATAACCCTGACCTACACCAATACACATAGTACAAAGGGCATAACGCTTATTGGTTTTTTGCAATTCAATCGCCGCCGTTTGCAACAAACGTGCACCCGACATCCCTAAAGGGTGACCTAAGGCAATCGCTCCGCCATTGGGATTGATACGCGGATCATTATCGGCTAAGCCCATCTTGCGGGTAACCGCTAAAGCTTGTGAAGCAAAGGCTTCATTTAGTTCAATGATATCCATGTCGTTTAAACTAAGGCCTGCCTTTTTCAAGGCAATTTCTGAAGCATAAACGGGACCAATCCCCATTACGCGTGGCTCTACTCCAGCAACGCCCATGGAAACCATGCGTGCCAAAGGTTTCAGCTTGTTGTTTTTAATGCCTTCTTCCGAAGCCACTAGAAGCGCCGCCGCACCATCGTTTAAGCCCGATGCATTTCCAGCCGTTACCGAACCGCCTTCCTTTTTAAAAGCGGGACGTAATTTTGCCAAGATCTCCATGCTACTGCTGGGCTTGATAAACTCGTCTTTATCGAAAATTAAATCATCTTGCTTACGACGAGGAATGGCCACGGGAACAATCTCTTCAACTAAACGTCCTGAATTCTGCGCTGCCGTGGCTTTTTGCTGCGACCAAAGGGCAAAAGCATCCTGATCTTCGCGAGAAATATTGTACTGCTCTACTAAGTTTTCGGCAGTTTCCCCCATGGCGTCGGTGCCATAAAGCTTAAACATTTTAGGGTTTACAAAACGCCAGCCGAAAGAGCTATCGTGCATTTTAGAATCGGTTCCGAAAGCCTTCGAAGGCTTGCTCATTACATAGGGTGCGCGCGTCATTTGCTCCACTCCACCGGCAATAAACACATCACCATCGCCATTGC
This sequence comes from Bacteroidota bacterium, assembly GCA_003045865.1. Lineage (GTDB taxonomy): Bacteria > Bacteroidota > Bacteroidia > Flavobacteriales > Schleiferiaceae > Croceimicrobium. Next base: position 30,327 of record PZPB01000006.1, on the reverse strand, counting down.
GAATCGCACGCATAGCCTGGGCGCCTGCACTCATTCCGCTTGCGCAGAGACGGTTCACCGTTTCTCCGGGAACGCTAAAAGGCAACCCTGCTAGTAAGGCCGACATGCGCGCTATATTGCGATTGTCTTCGCCCGCTTGATTGGCGCAACCTAAAATCACATCGGCCACCGAGCTGGGGTCTAAATTAGGATTGCGTTTCAAGAGTTCGGAAATTACGAGAGCCGCCATATCATCGGCACGTACCGGTGAAAGGGTTCCTAAAAAACTTCCAATAGGGGTGCGAATACCATCAACAATATATGCTTCTTTCATAGGGCCGAAATTTTGTTTCACGCCCCATTAGGACGCCATTTTCAGGCGCGAATATCGCATATATAAAAGGAATAAAAAACTCTACTGATATACGAAGTCATAACCGCGTAAGGTAAGACTGCGGTATTTCTTCTCATCGAATTTATACAAGGCCGAGGGTCTTCTTGCTTTCGCAGAACTGCGCACAAAATGATCGGTTTCCAATAATAGCTCACTTTTTAAAAGCTTACGACGGAAGTTTCTTTTGTCCAAATCGCGCCCTAGCGCACATTCGTACAAACGCTGGATTTGGTTCATGGTAAACTCTTTCGGTAAAAGGCTAAAGCCAATGGGGCGACGTTTCACCCTGCGCTTTAAACGCTCGCGAGAGTAGTCTACAATTTTATTGTGATCGAAAGCTAAAGGGGGAATATCATTCACGTTCACCCACTTATATTCCGAACGTAGTAAGTCCTCACTTAAAGCTTCGTTGAGCTGTAAAGTGCCGTAATAAGCAACATTCACCACTCTCCCGGAAGGGTTACGGTACACTTCTGCAAAAGCATTTAAAATTTCGATGGGCCAATCGGCACTACCCGTAATACGGCGCATTAGTTCAATAGCTACATCTTCTGGGTCTTCATCAATATGCACTACTGTAGAGGGTAGGATTTTAGCACCAGAATATGGCTCTCCCACTTTCTCGGCAATTAGGATCTTTAAATCATCACCGTCGAAACCATATAAAACCACCGAAGTAGCCAGGCCTACCTTAAAATCTTCATTGGAAAAATTTACTCTCATAGCTTTTGCAAAGATGCGTAATTTTTGACAAGCTAGATGAACTTAGTGTTAATTTCACACTAAGTATTACCAATTTTGGTCTTTAAACAAAACTGTGCCCTTAAAGGAGGCCAGTGTTTCCCCGGATTCGTTGCTAATAAAAACCTGATAAACACCAACCGAACGGCCCTCTTTAATCGCTTCTGCCTGAGCGAAAATACGCGTATTTGCCTGAATAGCTTTGTGGTGACTGATACTGGTTTCAATGGAAAGGGCATGCCTACCGTGACCATTCGCCGCAAAGGCTAAAGCACTGTCGGCCAAAGAGTAAGAAATTCCACCGTGAGCAATGCCGAAGCCATTACACATTTCTTCGCGCACCATCATTTCTAGCTTGGCAAAACCGGGCCTCACTTCTATTACCTTAATGCCCAGCCATTGGCTAAAAGCATCGCCATCATACATCTGCTGTACTATTTCGGGCGCGCTTTTCATTTTTTCGCTTTTTCTAATTGACTGATCTCATAATCTACGACCCTTTCTACGGCAGTGATAATTACGTCGAGCATTAAGTTAAAGCTCAATTGCACTTCTGCTTTCGCTTCCGCTAGATCGGATTTTAAGACGGCGCGAGCACGGAGGTCTTCAAATACCTTCGGACTATCGCTGAGCTCGACTTCTTCCACTTCAATCGACTCTTCATCAACGTCAGTTTTGAGCTTAATAATTTCTTCAATTAATTGAGCGGGAACCATACCCACGGGAACGGTAGCGGCAATAAAAGCATTGGTAAGAATTAACAGGGACTCTACTAAAGCTTCGTGCTGCGAATCGCTAAACTCCTCTTCTACATTGGTAATGAAACCCATTAAATAGGGCTGATCTTCTAAAACCTGAATCAGTAATTTCCCTTGTTCTTCAGCTGGTAAACCATCGTATTCTACGATTGCTTCGCTAATGAAATCGCGCTTTTGATTTTTCATGCTGCAAAGCTAAGGTTTATCTAAAACCTCCCCCTTTTTCTCGCCCCAAAATCCCGCATGCTTTTGCAATTGCAAATCGCTCTGCACCTTAATTTGACATGCCAAGCGCAATTGATTCGCTTCTTTATGGGGCGGAAAATTCAAGCGCCATTTCTCGCGCGTATTTAAAGGACCTAAATCTCCTTCCACCTCCAAAGCACAAGTGCCACAGGTGCCTAATCCTTTGCAGTTTAACCACTGAGCCGCGCCATTATGCGGACTCATTCCTGCTTTCAACAAGACCGCGCGCAAATTACTACCTGCTTCTACCGCCCAAGTTTTTCCCTTAAAGGAGATGTGAAATTTATCGTCCTTCCCCACTACTGCTCCGTGGCTTCCGCCGCTACTTCCCCGCCTTTAATCTTTTGGATAAAGAAGGTTTCCAGTTCTTGTAGTGTTTCGGAATTGGTATGAATATCCTTCACAATCTCGCCTTTGTCTAAAACTACAATACGCTCGCAGAATTTAGCCACGTGACCTAAATCATGACTGGAAATAAGCATGGTGATATCCGTTTCCTTGTTTATCTTATCTAGTTCATCAAGCAAGCGAAATTGCGTGGAGGGATCTAAATTCGCAAAGGGCTCATCCAAAATTAAAATATCGGGATTACTTAAAAGCGCCCCTACAATGCCTACTTTCTTCTGGTTTCCTTTACTTAAGTCACGGATATACTTTTTCTTACCACGAATCTCGCCCGCGAACAACTCCTCGTAACCGGCTAAAGCCGCTTCTAAATCGCCTGCGCTCATATTATGCAAACCGGCGATAAACTGAAAATACTCATCTGGTGTAAGGTAGTCTATCAAAAAGCCTTCGTCAATAAAACTACCGGTGTAGAGTTTCCAATCTTCACTTTTCGCTACATCCACTCCTTTGCTTAAAACTTCACCCTTATCGGCCTGAATTAAATCGAGAAGCAAACGAAAGAGCGTGGTTTTTCCCGCGCCGTTATTTCCCACTAAACCGAAGGACTTGCCCGCTTCGATTTCCAATTCGCCAATATTTAAAACGGTAGTACCGTTATAGGATTTCTCTAAATTTTTGATGCTTAAAATGCTCATAGTTAAATCTTTTAATCGCGCTGACGGTAGCCCGCCGCATTAATATATTTTTTCTCCTGGAAGTTTAAAACCGTCTGCTTAATAAAATAATTTCTCGACAAGATGCCGATCAAACCCAGCAGGGCTAAGAATATCAAACCGTAATTCCCATCCCATAATAAATCGAAAGCGTAGACCATTAGCATGGGCACTACCATTAATGGAATGATGATTAAAAACTGCGCTGCGCCCGTACCTTGGTAGTTGAAAGCACTCCCGCGACTAAGGTCAATGGGTTTTTTATTATAGGTACTCGCGAAAATTAGAACCAAGGTATTTACGCCTACATTATAAATAAAGCAGGCCGTATTTATATAGATAGCCTTAATGCCGAAATAGCCGTAAGGCAATGTAAGAACATACATAATAACCGCACTAAAGGCCAATAAATAATACTTCGATTTGTAATACTCTTCCATCGCGTATGCGCGGGTTAGGATGCCATCGAAATAAGCGCTTTCCCAGCTTACTAAAAACTGTCCGTAATTAATTAAGAAAATCCCGGTCATAAAAATCCCCACAAAAAGCAACCAGCTAATACTGTCTTTATAAATGGGATTGGTATAGAAAATTAAACCATAAGCCGAGAAAAAAAGCGTCATCCATAAAATGGTTTTTGTACGCTTGTTTCGCGTGATCAGCTTTAGCTCATTGGCCATCATTAAACCTAAAGGACCGCGTTGCTCCAAGAAAGAAAAACGAGTGCTACTCGCTTCTTTCGCCGCGACCTTCCAACGATCAAGGTGGGTCATTTTCAGGAGAAAGCGGAAGTTCACCAAATAGATTAGAGCCATTAAGCCGAAGCTTACTAATCCTAAAAGCGGATCTGCGCCCAGCGGTCCAAAAATACTTTTCGATAATTCGGTAAGAGAAAACCAAGCCATAAAATCGCCCAAAAAGGCCAGCGCCACGACCAATGCCACCGCGCCAAATATTTTAACGTTCACCGCTAAAACGCGCTTCACGTAAATGGCTAAAAAGTGATTGGTAAAAACAAATCCCAAAAGGGCTAAAAACCATAGTCCCGCATCGGCTGGCCCTTGCTCTACCGCTACGACGCGAATGGCCCAAGGGCTAATTAAAAAGAGGGGTAGTAAATTAAAGAAGCTAAATATGGAGCTTCCCAATAAATAGTTTATCACCTTCGATTTGGCGATGGGAAGCACCAAATAATGCTGCACGGTGAGTACGGTAAGGTCTTGTAAAAAGAAGCGCATTACTAAATCCACCAATAAATAATAGAGTACAAATCCCATGAAAATGGGGGTAAGCACAGCCGGCTCGTCAAAAGCCTTGTTTAAAATCTCCTTGGCAAAATAACCCAAGGCGCCAAAACTCGCTAAGAAATAAAGGGCCACAATGGTCATTAAAATTTTCACACCCCAGCCCTGCCGAAAGAAGGAACTGCGGGTGGTTTTACGCCACTGATGCTTTAACAAAGTAATGTACATAAGCTTGTTTATTTGGTATTAGTAGGCTTAAAGCTTCAATTATTACAAAGACTCAAAAATTTATTCCAAAAACTTGCCGCCCGTTTTTACCTTTCTGCGTAGCAAAGCGGAAGCGCGGTAACGATCCTCGCGGTATTCGTTGTACAAATTATCTAAAATAGCTAAAACTTTCTCCGCTCCCCAGTCATCGGCCCAAGCCAATAAACCTTGGGGGTAGTTCACTCCTTTGGTCATGGCCAAATCAATATCCTTGGCGCTGGCAATATTTAAAAACAAGGCGTCAATGGCTTCATTCATTAACATGGCCACAATGCGCTCCACTATTTTTTGGCCTAAAGCCTCGTCTTTTTTCGCTTCCGGCAGATGCGCCCCCTCGCGGTAATCGTAAAAACCTCTACCGCTTTTTCTTCCCAGTAAGCCTGCTTCCACCAAGCGTTTCTGACTAAAGTTAGGACGGTAGCGCGGATCGAAATAAAAGGCGGTAAAAACACTTTCGCTTACCGCATAATTTACATCGTGGCCAATAAAATCCATTAAGGTAAACGGTCCCATTCTAAAACCTGCCAACTCTTTCATGGCCCAATCGATGGTAGCAATATCCGCCATGCCTTCTTCATAAATACGCACTGCTTCGCCGTAAAAAGGACGGGCCACGCGGTTTACAATAAAGCCAGGGGTGTCTTTTGCCAAAACGGTAACCTTGCCCCAAGAATCAATAATTTCCTTGGCTTTAATTAGGTTTTCGGGACTGGTGGTGATGGCGGGAATAATTTCCACCAGAGGCATTAAAGGGGCGGGGTTAAAGAAATGAATTCCCAAAACTCTTTCCGACTTTTCTACCGCCGAAGCAATAGAAGCAATCGATAAAGAAGAGGTGTTAGAAGCCAAAATGCAATCTTCCGAACAGATCTCTTCTAAGTTTTTAAAGAGGCTTTTTTTTATCTCTAAATTTTCTACAATCGCCTCAATTACCAAATCCGCATGCTCCAAATGATCTAAACTCGAATGGTATTCAATGCGCTTTAAAATAGCTTGTGCTTCGGCTTCGGTTATTTTTTCTTTTTCCACCAAACGGGCCATAATTTTCTCATGCCCTTTTTTTGCTTTTTCTAAAGCCACGCGGTGATTGTCGATAATAAAAACGGCATGTCCATTCTGCGCCGCTACCTGCGCAATACCAGAGCCCATTGCCCCTGCACCAATAATTCCTACTTGCATATTTTATTTTTTAGGCTTGCGCCTGATGGGTATTTTATAATCTTATTCGCCTTTAAATTCCGGTCTGCGTTTCTCTAAAAAGGCAGCCGTACCCTCGCGGTAATCGTAACTTAAGCCGCATTCTGTTTGATATTTATCCTCTAAAGCCAATTGATCTTCTAAATTGTTGGCAAAAGACTCGTTCAGCAAAGCCTTGGTGGCTGCCAGTGCTTTGGTGGGCATTTTAGACAATTGCACGGCAATTTTCAGGCTCTCTTCTGCAAAAGTCTCCTCCGAGAAAACCTTATAAATCATGCCCATACTTTCCGCTTCGGTGGCGCTAACCTTATCGCCCAACATCATTAAAGCCGAAGCTTTTTGCTGACCAATTAAGCGCGGTAAAGTATAGGTACCACCACTATCAGGGATTAAGCCAATTTTAGAAAAGGCCTGAATAAAACTGGCTCCTTCGTGGGCCACCACAATATCGCAAGCGAGGGCAATATTAGCACCTGCACCCGCCGCCACGCCGTTTACTGCTGCCACCACGGGCTTGCTTAAAGCGCGTAATTGTAAAATAATAGGATTGTAATGCTCCGTCACAATTTTGGTGAGTTCGGGACCGTTGGGGTCGGTGGCTTCCGCCAAATCTTGTCCGGCACAAAAAGCTTTCCCCAAACCGGTTAAATATATCGCCCGCACCGAAGAGTCTTCTTGCGCTTTACGCAGATGCGCTTGTAAATCTAAGGCCATCTCACGCACGAAAGAATTGTATTTGTCGGGACGATTGAGGCTCAGGCGCAATACACCGCCGTCTTGCTGAGAGAGTATATAATCTGACATAAATTTCTTTTGGGGCTAAGTTAATGTGAATTCGACGGAAAATTAAGTCTCAGACCACTTAAAAATAGTGGAACTGTAGAGGAGCTGACGAAACAATAGCGGCTATTAAGAGAGGGTGAATTCATTTTTTTACCATCTTTATACCATGCGATTAATCTTACTTTCATTTCTTTTTTCGCTGCAACTAAGTGCCCAAAGGTTTAGCAAGACGGACTCCACTTTCGGCGGGGCGAATAGACCTGCTTTGGTGTTTAAGGAAAGTGGTTTTATAGTGGCCGATGAAGACCATTATTCATTAGGGGTTCTGCAAGTCGGGCTTTTTGATAGCATTGGGCAGAAAGTGTATCATAAATCTTATGATTATGCTAATTCTTCTGATTCAGTTATCAGGGTAAATACATGTTTTAAATGCCTGATTTCCGAAGGGATTAACTATTATTTTGCTCAGATAGATTTTCTAAGAGCTGATTCTGCCTTTGTGAGGTTTACTAAGTTTAATCAAAACCTCGACACAATTTACACTAAAAAGTACCTAGAATTTCAAGGAACAACTCCTTATATCAGAGACATTAAATTTGACACGGACTCGACATTCGTTGTATCTGGTGATTTATTTAGACCCACAAATAGAAATAAATACGACCTCTGGGTGGCCAAGTTTGATACCGCGTTCAATCCCATTTGGGAATTGCGATTACTTGATACCATACCAAGCTTGAGCGGTGGTTATTATGGCTATGATTTAGTGCTCGATCAATATGGTTCTTGCTTGGTTTCAGGAAGAGCGACCCATTATGATGTTCCTAGCAGGTTAAATATAGATCATTCCTTTGCAGCACGGGTAGATTTGCAAACGGGTCAATTAAAATGGTTTCATCCTTTTAATGAAGATTTAGGCAGTCAAAATATCGCTGCTTTAGATAATGGAGATGGCAGCTATAGTTTTGCGCGGGTAGAGGTTCTGTCGTTTGTACCAAGCACTTATAATCCTGCCGATGCCCAGATACGATTAGGTCGCATAGATACATCAGGTAAGGTCAAATACGATACTACCACGGGGCCTAAATTCCCGTACTTCCGTTTTCAAGATTTGATAAGCACCCAAGACGGTAATTTTTATGTGGCGGGAGATTTATATGTTCCACCCTACAATTTTCCCATTGCGGCTTACAAATTTACCCCCGATGGTGACAGCATTTGGATGCGCTCCTATTATCACTTGAATGATTCTGCTGATTGGAATCATATTTGGGCTTTTCAAGAGGCTCCAGATTCTGGCTTTTTACATATCGGACAATTATTCGACTGGGATAATGACATTGCCCCAGTGCGTATTCAGCATTTCTACATGCTTAAAACCGATCAGTATGGTTGCTTGCAAAAGGGTTGTCAAAGTATCGGTTTGGAAGAAATAGGGCCTTTAGAGGCGGAATTGCGGGTTTATCCAAACCCTACTACTGGTGTTTTGCATTTAGAATCGGATCTCGAACAGGAGATCACATATGTACTATTCAATTCCTTAGGTCAAGCCATTCGCCAAGGTAGTTTTAAGGCTAGTAAAATCTTAAACATTAGAGATTTAAATCAGGGCGTGTACGTTCTACAAACCAGGAGTGGCGGCAGAAATTACCATTCTCAGAAAATCTGGTTGCAGTATTAAATTGTCCCTAGCCTAAAGTCCTCTATTTAAGACAAGCCCTCTGAAAAAACGAAAGAATCTCATTCTGGGTAAAGGCCATGCATTGTGCCTAGTAAAAAAAATAAGGTTGTCCGATTAGACTACTTTTGTATCTTTGATAAATAAACAAAAAGCGAAAACTCTATTTCTATAAGAAGTATTTCGAAGAGTTCTATAGCCAGCAAGACGAAAAGGTGAAAAAGAAGATTCTTTGGACGCTGAAAGTAATGGAAGAGCTTGAACAAATTCCAGAGAACTATCTAAAGTTTATCCAAAACTCTTCGGGTCTTTATGAAATTAGAGTTCAAGTTGGCAATAACATTTTCAGAATTTTCTGCTTTTTCGACCTTGACAATTTGGTTGTAATCGGAAATGGTTTTCAGAAAAAGACCCAAAAAACACCTAAACAGCAAATAAAAAAGGCTGAACAAATAAAAATGGACTACTATGACAGCAAAAAATAAAAACCTAAAAAGCCTTGACCAATTCATTGATGAGCAAATTGGCGATAAGGGAACTATTGAAAGAGATAGTTTTGAAAATGATTATGACTCTTTTAAGCTTGGTGTGCTAATTCAACAAGCAAGGGAACAAAAGGGATTAACCCAACAGCAACTTGCAGAACTTGCTGGCACAAACAAGTCGTATATATCCAAAGTAGAACGAAACCTTAAGGACATACGGTTCTCCACACTACAAAGAATTATAAATGAAGGGCTCGGCGGACATTTAAACATCTCTATTAAACTAGATTAAACTGATGGTCAAGGATTTATAAACCTGAATTCGACGGGAAATTAAAGCTTAGATCACTTAAAAATAGTCGGCTAATTGAGGATCCACGGAAAGAATAGCGGCTATCAAGAGAGGCCGCCCCATTTTATGCCCATCTTTATACCATGCGATTAATCTTAATTTATTTCTTTTTAAGCTGGTAAATGGTTAATCTTTTATCTCCTGATTTAGAAAATAAATTCTTTTCAATTCCCATTTTTAGGTCTCGACTAGCGGAAGCACTACTTAAATGCCTAAAAACCTGCATGTAGTCCTTTCTCGTAAATGAAATCTTGTTAAGGGAGCAAAAATGAAATAATCGATCTTCCTGCGACATGTTCACAGAAACTGAATTTCCTATTAACTCCGCCAAAGTATCATTAACAACCGAAAGCATATACTCAATGAACAAGGTCGAATTTCCTGTTTTGTCACAAATAGATAATACTTTGTAATAGTCTTCCTGCGATTTTGATATTAATGTTTCAAAAGGCAAGTATTGAAAAACAGGATATTGAGACATTAAAATTATCGTTTGCCACAGTCGTCCCATTCTTCCGTTTCCATCTGTGAAGGGATGAATAAATTCCATTTCATAATGAAAAACGCAACTTTTAATTAAAATAATTTCCTCGTCATTTTTGAGGTAAGCGAATAAGTCTTTCATCAAATACTGAACATTCTTAGCGGGAGGAGCGAAGTGTTCAATTTTAGAACCTTTTAAAATGCCAACCCCTTCCTTTCGAAAGGCTCCGGGGTGATCGATTAAGCCTTCCATCAGTGTCTGGTGCGCCTCTAAAAAGGAATGAACGGAATCAAATTTATAGGCCCTAATATTTTCATAAACCTGTAGTGCATTTTGAACTTCCTTAATGTCTTTGGTAGGCCCTATAACTCTTTTGTTCTCCAGTATTGCAGTTATTTGCTGCTCGGTCAAAGTGTTACCTTCAATTTGCAAAGAAGAGTGTATCGTTTTAATCTGGTTCTGCTTCCGAAGGCTAGGGGATGATTTTATTAAGAATGAGGCATTTACTTCTCCAATTTTTTCGGATATGCTTGTTATTAATCCTAAAATCTTGCTGTTAATTTCATAGGGAGGCCGCATAGCTATAGTATCATTTGATAGTATCAAATCTAGGGCTTTCAGTGGAATTAAAGACTTTTTGGTCTCAATACTCACATCTAATAGCGCAGCGGTCTAATATCTCCTTAAGGCTTCTTCACAAACTTTATACTCCCCCTGTCGGCGCCATTCACTTGCAGATTATAAACGCCAAGGGGCCAGTGAGCTACAGACAAGCGCAAGCTTGATTCTTTTAATTCACCTTGCCATACTTTTTGCCCCCTACTATCGAAAATACTCAGCAACAAAGGCTCGCTAAGTCTACGACTTGTTTCTATGTTGAGAAAATTCTGCGTAGGATTAGGGTACACTTTTAAGTAGGATTCAGTGCGGTTTTCGATCTGCCCTAAGGGATCCCAAAGTCCTTGATAAACGCTAATATTATCGAGGTATAAATTATTACCGTTGCGGTTAACGCCTCTAAAAAGCACTATTATTTCTTGACCAGCAAAAGGATTTAAATCAACCGTATCGCGCAGCCAGTCTGCAGAGCTACTCGGACTGAAGTTCCCGCCATTGCTGCTAACAGTCGCTAAACTAATGCCCGCCTTTTGGTACACTTGGCTATAGCTTTGGCCACAATCCGTAGAAACCAGTACCTGCAAACTATCTTGTAAAGAACTAATGCTTCCTCTTGCTTCATAGGCACGATCGAAGGCTAGCGTGGCCTTGGTATTTGCATTTAAGCTTAAGCGAGCACTGTATAAATCATCATACTGACTTTCGCGCGGTAGGTAATCACTAAAGTAGATGGCTCTAGCACTAGTGTTTCCCGGCCAGCCCTTAACGCTAGCGGTATCCCAGCCCAATCCACCATCGGGATTGTAACGCCCCCAAACGCTTAGGCTGTCCTCAAAATCTTCAGTAAAGTCTAGGCTGGCTTCTTTAATTCGCTCAAGGCGGATGTAATAGTTGTTATTAATACTATCGTACTCGGTAAAGCTAGTACTGGCAAGGAACTGCCACGCATGATAGCCTGGGGGAATACTTAGCGGAGTGGATAAATAGACCAAAGCCGTGTCACCAAAAGCTTGCAGTTTACTGGTATTAAGCTGCTGACTGTGCACCAAGGCGCCATCGCGGTAAACGCTAATATTTAGAGTATTAATTGCTTGCAGGCCTTTATTGGTAAAATTAAGTTGTGGGCTGAAACTAGTATCGCAAGAAAAGGGCTCACCGGCTGGTGCTAGCACGGAGCTTAGTTCTAAATCGTAATCAATTTGCTGCGCATCTACCGGAGTGTAACTTTGACTTAAGAGGGTAAATGCGGCATCAACATCTATAAGACCACGACCAAAAGTATTGTCTTCACCGGGCGGGCCCATATCGATGGCCGAAAAGTAAAGAGCCTCCATCAGTTCTTTACCACTTAGCTGTGGAAAGGCTTCTTTTAAAAGTAGTATGGCCCCCGAAACATGAGGGGAAGCCATGCTGGTTCCCGAAATAACATTATAGCCATCGGCACCCCAAGCGGAGCGAACATTTTGTCCTGGCGCCACCACTTCGGGGTGAATACTTAAAGGCCCACTACCCGGGCACTGACTTGGTCCACGCGTAGAAAAACCACTGATCGGATAAGGGAAACTTTGGTTGCCATCGATACTGCCTACGCAAAAAGTGTTTACCAAATTAGTATTGATGCGTTGCGGGGCATTAAGGCCCACATTATTAGGCCCCGTATTTCCTCCTGAAAAAACATTGGCTATACCTGCCGCTTCAATGGTGTTCATTAAGCGGGGCACAAAACCTCCACACTGGGCGGTATCGATAATATCACGCCAGCGCCAGCTATTATTAATTACATCTGGTATATCGTGAATTGTATTGGTATCTCCGTCTGGATTAAGCGCCCATTCGAAGCCAGCAATTAAAAAGGCCTGCGGTGGCAAAGCCGCAGCGGTGCTGGCATTAATTAAATCGTTAGCCAGCCAATAAGAACCGAATGCCACGCCTATGGTATCGGCAGTGGCGATATCTAAACCAGCCGTGGTGCCTAAAACATGGGTACCATGACTGCTTAAAGCCCCCGAAGGTGTTAGTGAGAATAACCCAAACCAAGCGGCATTAGCGGGAGACCTAAGACCCATATAACGATCTTTAAAACTAGGATGCTCGTCCCAAATCCCCGAATCGAAAATATACACTTTACGTCCCCGACCCGTATAACCACGCGCCCACATGGCTGGGGCATTAATCGCAGTTAAGCCAGGTTCTACACCCGCCGCCGTCGCTTTGCTGCTTTTAAAATTACTGTTTATATCTACTGGGGCATCTAGCGCAATCTCGCCTTTAGACCATTTAATTTGCTCTACTGCGGGCAATTGGGCTAAGTCTAAAATTAAAGAACCCGGTAATTGTGCCACCCAGGCATTAAGTATATAAAAACTGCGGTACTGGCTTGCGGGAACTTGCGCTTTAGCCAGCAGGTTTAAAGCTTCTTTTTGACTCGCTGCTGCCTGACGACCTAAAAGGCGGTTCAAAATTTGGCTGCGTTGCGGTGCGCTTAAGTGCCTTTGATCGAAAGATAAGGCCAGCGAATCGAGGTTTAAAGGACTGTAGAATTCTACAAAAACGGGCTGAATCGCTTCCGGGTTCTCTCGTATTGCCTTTTCCAAACCTGGACTGATTTGACCAAAAACTGCTGAAATACTGAAAACTAAGCAAGCTAGAAGGAAAAGACTTTTGATGGAGGGCATAATCTTATTTTGAGTGCTTGAAAGTAAGCAATAAGTGCAATATGTTCGATGGTTTAGGTGTGTTGATTTTAATTGCATCTAAAATATAGAGGCTCAGAAGTGCATTAAGTCGGGGTAGAAGAAGACCGAACTGACCATGGCCGGTAGATCAGATAAAGGTCTTTTTGTCTCGAGTTTAACGCTTGTAAAAAAAGAAATGTCGCGCCTTCAGCGCTTATGATTGGTAGCAAACCTAAAAGCCTTTCGTGTCTTCTTCCTGAACTTTGTGGTAAAAAAAGAACCGTCAGTATTAACGCAAACCCTCTCGGGTCTTGAGTCTTTTTGTCTCGAGTCTGCACTGCCTCCCTACTCTTGCTCAAACTCTTGCTGAAAACCATGTAAAAAAGAGATACCGCGCCTTCAGCGCTAGTTCATGCCGTACCCAATCTCCACTACTCACTACCAATAGCGCAGCGTACTAAATACTAGTCTACAAACACTTAAAATAATCGAAAGGCTCTCTACAATCGTGACATTTGTATAGCGACTTACAGGCCGTGGAACCGAATTGACTAATTAATTCGGTGTCGCGCGACTTGCAATGCGGGCAAGTGACTTTTTTGGCTTCACCGAAAAGAACCGATTTATCGGCCGAGCTGCCTTCGGGCGGGGCAATACCGTATTCTTGTAATTTCTGCTTACCCTTCTCGGTCATCCAGTCCGTAGTCCAAGCGGGAGAAAGGACCATCTTCACCTTGGCATTGGCAACACCCTCTACTTTTAGCTTGTCGATGATATTACTTTCAATCTCGTTCATAGCGGGGCAGCCCGAATAGGTCGGTGTAATGCTAATACGCCATTGCTCGTCGAGATACTCAACGGCGCGAACTACGCCTAAATCTACTACCGTTAAAACGGGGATTTCAGGATCTGAGACCTCTTCTAACCACCGCCAAATTTGCTCTTCCTGCTGCACGATCTCAATTTTTATTTTACCAGTTTGCCTCGGGATGCATGCGGGGAATATGTTGCATTTCGGCCAAAACAAAACCGAGGTATTCGGTATGATCGCCCTGCTTACCGCCACTTTGCATCCATTGCTCTGCCGGTTTTTCTAATTTAGCCATGGCCAAAATTTGATCCACCTTCGCGTGCCAACGCTCTTTTATAGAGTTTAAATCGGCTCCAATTCCCGCCTCTAGCATAGCTTCGTCAATCGCATCTGGAGTAAACATTTCGCCGCTCCACTCCCATAATTCGTTCAGGGAATTTTGCACACGTGTATGACTTTCTTCGGTACCATCGCCTAAACGAATTAACCATTCGGCGCTCCATTGCGCGTGGTAACTAATCTCTTTAATAGCCTTTTGTGCGATAGACTTGATGGTCTCATCTTTACTTTGCAAAAGGTCGGTATAAAGGAAGTAGTTGAAGGTATCAAATAAAAACTGGCGACAAATAGTTTTACCCCAGTCGCCATTTTCTAATTCTAACAGTAAGATGTTATGATATTCGAAGACATCGCGGAAAAAAGCCACTTTATCTTCGGTAAAACCTTCCCCCTGTTGCTCGGCAGCGTAGTTAAGTAACATACGTGCCTGACCTAAATGGTCTAGCGCAATATTAGAAAGGGCAATATCTTGCTCTAAGATGGGTCCGTGGCCACACCATTCGGCCAAACGCTGGCCTAAAATGAGGGCATTGTCGCCTAATCTTAATGTATATTCTAGTAATTCTTTGTTCACAATTCTGATTTCAACAATTAAGCAATTCCGAAATTTAAAGCCTACATGTGGCCGATTTCATCAGGAATTTCATAAAAAGTAGGATGACGGTACACCTTATCATCGGCGGGCGTAAATAAAGGCTCGCTTTCGTCGGGACTGGAAGCGGTAACCGCGTCTGAAGGGATAACCCAAATACTGATTCCCTCACTGCGACGCGTATAAACATCACGCGCATTTTTAATGGCCATTTCGGCATCAGGAGCGTGCAAGCTACCCACGTGTTTGTGGCTTAAACCGTTTCGAGAGCGAATAAAAATCTCCCAAATTTTCCAGTTATCCTTAGTTGACATGCTATTGTTTTCTTTATTAGTTCTAGGTTAGTTTGGCGAGCAAGCTTTAAGCCGCATGCGTTTCATTCTTCTTGCGGTCGGCTTGCTTTTCTGCGTAAGCATTTGCTGCTTCACGTACCCAAGCCCCTTCATCATGTGCCTTATTACGAGCCTCTAAACGTTGTTTATTGCACTTACCATTTCCTTTAATCACATTGTAGAATTCCTCCCAATTGATTTCGCCGTAGTTATAATGACCGGTTTCCTCATTCCATTTAAGATCGGGATCGGGAATGGTTAAACCAAGATATTCAGCTTGAGGAACCGTTTTATCAATAAATTCTTGACGAAGCTCATCGTTGCTCTTACGCTTAATTTTCCATTTCATGCTTTGCGCAGAATTGGGTGAATTATCGTCACTTGGACCAAACATCATTATTGAAGGCCACCACCAGCGGTTTAAGGCATCTTGCGCAAGCTTTTTCTGAGCGGGAGTCCCCTTGGCTAAAGTCATGGTAATTTCATAACCTTGGCGTTGGTGGAAACTTTCTTCCTTACAAATACGCACCATGGCACGAGCATAAGGACCGTAAGAAGTGCGACATAACATCACTTGATTGGCGATGGCCGCGCCGTCTACCAACCAACCAATGGCACCCATATCGGCCCAAGTGGGAGTAGGATAGTTAAAAATAGAGCTGTATTTCGCTTTGCCACTTAAAAGATCGGCTACTAAATCTTGGCGATCTGCCCCGAGAGTTTCGGCGGCACTGTAAAGGTAAAGTCCATGTCCGGCCTCGTCTTGCACCTTAGCTAATAGAGCAATTTTACGTCGCAAGGAAGGAGCACGAGTGATCCAATTCGCTTCCGGAAGCATCCCTACCACCTCAGAATGAGCATGTTGAGATATTTGACGTATGAGCGTTTTGCGATACTTTTCCGGCATCCAATGCTTAGGCTCAACTTTATTTTCTCCGTCTACATAGTCTTGGAAGCGATCTTCCAAATTCATTTCTTTCGTCATATTGTATTTCTTTAAGAGGTGGTTACAAAGATATAATCTAAAAGATAAACTTAAAGCCTTTGCAAATTGTTCCTAAAAGATTGAGAACTTACATTTGTAGCCTGATATAGAATTATGTTAAACTTTTTCAAAAAATCGAAAAATAGCGCTAAAGACCTTTTCACTAACGAAAAGAAAGCTGGCCGACCTAAATTTCACTCGCTTACGGTAAGTGATATTCGCAGAGAAACGGCCGATTGTGTATCGGTTGCTTTTGATGTGCCCGCTGAACTGAGCGAAGAATATCGTTTTAGCCCGGGTCAATACCTCACATTAGAAACTGAAATTGCAGGCGAAAAAGTTCGTCGCTCCTACTCGCTTTGTTCTAGTCCTTTCGACGGAGAATTAAGAGTGGCCATTAAACAAGTAGAAGGAGGAAAATTCTCTACTTGGGCTAATTCTGATTTAACCGTGGGCAGTGAGATGCAAGTGATGAGTCCGGATGGAAAATTCACCGCCAAAATTGATGGTGCTCAAAAACATAATTATGTTGCCTTTGCGGCAGGATCTGGTATTACGCCCATTTACAGCATTTTAAAATCAGTTTTAGAGGAAGAGCCCAATAGTTCTTTCACTTTGTTTTACGGTAATAAAACGTCGAAGTCGGTAATTTTTAAAGAGCAGATTGAAGCCCTTAAAAACACCTATATGAATCGCCTAGAGGTTCATCACGTTTTAAGTCGCGAAGACCAAGGGTCGGATCTTTTAAAAGGAAGAATTGACGCCCTTAAGTGTGGAGATTTCTCCCAGCGATTCTTTGATATTAAAGAGGTAAGCGGTTATTTTCTTTGCGGACCTGAAGCAATGATTAACGGGGTAAGTGCCAAGTTACAAGACCTAGGCGCAGAAAAAGCAACGATACACTTTGAACTATTTACTTCACCCACCGACGCTTTAGCAGGAAAAACTAAAGTTGAAAAGAAAGCTACCGGTTCTAAAGTAGACAGTAAGCTTACCGTTATTTTAGATGGAGACGAGACTCATTTCGACCTCAAGGCCGATGGCGATTCTGTTTTAGATGCGGCCTTAGACGCTGGTGCAGATGTGCCCTATGCATGCAAGGGAGCGGTATGTTGTACTTGCCGCGCTAAAGTTTTAGAAGGCGAAGTAGAAATGGATATGAACTACGCCCTCGAAGACGAAGAGGTGGCGGACGGCTACGTGCTTACTTGCCAAAGCCACCCGCGTAGCGAGAAGGTGGTAATAAGTTTTGATGATTAATTGAAAAGCCCTGCGGGGCTTTTTTTTATGGTTTTGGTTAAGAACGGTTTTTTGATTCTTGCTAGCGGCAATAGAATCTTGAAACGAGTTTGGGATGGACGTAAAATAGGAACGGTAGGTATTGAGGTTAAGCTCCACCCTACCGTCATTCTGAATTTATTTCAGAATCTCCTTCCTTTAAAAACGGTAATAACCGTATTTTCCTATCATCAACCCCACGCGATAAATCGCGAGGCTGTGGAACTGTCGATTTAAAATCAAACTGTCCTTCGAAGGTAAAACCTCCATCAATATCGCGATGCAATCTCACTACTCTGTACTCACTACTGACTGCTGTCATGCCAGCGGTCTCAATAGAATATAAACCGGGAATCCGCAGCTGCCGCAGCTTGGGTTTTCGTTGTTATTCAATACTACCGGTAAATCGCAGCTACAGCAGCTCATTTTGATTGAGAACCAATAGCAATGGTATTCCTACCACCAACCCCACGCGATAAATCGCGAGGCTGTGGAACTGTCGATTTAAAATCAAACTG
>PZPB01000006.1:0-12500 GCA_003045865.1 Bacteroidota bacterium | reverse complement strand
CAACCCCACGCGATAAATCGCGAGGCTGTGGAACTGTCGATTTAAAATCAAACTGTCCTTCGAAGGTAAAACCTCCATCAATATCGCGATGCAATCTCACTACTCTGTACTCACTACTGACTGCTGTCATGCCAGCGGTCTCAATAGAATATAAACCGGGAATCCGCAGCTGCCGCAGCTCTTTTTGATTGAGAACCAATAGCAATGGTATTCCTACCACCAACCCCACGCGATAAATCGCGAGGCTGTGGAACTGTCGATTTAAAATCAAACTGTCCTTCGAAGGTAAAACCTCCATCAATATCGCGATGCAATCTCACTACTCTGTACTCATATCTTAATACTGTAAAACCATATCCACATGAGGAATACCGTCTTCCAAATAAGGTTCGGAAATAGTTTTAAAACCAAAGGACTGGTAAAAATCTTCTAAGTATTGCTGTGCTTGGGCCTTAATCTTTTGTCTTGGGAAGTCTTTTTGTAGTTGTTCTATAGCGCGCTTTACGAGCTCTCTACCCAAGCCTTGGCCCCGAAAGTTTGGGTGACAGATTACCCGGCCTATGCTTACATCTGGGTAAACCGTATTAGGAGGGCATAAACGAGAATAGGCTGCTAATTGCCCATCTGCATAAGCGAAAAGGTGACCGACTAGCTTATCATTATTATCTATTTCTGGGTAGGCACAATCCTGCTCAACCACAAAAACATCTACTCGTAGTTTGTAGATGTCAAATAGTTCATCGCGTTCCAGTTTTTGCCACTTTTTATAAGTCCATTCCATAGGCCTAAATTAAAAAGCCCCCTTGCAAAAACAAGAGGGCTCTAAAAATTTTACATCGAACTCCGGTTTAGAACTTACAGGGTCCAGCTAACACCGACATTTACCATATTGTAAGCGGGGCCTTTTCCTGCACGAAAGAACTCGTTTAAATCGTAGCTGGCATTAATTTTAAAAGAATCAAAGCCAACTTGTGCCATTACACCGTAGCGAAAACGCTGGGTATAAAAATCATCGTAGGTTTTAGTTTCTACTTCACGATATTGAGCGGTATTGTATTCAGCTTCGGTTTTCGCAAGTAAGCGAATCCCTGCATATCCACCCACTCCAAGGGTAAAGGCATCATCGCGTTTTCCCGCATCGCTAAAGTCTAACTGTAACATTACCGGTATGTTAAAATAGGCGATGTGATATTTGTTCTCTTCATAACCCAGATTAGTTGCAATTGTGTCAAATACAGCTGCTGTACCATTATTAACCAGTACTTCATTACCCTCTAACTGGAAGTTATGCCAGCTGAAATCGATTCCATATTTTATATAAACCTTGCTGTATGGATTACCAATTCTAGATTTCGCACCGTAGCCTAAATTAAAGGATCTACTTCTCCAAAAATTTAACTGTCCTGCAACATCTTCTACTAAATACTGACCATCTTCCAGCTGCTGGTTGAAGCCAAAACCTATGTCGAAATAACTTTCGGTACGGTTTATTTTTTTACTCTTTTTACGTTTTCCTTCATCAAAAAGATCCTTGAACCTAATTTCAGTCTCTTCTTCCGCAACTTCCTCGTCTTGATCTTTTAAGATAACGCCATCTTTAGAAATTACGATTCGTTTTTTTACGGGATCAGCCTCGGTACTATCATTGTCTTCACCGCCCATATTTGGTAGTGGTGGCACGGGTGGGGGTGGTGGAGGGGTATTTGCTCTAGTACTGTCGTTTTCCAAATCTCTTTCTACTTGTTCGCCCCAAGCTTCCATACCTTCGGCAAATTTCTCGGCCCAAGCTTCCATGCGCTGACCGTAAGCTTCACCCCAACTTTCCATTACTTCTTCGAAATGATCCATACCTTCTTCAAAGTTGTCTTCCGCCTTATCTCTAAGCTCACTAGCTTCTTCTTCGCTAAGCTTACCCTCTGCTTCAAGCTTGTCAATTTTAGCCATTATTTGCTGCTGTTTAGCTTGCATTTTACCAACTTCGCGAGTTGCGAAACCTATCATGGTAGCTAGGTCGGCTTGACTTAAATCTTTCTCACCTGGATCGAATGTTATAGTATTCTCTTCAATTTGTATTTCTAAAGAACGTCTTGCATTCGTGTCTGTTTGTGCTTGCACCCCCAAGCCCATTAAGGCGAAAGCGAGGGCTATAATTACTTGCTTTTTCATATCTGTTTTTGCTTTTCGTTTAAAATTTATAGTGTTTGCCTTGATTGATTTCATAATTCTATTCTTCCATTAATTGTTTCCAGCTTTCTGCAATTTGGGCGGTCCAAATTTCCAAGGCGGCTCCCAAAGCACTCATGCTTTCGCGCATTGCCTCGCCACTTTGTTTTAAAAGGTCTTTCTGCTTAGCGCTGAGGTTCGGATAATCTTCTGCCAACTCTTGTCGATAAGCTTTAATTCGCTCTAAGCTTTCGTCAATCTTCTTGCGACTTTCCCTCAAACTCTTATCTAGATCTACTTTTTCCAGGGCCTCAACCTTTGCGTCGAGTAAGTCTGAAAACTTCTCTATTTGGTTTTCCAAATACTCCATCTCCACACTGAGAGAGTCGATTAATTCTTCCTTTTTCTCTTGAGCTTGTAAAAAGCTTGAGCCGATTAGCAGAACGGCTAATACTATAATTCTCATCTTATTTAGAGTTTGCAAATTGACGATTGATAAAATCGGGCAGCGGAATGCTAAATTCTGGGTTCGCTTTGGGTAAAGTGGGTCTTTCTCCCGTTACGATGCGATCAAATTGATTTGTAGCATAAGCCCATAATCTCTGGCCCAACTCCGCGCTTTCGGCTTCTGTTGCATCAGGACCGTAATAGCCTTTTACCTCAGGAATATGTACTTTAATTTTTAAACGGCCAGGCTGTTTTGTTAAGTGCTCGGGCTCTTCCATTCCTAAAATCTCTGCGCCTGGTGCTTCCGTTTCATTAAGAGCTAATAAAGGATCAGCATTAAAGGTTTTAAGCACGGGAATAAGCCTCGCTTTTTTAGGACTCACTTTTGCTGGAGTGCTTTGGGGGTCCTTTGCCGTGGGGTTCTTTGGGTTTTCCTTAGGGTCCTTTTGTTTGGGCTCCGTCTCAGGGCCTTCCAAAGTAGTACTTATTGCTTGTGCAGGATTTTGTTTGGTTGTTAGCTCTGGTACATTGGCGTTATCGCGCTCTATTCTCAAGTTCATTAGGCGCTCTGAATTACTGTTAAAGTAGACTAAAGAAGATAGACCTATTAAAAGGGCCAAACTCGCGGCTCTTAAATAAAAAATCGGTGCCAATTTTTTACCTGGTGCGGCTTGCTGAGCAGCAATATTCTCCCACACCTGCTCTGAGGCTTCCATTTTGTGTTCTCCTAGCTTTTGCTGAAAAAGAGAATCGATGGGGTTATTGGTTTTCATCATTAATTATTTTTATACAACAGTTGATGTTGCGCTAACTTTTCTTGTAATTTCTTGCGAGCCTTGCTTAATTGACTCTTGCTGGTGCTTTCAGAGAATTCCAGCAGCTCTCCTATTTCTCTGTGGTTATAACCTTCAATTGCGTAGAGGTTAAAAACCGTTTTATATCCTACGGGCAGTTCATCAATCATCATCATTAAGTGCTCGGCATCATAATGGTGCTTTACGCAAGATTCGCCAAAGGAGTTATTGCGCTCCTCGTCTACCTCTACAAAAAGGTTTTTCTGATAACGAATGAAATTGAGCGCCTCTCTTACCATTATCCTTCTCATCCAGGCTCCTATTGCTCCTTCACCTCTAAACTGATCAATATTCTTAAAGAACTTTATGAAACCATTGGACAGCACTTCTTCTGCATCTTCAATTCCTTTGGTATAGCGACGGCATACGGCTAACATCTCTCCACTATAACGCTGGTAAAGATCGCGCTGCGCTTGAAGGTTGCCCTTCTTGCACTGCTTTATCAAGCGTTGTTCGTTGTCCGGAAGATTAAAAACCTTAGTCATTGTTTCGTCGTTCATTGGCATGACACCTTAAACGTTTAAGATGGTTGCCTTGGGGGTGAAATCTTTTTTACAAAGATTGCTTTACTCTGCTAAAAATACGGTTAATACAACAATGTTGTCCGCTAGACCAAGTGAGATAAGCACATGCTTTTTTCTTCCAGTAGAAACACCCAAAATCTTGGTGCTCAATTTAAACTCCCTTCCATCGCCCATCTAATCGCGCAAACTCAATACTAACTCAGCCTTAACATTAGAGTCTTTACTATGCGTACCTTCGCAAAGTATGAGAGATCAAAATAAAAGTAAGAAAAGGCTAAAAAGGTTAGCCAAAATTGAGAAGTCTATCTTAGGCGTGCTGCGTGAAGACCGCCTTAAAATGTTAAATTATAAGCAGATTTCCGCCAAGCTAGGTATTAACGATTTTAATGAAAGAGACCTAGTTTTAAGAGCTGTCGCATCTTTGCGCAAGCAAGATTTTATAGAAGAACCCGAAAGAGGGAAATACCGCTATAAGCACAGCGATCACTTTGTAGAAGGTCGCGTAGACCTTACCTCTAAAGGTTCGGCTTATGTAATTTGTGAAGAATTAGAACAGGATGTGTACATCACGCCCAACAATACCAATACCGCTTTACAGGGCGATACTGTAAAAGTTTTACTATTCGCCCAGCGCAAAAACAAAAAACCCGAAGGGGAAATTGTTGAAATTATTGAGCGCTCGAGAGATGAATTTGTAGGTACCATAGAACTAAGCAAAGACTTTGGCTTTTTAGTGCCCGACAGCAAGAAAATGCTGGTAGATATTTACATTCCCAAAGAAAATTTAAACGGAGCGAAACACGGCCAAAAGGCCATTGCTAAAATCACTTCTTGGCCTCCAAAGGCAAGTTCACCTTCGGGTGAAGTATTAGAGGTTTTAGGAAACCCAGGCGACCACGAAGTAGAAATCCACAGCATTTTAGCCGAATACGGCCTTCCCCGCTTCTTCCCGAAAGAGGTTGAGCTGGAAGCAGAAGAAATTAGAGAGGAGATTAGTGCGGCAGAAATCGCCAAACGCCTCGACTTCCGTAAAACTTTAACCTTTACCATCGATCCGCATGATGCCAAAGATTTCGATGATGCCCTTTCCTTCAAGAAACTAGAAAATGGCAATTACGAAGTAGGCGTGCACATTGCCGATGTTACCCATTATGTGCGAGAAGGCAGCGCTTTAGAGCGAGAAGCGCAAGAAAGAGCGACCTCCGTTTACTTGGTAGATCGTGTGGTGCCTATGTTACCCGAAAAGCTTTCCAACAAGGTTTGCTCCTTGCGTCCTCACGAAGAAAAACTAACCTTCTCGGCCGTTTTTGAAATTAGTCCTGAAGCGCAAATTATCAATCGCTGGTTTGGCCGCACCATTATATATAGCGACCATCGCTTTAGCTACGAACAAGCACAAGAAGTAATTGAAACTAAAGAAGGACCCTTAGCGGAAGAAGTGAACATCTTAAACGATCTCGCTCTAATTTTAAGGGCCGGACGTATGCAAGATGGCGCCCTAGCCTTTGATCGTGCGGAAGTAAAGTTCCATCTCAATGAAAAAATGGAACCCATTGGCGTCTATTTCAAAGAATCGAAAGAATCCAATCACCTCATCGAAGAGTTTATGCTTTTAGCCAATAAAAGCGTCGCCGAATTTGTTGGTCTTAACGATCAGAAAAAACCGAGTGGCAAAACCTTTGTTTATCGTATCCACGATAACCCCGACCCCGAAAAACTGCGCAGTCTTGGCAACTTTGTAAAGCAATTTGGCTATTCTGTAAACTATAATAATGCCCGCGCCATCAGCAGCAGCTTAAATAAACTTTTAGGGGAAGTAAAAGGCAAGGCCGAAGAAAACATGATTTCCAAATTGGCCATTCGCAGTATGGCTAAAGCAGTTTACAGTACCGAAAATATTGGTCACTACGGCCTAAGCTTCGACTATTACTCGCATTTCACTTCGCCCATTCGTCGATATCCCGATATGATGACGCATCGTCTTTTGCAAACTTTCCTCGATCGTCAAGCAAATCCTGGTAGAGAACGCTTTGAAGAGCTGTGCGAACATAGCAGCGACCGCGAAAAACTGGCCACTGAAGCCGAACGCGACTCGGTGAAGTATATGCAGGTGAAATTTATGGAAGACAAAGTAGGGGAAACCTTTATGGGCTCTATTTCTGGCGTTACCGAATGGGGTGTTTTTGTGGAATTACGCGAAAATCATTGCGAAGGCATGATTAGAATTCGTGATTTCAAAGATGACTATTATAACTTTGACGAAGCGAATTACTGCATCGTTGGCGACCGCTACGGCAAGGTTTTCCAACTAGGAGACGCCATTGCGGTGATGGTTAAAAACGCAGATTTAGAAAGAAAACAATTAGACTTTGTTCCCGTCTAAAAAAGTTTAATTTTAAGGCCTTTAAGAAACAGGGATATGGACAAAAAGAAACTCGAAACATTAATACTAGTTGTTGGCATTGTGGTGGTTGGCGCTGCTTTAGCTTTAATCCTTTTAGGAGGTGAAAACCCGAATAGCCCACTCTACACCAATATTACTTTTGCGGTAGGATTCCTCTTTTACATCATTTACAATATGATGTCTACGGCTGGTTTGCAAAAAGAAATCAAAGACTTACAAAACCACGTAACCGCTTTAAAAGAAGAAAGTGCTCGCCAGAAAAAGGAAATTGAAAGCAAAACTTCCGAACTCAGCACCGCTCAAGGCGAGATTGGGCGCTTAAAGCAAGAAGGGCAGAAAATGCTGGCAGAAAATAAAAAATTAAGCGAAGAACTGCAATCACTGAAAGATAGCTTGACGGGAAAATAACGAAGGTTAGATTACTGGTTGTACTTTTTTATTTATTTCCCTTAATGTCAAGTGTGTTTTTCCCAACTGTATAAGCATAAGCTGAAGAAGGTAGAAACTGAAAATGGACATCTGCAAATTCTACTTCTCCCTCTTTACTTAGGGAGGTAACAATTGGTGTTTTAATATCGTTTTCTTGGCAAAATTTAATCAGACTTTTTAATTCTTTTGGTTTTTCAAAATACCGGTCAGACCATTTGATCTCAAGAGCCCAAATAGGCTTTAATGAGTTATCACTTAGTCCAACCATATCTACTTCACCATTGCTCCATCTAGCGTAATATGGTGTAAACCAATCTCTATGCATCCATTGCGCAAATATGGCTGTCTCAACCATGTTTCCTATCATTTCATCGGTTGATGTAATAGGTGTGAATAAAGCACTTCTTAAAGAAGGGTTGGTGAGATAAATTTTAAAAAAATTATCGCGTTTAAATCTTTTACCACTTTGATCAATTCGTTTTACTTGCTTTATTAGGAAAGCAGCTTCTAAATACTCAATATACTTTTTTAAAGTGTTTTTAGGTACTTGAGATTGCTTACTCAAAGTTTCAAGCGAAAATTCACCACCACTATTGTAGGCAATTGTGGTGAAAAGTGAGTAGAGCTCTCTTGTATCGCTTATGCCATATAAGCTTGGCAAATCCCTAAGAATAACTTTATCTACAATATCTTGTCTAATATATCGCCCGGGATTCGCTTGAATT
This sequence comes from Bacteroidota bacterium, assembly GCA_003045865.1. Classification (GTDB taxonomy): domain Bacteria; phylum Bacteroidota; class Bacteroidia; order Flavobacteriales; family Schleiferiaceae; genus Croceimicrobium. Next base: position 4,954 of record PZPB01000006.1, on the reverse strand, counting down.
TTCTCGGAAAGTATCACTTCTGGATACCCACCAAAGTTGATATAATCTAAAAAATGACGGTTAAGTTCATTTAAATGACTCGTTGAATAAAATTCCGTTTGTTTATCATTCCACGTTAGCCTCATAGGCTTAATAAGACTGATCAAGCCTTTTAAGGATATGTATTCGTTAAAAGTAAGGGGGGGGAGTAAGAAGTCGGTGAATCGCCCCGCTCCACTTTCATTGCTTGCAAATTTTAAAGCGGCGGCTGCAGAACCCGAAACTATGAATTTATCCTTTCTATAACTATCCACTAATGACTTTAAGTGTACTTCCCAGTCTCTGCAGTATTGAATTTCATCAAATACTATGTGCCAATCCGATTTCTCGGGCTGGCCAGTCGCTTCTTTTGCATAGTTAAAAAGTTGTTCAAGAGAGATGTTATTATAAATGGGGTTTTCGATAGTTATAAATATTATCTTTTTTGGATTCACCCCATCGTCAATAAGTTCTTGAACCATATGATAGAGCATAACCGTTTTACCAACTCTTCTTGGCCCCATCAAAACTACTGCTCGCCTAATCGCCCTCTCTTTTACTAAAGGCTTGAACAGTTCAAAGTATAATCTACGTGGCATCTCATCGTAATCGGCTTCAATTTTGCCTTCAATCCACCATGGGTTTTCAAATCGAATGCGCTCTAATATCTGATCTTTGGAAATTTCTCTTATCATTCCTACCTTATTTCACCACAAACTTAGCAAATAGAGTCAATCAAATGATCTTAAATTATAAAATCTCAGGGTTTAAGAAAAATATCTGCTCTGGGGTTGTTTATTTCCCAATATCAAAAAACGTGATTTAGACAATAGATTAAAGCCTCAGGTTTTCAACGAAAGGAAAAGACCAATCTAGATCGCGCAGCTATAAAGGACTACAGAAAATGAACTAGATACAGGGTTTTCATTTTTATTGAAAGAACACTAGTAAGCCTATTCTAAAAAAAGCGTTTATCCACGCCTTAGCCCTTTGTATTAGCCCGCCATTGCTTTAACGCTCGGTTTAAAACCCGCTATTTACAGTAGGTCTGAAGACTAATTTTACTTGAAACTCTACTTATCAGCTCAATGTAAGAGTTAAAAGTCTCTCTGAATCCTACTCCCCTTCTTCTTGCGGATAGCTATTATTCGCACGATTCACATCGGCCATAAAACCGCCCGGGTCTATTTCAATTTTGGCAATATCCTTAAAGTTCACTTGTAAAAATGCCTCATATTCGGGATGTGTCCAGGGCCATGGACTTAAAACCTGCCAGCCCTCTTCATCGGGAGCTCCCATTTGCGAAGCGGTAGGAATGTAATAGCGCTGTTCAATGCCCTCTTTTAAAGTAATTTTAATGCGCAAAGGCATGGGCATTTCACCCAGCTTTTCCAGCACTATTTCGGTACCCTGCTTTTTACCCTCAATTTCTTTAAAACCGTAATCTATCGTTTTCGTGGTTTCCACCCAATTGTGATAAAACCAATCTAGCTGCAAGCCCGAAGCGCGCTCCATACTGCGTAGCATATCGCTAGGCTTAGGGTGCTTAAACTGCCAAGCCTTAAAAAAGTCGAGCATGGTTTTGTTAAAAGTCTCTTCACCAATAATATAGCGCAGCTGTACGAGAAACAGAGACCCACGTGAATAGGAATTAATACCGTAAGCCATGTTGGTCGAAAAGTAATCGGCAGGGGTGGTTAATGGTTCAAAAAACGCCCCCTGACGGGCCAAATAATTGTGATTAGAGAAAGCTCCCGCATGAGGATTTGCTTTAGGCTCACGTGCCATGGCATTTAAAACCTCTTCTTCCGCAAAGGTCGTAAAACCCTCGTCCATCCACGGGTAGCTATTTTCATTACTACCAATCATACCGTAATACCAATTATGGGCGCCTTCATGCACCGTAACTCCTACTAAGCCTGCGATATTCCCAGTACCCTTCAACATAGTACACATGGGGTACTCCATGCCACCATCGCCGCCTTGAATTACCGAAAACTGCGGGTAAGCATAGCGTCCAAAGCGTTGGTTCATCTCCTTAAAAAACTGCTGTGTATAGCGCGGCAAGCGGTGCCAGTTCTCCTTATTATCTTCTAAATAAAAAAAGTGGAGCATTAGGTCTTTATTAAATTCTTGCGCTTCATGCAGATATTCAGGGTCGGCCGCCCAGGCAAAATCATGCACATTTTCGGCTCTAAATTTCCATGAGCGAGTCTTCTCTTTCGACTCTATTAAATTGTACAGAATTAAATCTTCTTCACGGCTTTCTTCTTGCCAATAGTTTGCGAAATTCTGCAAAGTACCTGTTGCAGCAACGCGGTATTGGCTCGGTAAAGTAATATCCACCTCAAAGGTGCCGTAGGGTGCATAATACTCGCGCGCTACATAGGGGTCGGCATGCCAGCCATTTTCATCGTAGGCGGCCATTTTTGGATACCATTGGGTCATAGTATAATCTACTCCTTCTTTATTATCGCGACCACTGCGACGGATTTGCACCGGAACTTGTCCTCTAAACTCCATCTCCAATAGCGCCGTGTCACCAGGTAATATCGGGCTCGGTAAAAGCACCTTAAGTAAGGTTTGGTGATTTTCGAAAAAACAAGCTGTACCATTCAGGCTTAGGCTTATTACCTCTTGTTCTCCTTGCTCATCTTTACCCAATTTTTCGATGCGGCTACCCACTCTTTTATCAGGATCGGGAAGATTGCGAGAACGCACATCCATCATACTATTCGGCTGAAAAGCATTAAAGTATAAATGGTAAAAAAGCACCTTTAAGGTATCGGGGGAATTATTGTAATACGTAAGATTTTGCTTCCCCGTGAAACGATGATTTTCTGGATTTAAATCCACCTGCATTTTATAGTCTACTGCTTGCTGCCAATAATGCGCATCTGGCTGCGACCGTAAAAGAGGAGATAATGAAATAAGCCCTGCGAGTATTAAAGTTTTTTTCATGCCTAAGTTTTAGGAAATGTCTGTTAAATTTAAAATTTGATCGAGACGTGCCCCTTTTTCGGTAGCTTTTAAACTGCACATCTCTTGCTGTGAATCGTGCTCAAAGAAGATATTTATCTTTTGCTCTACCACTTCGTTTAAAACCCACGCTTTCTCCTTCATGCTTAATAATGGTCGCACATCGTAACCCATAACATAGGGCAAGGGAATGTGCCCAACGCTTGGAAGCAGATCTGCGGCGTATAAAATCTTCTCGTTTTTGTATTCTACCAAAGGAAGCATTTGTGCCTCGGTATGGCCATTTACCACGTACACCTTAAAAGGAAGCGAGGTTTCGTACAAACCATTTTCTTTAGGAAGGTCTAAAAACTGTATTTGACCCGAAGCCTGTAAGGGCATAAAATTCTCTTTTAAAAAAGAGGCCGCTTCGCGCGGATTGGGGTTTTCGGCCCAGTCCCAGTGGTGTTTATTGGACCAGTACACTGCGTTTTTAAAGGTGGCTTCCAATAGATCGGAATTATCTGCACGGCGCCTAACCGAACCACCCACGTGGTCGAAATGCATATGCGTTAAAAACACATCGGTAATATCATCGCGATGAAAACCATGCGCCGCCAAAGCCTTATCCAAACTATGCTCACCTTCCATGAAATAATAACCAAAGAACTTTTCGCTTTGTTTGTCGCCCATGCCGGTATCCACCAGAATTAAGCGATCGCCTTCTTCAATAAGCATTAATCGCAAGGCCCAAGTACACATATTATTAGCGTCGGCGGGGTTTGTACGTTGCCAAATTGACTTGGGAACTACGCCAAACATAGCACCACCGTCTAGTTTAAAGTTTCCGAGGTGAAGAGAATATATATTCATAGAACTTTCGCTTTCCGCCAAAAATAAGTTTATTTCGATATCTCAATAAGCTTTCCATGATTAAAAAAACCATCCTCTCCCTCAATGCCCTAGTTTTATACTCTTGCGCCCCCAATCCTCCCGAAGTAAAAGGGCCGGAGTCCATTACTTTTAGGATCGAAACCATTGAGGAAAAATTGAGCAAAGACTCGCTTCTGCAGATGCGTTTTTACATTGAAGATTTGAAAATCGATACCGCTTACGCATCTAGCGAAAGCTTAGAAGGCCAAATACGCAGGCACTTGTTGGAAAACAATATGAGTTCGGAAGGAAACTATAGCACTTACGCGGAAATGATTAAGCAAATGATGGAGGAGTACCGCACCCTTAACGGCGAAGAGGAGATTAACCAAAGTTGGGAACTGAGCCAAAGCCTACAGGTGGTGCTGAATGAAAATGGCCTTTTCGGCTTGCAAAGCAGTCACTCCTCTTATACCGGTGGTGCCCATGGAAATACCTTCATAAGCAATCAAACCTATCGCTTAGATAATCAGAATCTTTTAACCTTAGACAGCCTGCTAATTCCTGCCAAAAAGCAAGAATTTATTGCCATCTGCGAAAGTAAATTTCGCCAAGAACAGGAGCTAGAGCCCACGGAAAGTTTAGATGCGAAAGGTTTCTGGTTTAAAGAGGATCGCTTTTACCTACCCGAAATTTTCAGCTACTCGCCAGCGGGTTTAAGTTTATTTTATAATAGCTACGAAATTGCCCCCTACGCCTATGGCATTATAGAAATTCGCCTGAGTAAAGAAGAAATTGCGCCCTTTATAAGAGGCGAATATATACTAGCAGCAGCGCCCACTTCTGCCTTGTAACCTAAGTTCGGCCTAAAATTATAGACTCAGATTTTCAAGAAAAGAAAAAGACTCATCTGGATCGTGCAGCGGTAGCGGGCTACAGCAAGTGAAAAGATGCAGGATTTTCATTTTTATTGAAAAGACATTGCTAAGCCCCTTCCAAAAAGCGTTTTTCTGCGCCTTAGCCCTTCGCAATAGCCCGCTATTGCTTCAGCGCTTCGGCTTGAAACCCACTATTTATAAGAGGTCTGAGGCCTAATTTTACATCG
>PZPB01000048.1 GCA_003045865.1 Bacteroidota bacterium | reverse complement strand
TATATCCTTTGTTGATTTCAAACAATCTACCTTAGATTCTACTGCTTATGATGCTGCCTTCGATGTATATGCAGGAGGCGATTGTATGCAAACCTTAAAAGCGATGGATGCTTATCTGAGCCGTTTCCCATTGGGCTTGTTTAAAGTTCCTGCTAATTATTATGCAGCGCAGTGTGCAGAAAAATTAGAACTGTTCTCACGGGCTGCAGAATACTACGAAGTGCTGGTGCAATTACCTTCTAATCCTTATCGCAAGCCTGCTTTGCGTTTCACTGCCGAGAAAGCTTATATCGATAGTAATTATGCCTTAGCGCGCAATCGTTTTGATGAATGGTTGGCCATGGAAACGAATGAAGGACAAATCAATTTGGCGCTAGCGGGATTAATGCGCTGCGCCGAAAAGTTAGGGGACAGACCAGCTCTAATAACTTACGCTGAGCAAATTGAGCAAAAGCAGAGTATTGACAAGGAATTGCGAGAAGAGGCTCAATTAAACCTAGCAAGATCCTTTTACGCTAGTGAAAAGTGGAACAAAGCCGCCACATATTATGGCATCATAAGAGAGAAGAGTAGTGGCAATAAAAAAGCGGAAGCTTATTATTTTGAAGCGCTGCTATTGCAAAGAATGGCGCAGTACGACAGCAGTAACGCCCATATTAACAAGATGATTGAGGCCTTGCCAACTTTTAAGGAATGGAAAATGCGATCACTCTTAGTTATGGCTCGCAATTTTTGGAAGTTAGATGATATTTTCCAAGCCCAGTATGTAATCGACTTTATTATTGAGAGTAAATTTTCGGAGGACTTAAGCAGTGATGCCGCCGATTTAAAAGAAGAAATTAACAATGCAGAAGCCCGCGCCCTTAAAGAAAAGGAAAAGCTTCTGGAAGCGCAAGCATCACCGATTAGTCTAGATCCGGAAAGTGGTTTGCAAATAATTGATATTCCCGAAGAACAAGAGCCTTTAGAAGAACCTGAATTAATAAAACGATAAGCGCATGAAAGTTAAATTAACGCTAGTATTAGCCTTAGTTTTGAGCGGTCTTTCCGCTCAAGAAAAGGATCCATTAGGTCAGGTAGTTGTTTCGGTAACCGATAAATACCGCGCTCAGATTAAAGATGCGCGAAAAATATTAGAAAACCCGAGCTACAGCGATAGCACCACCGAGAAGTTGCCGGTAAGCTATACTTTAAAAAGCTTTGCCCTACCCGTTCGCATCCAGCCCGAAGTTTTAAAACCGGCACGCGTGGTAAAAACCGAGGTGCCAGAATTGTATAAAGGCTTTGTGAAATTGGGCTATGGTCTTTATAATACCGCCATGGTTGATGCTTATTATAATAGTGGACGATCCTCTCAATATAGCTACGGATTCGCAGCTAAGCACTTTTCTACGCAAAGTGGCGTAGCAGATATTCGCTACGATGAAAACCCTATGTCGAGAAATCATGTAGGTGGTTTTTTTAATCGCTACTACAAAGATTTCACCTGGCATATTGCTGCCAATATGGATTTGGATAAATACAGCTATTACGGTCAGCCCGAATTCGACTTTATTTCTCCAGATAGCACTTTAAACAACGCTCCCTATAATTGGTATCGTCGCTATCGGGTTGAAACTAACATTAAGGAATCGAAGAAGAAGAATTTGGGTCCCATGAATGAGTTTGGCTTGGCCTATCAGAACTTTAATGATAATTATCGTTCAAATGAAAACGATGTTACTTTTCGTTCGCTGTGGGATATTCCCGCCAATGAGCAAAATTTAAATTTGGAGTTTAATGGTTCTTGGTTTCAAAATACTTTTGATAGTATTCCGAGCGGTCAGGATAGCTCAAGCTTTTTCGATCAGTCTTTCTTTCAGTTACAGGCCAAACCTTATATCAGTATTGAGAAGAAGGACTTTAGCTTTGATTTTGGATTAAACCTGTTTCTGGTCAATGCCAATGATTCGCGCCAAACGGAATCTAAAACCAATATGTATTTCTTTCCAGAGATTACTTTCCGCTATAAGATTGTTCCCGAAATACTGTCTTTAAAATCGGGCGTAAAAGGATCTCTTACTCGAAATACTTATGCGCAAACTGCTGCAGCTAATCCTTTTATTTTACCAGGACAAAGCAGCACGCCGTCGCGTGATTTAAATATTTTCTTAGCCTTAGATGGCATTTTAAGTAGTTCACTTTCCTTTAATGCTGAAACTGGTATCCGCAATGCGCGTAACCGCCAATTATTCTATAGAAATCCGCGCTTTTACAGTAATCCTTTTCCCTATGGCATGGAAGTGCTGTACGCAGATGTGGCCACTTTATATGTGAAAGGCTCTTTGAACGGGAACTGGAATGATAAACTTTTTGCCTCTTTAGGTGCTGAGGCGCGCAGTTTTACTGAGCAAAATGAAATACCTTATCACTTGCCAAATTTTATCGCTAATGCAGATGTTAGTTACTTATACCGTCAAAAAATTAGAGTAGGATTTGGCATGGACGCGGTTGGTGCGCGTGAGACTTTTGTACAGACTTTAAACGATGAAATACCTTCGAGATTAAAAGGCTATGTTGATGCTCACTTAAACTTGGAGTACATTTATAATTCGCGTATTTCGGCCTTTATAAATTTGCAAAACCTCTTTAATAGTCAATACGATATTTACCTAGGTTTTCGCGCGCAAAGTATTAATGCGGTGTTTGGATTTAACTACCGTTTCTAAAGCCTGTGCTTCTAATTTATAATGGAACTGAGTTTATAATTATTTGCAAAGTTTAGCTTTGCAGCAAAAGAAAACATTGAAAGAATTTAAACGTCCCTTACATATTCGCTGGAGTGATCTCGACCCTAATGGTCATGTTAGGCATTCAGTGTATTACGACTTTGCAGCACAACTTCGCACTGAACTTTTTGGCGCCAACGATATTAAAGTGGAGGAAATGACTAAAATGGGCATCGGTCCTATTTTATTTGAAGAGAAGGCTAGTTTTAAAAGGGAGCTGCATTTTGGTGACGATCTACAAATGGTAGCTGCGGTAATTGGCTTACGCAAAGATTATTCACGTTTTGCTTTTATCCATGAAATTTGGCGTGGTGAAACCCTGTGTGCTACAGTAGAAGTTTTGGGAGCGTGGATCAACCTACGCGAACGCAAATTAGCGGTGCCTCCCGCCGAATTTATTGCTAAATTGGTTCACTTTCCAATGCATGCAGATTTTCAGTGGATGCCTGAGAAACAACAAAACAAATCATAGTAAAGACCCAAATTATGAGTTTATTAAAAGGAAAAACGGCCTTAATCACTGGCGCTTCCAAGGGAATTGGCAAAGGTATTGCCGAGGTTTTCGTGAACAATGGCTGTAATGTTGCCTTCACCTACCTGTCTTCTGTAGAACAAGCAGAAGCAGTGGAAAACGAATTAAGTACCGCTGATGTAAAAGTGAAAGGTTATCGCTCTGATGCTTCTCAATTTGAGGCAGCCTCGCAATTAGTAGAAGATGTTTTAAAAGATTTCGGTACTATTGATATTCTAATTAATAATGCTGGTATTACTAAAGACACTTTGTTAATGCGCATGTCGGAAGAGGATTTCGATCAGGTGATGACCATTAACTTAAAATCTATTTTCAACCTAACTAAAGCCGTGCAGCGTACCATGCTTAAAGCACGCAGTGGTTCTATTATTAATATGAGCTCGGTAGTAGGAATTAAAGGAAATGCTGGTCAGTCTAATTATGCGGCTTCTAAAGCTGGAATAATAGGCTTTACCAAATCTATGGCCTTAGAATTAGGTTCGCGTAATATTCGCTGTAATGCCATCGCTCCTGGTTTTATTGAAACAGAAATGACAGCAAAGCTGGATGAAAAAACCGTGCAAGGCTGGCGCGATGCCATTCCTCTAAAACGAGGCGGTAGTCCCGAAGATGTAGCCAATGCCTGCTTATTTCTGGCCAGCGATTTATCTACCTATATCAGCGGACAAGTATTACAAGTTGATGGTGGAATGCTTACCTAAATAATTTATGCCTGAAGTAGTCTTTTCCTATTCGCCTTATTGGTTAATTATTATTGTGCTACTGGCGGCAGGCCTTAGTTATGGCTATTATTTAAGGACAAATACATTTTCGAAAACGCAGAGATGGCTTTTAGCCTCTTTGCGTTTTTTAGTTCTAGTATTATTAGGTTTTCTTGCCCTGCAACCGCATTTCAATAGCGAAAGCTATCGCGAAGAAAAGCCAATTTTAGTATTTTTAGAAGATCAATCGGCTTCTATTTCAGCGGTAGAAGATAGCAGTAAACGCATCTCCCGCCAAGGGAAAATGTCCAGCTTACAAGCTTCATTAACCGAAAAATTTAATGTTCGTACCTTCAATTTCGGGGCAAATCTTTCCGACACTTCTGTAGATGTGCAAGAAACCAATTTAGGATTAGCCTTAAAGGATTTATCAGGTAGGATTTACCAAGAGAATGTAGCGGCTTTAATTTTGAGCTCTGATGGTATTATTAACCGTGGTTCTAAATTAGCAACACTAAGCGAAAAAGCTTTAGCACCAATTTATACGTTAGCTCTAGGGGATAGCAGCTCTAGGCTAGATTTGGCTTTAACCAAAGTATTGTACAACAAAGCCTTATTAAAAGGCCGTAGTCAAAACATATCGGTAAATTTTAAGGCAGAGAATTACGCGGGCAAGGATTTGGACATCAAATTATTGAATTCAAAAAATGAAGTGTTAGCGGAGCGACGTTTTAGAGTGAATTCGGATAATTGGTTCGAAAAAGTAGTTTTTAAAATTGAAGGGGAGAAAGTAGGCTTGCAACTTTATCGCATTGCCATAGATGCGCTAAGCGAGGAAGAAAATACTATTAATAATCAAAAGAGCTTTAGCATCGATGTTTTAGATGCGAAAGAACGGATTGGCATCTTTGCCCCTAATACGCATCCAGATATCGCCGCGCTTACCCGCGCTTTGTCGAAGGATGAGAATTATGAAATAAAGCTTTTGCAAGATGAGAATGCCAATCTTGATTCGATTGACCTCATTATTGCCATGCAAAGCAGTAAAGCTTTATTCAACCGCATCTACAACAGTACTAAAGCTTTATGGCTTATTGCCAGCCCTAACGATGATTTTAGCGATTGGAATTTTTGGCCAGAAATTAAGTCCTTTCGAGTAGAAGCAGAAGAGACCTTTGTAGAAATAAACCCTAATTTCTCCTTATTTCCCATCTACCAAAGTGAGACAAACCTATGGACTAATTTGCCTCCTTTGGATGGTTTTTATGGGCATATAGAAGGTCCAAAGGGCTTTAGTACGCTATTTTTCAAGAATATAGCTAATATTAGTACTTCCACGCCCGCTTTAACTTTAGGGGAAGAAAAGGGGAGGAGAATGGCCATTAGTTTGGGTTTAGGCTATTGGCGCTGGCGCATTTACGCTTATAAGCAGATGGGCGATTTTGAAAGCTTTGACGGCTTAATCCAGAAAATCGCAAAATACCTGTTAAGTCAAGCTAAGAATGAAGGACTGCAAATTGAAGTTCCGCGCGAAAATTTCGCCAATACTCCCATAAATTGGCGTGCTTCTTTTATTGATGCGAGTGGAAATTTGGTTAACGATTCCGAATTAAGATTGAAACTTCTGTCGGAAAAAGGCGAAGAATACAACTATGTTTTTCAGAAGCGACTGAAGGATTACGCGCTTAATACCAAGGGGCTGGCCGAAGGGAAATACCATTATCGGGCAAATCTTAGCAGAGAAGACAAGGAATACCAAGAAGAAGGGGATTTAATAATAGAGCTTAATCGCCTCGAATTACAAAATTTAAAGGCAGAGCCCGCCTTATTGCGCACAATTGCTCAAAGTAGTGGTGGCAAGTTTTACCATCAAAATGAAATTGCGCTACTTTCCGAAGATCTTTCAAATTTAGAGGCGGTAACACTTAATTATCCTTTGCTTAATACTAGCTCAATTTTTAGCACGTGGCAATTGTTCTTCGTAGCTTTGGGACTCTTGGGGTTAGAATGGCTTCTAAGAAAATTATGGGGTAAAATTTAATATAATAAAACATTATGAATCAGAGAAGTACAATAGTAATAATTGTTAGTTTCATTGCCTTCTTGGCTTTGATCTTAACTTGGAACTCCATCACTTTTACCATTAACTCGGGTGAAAGAGCAGTTATTTTTAGAAAATTTCAAGGAGGTATTGCCTTAGACAAAGTTTACAATCAAGGATTCCATATCAAATGGCCTTGGGATGACATTTTTGTTTACGATGTAAAGAAAAAAGAAGCAGTAAGCAGCATGGAGGTTTTATCAAAAAATGGTCTAACTATTAAGGCAGAACTTTCTTACCGCTATTATCCTAGTGCAGAAAAAATTGCCTACTTACACAACGAGATTGGGATCAATTACCACGACAAAATCATTATGCCCGAAATTCGTTCGGCTACGAGAGAGGTAATTGGTAAATACCTACCAGAAGAACTCTACTCTACTAAGAGAGAAGATATTCAGGATGAGATTTTCCAACGAACCGCCAAAGCGCTATCTGATAACTACTTACAGTTAGATGCGGTTTTAATTAGAGAGGTAACCTTACCCTTAAAATTAAAAGCAGCCATTGAGCGTAAGCTAGAGCAAGAACAGTCTAGTTTAGAGTACGAGTTTAAGTTACAACAAGCCAGAAAAGAAGCGGAACGTCAGCGTATTGAAGCCGAAGGTAAGTCTAACGCGAATGATATTATTAATCAATCGCTTACTGATAAAATTTTAAGAGAAAAAGGTATTGAAGCTACTTTAAAACTTGCAGAATCTCCTAACGCTAAGGTGGTAGTAATTGGTTCTGGTAAAGATGCCTTACCTATTATTTTAGGAAATCAATAAGAGAATTTATGTCAGAAGAAATTAGAAACTTAGAGCCCAAAGAAATTTGGTCCAACTTCGCTAATTTAAACGCGGTTCCTCGTCCTTCGAAAAAGGAAGAGCAAGTAAGAGCTTTTATTATCGCTTTTGCAGAGAGTCATGGTTTAAGCTATAAACAAGACGCCATTGGTAATATTTTAATCGACAAACCGGCAACGCCCGGCATGGAAAATCGCCGCAAGGTTATTTTACAGTCGCATTTAGATATGGTTTGCCAGAAAAATGCCGATGTAGATTTCGATTTTGAAACTCAAGGTATTGATATGTACATCGATGGCGAATGGGTAAAAGCTCGAGGAACTACATTGGGTGCCGATAATGGTATTGGGGTAGCCACAGCTTTGGCTACTTTGGCATCTACAGAAGTGCCCCACCCTCCATTAGAGGCCTTATTTACTACCGACGAGGAAGCGGGTATGACGGGAGCGCATCACTTGCAGCCTAACTTTCTAACGGGAGAGATTCTGATGAATCTAGATACCGAAGATGACGATGAACTAAGTATTGGCTGCGCGGGCGGTATTGATTTAGACCTCACTTGGCAATATGATGAAGAAGCACCGGCGGAAGATACACGTGCTCTGCATATTATGGTAAGCGGTTTAAGCGGCGGACATTCTGGGATGGACATTATTTTAGGTCGTGGCAATGCAAATAAAATTCTAACCCGCTTTTTAATTGCTCTCAATGGTATTGATGGTATTAGCATTAGCAATTTTGAAGGGGGAGGTTTGCGCAATGCTATCCCGAGAGAAGCGCATGCTACTATGGTGATACCTGCAAGGGAATTTGATGCGGTACAAACCCTCTTATTAGGTTATGCGCAAATTATTAAAGGTGAGTTTGCTACTACTGATCCTAATTTCAAACTTACATTAACCGAAGGGGATTCTATTCCTTCTATGGTTATGACTCAAAAGTCTTATCGTCAGTTTAAATGGGCGATGCAGGGAACACATGATGGGATTCTGCGAATGAGCCCAGATGTTCCTAATTTAGTAGAGACTTCAAATAATTTAGCTAATGTGGTTTTGGCCAATGGCAATCTTAGTCTTTGCTCTTTACAGCGAAGCGATAGGGAAGGAGCCAAAGTAGATATGGCTAACACCGTTGCTGGTCCTTGGGAATTAATTGGTGCTTCTATTCAATTTAGTGGTTCTTATCCCGGTTGGAAATTGGACCCAAATGCACCTATGCTTGGAATGATGAAAGATTTATACGAAGAACTTTTTAACGAAAGTCCCCGTGTAATTGCTTGTCATGCTGGATTAGAATGTGGATTGTTAGGCCAGCATTATCCCGAAATTGAAATGATTTCTTTTGGTCCTACCATTAGAGATCCACATTCTCCTGACGAGAAAGTTAATATTGCTTCTGTAGGCAAGTTCTGGCATTATTTCCAAGAAGCCTTAAAGCGTATTCCCGTGAAATCGTAAACACACCTCACCTCTCAAAAGCGATTTTTAAATGAACACGGAAAGTTTGAAACTGATTGAATGCCCTCGCGATGCAATGCAGGGTATTCATCAGTTCATTCCTACAAATCAAAAGGTTTTATACCTTCAATCTTTGTTAAGGGTTGGCTTTGATACTTTGGACTTTGGTAGTTATGTTTCGGCACCTGCCATTCCTCAATTACGCGATACCGATGAAGTATTAGACCGTTTGGATTTATCGGAAACGAAAACCAAATTACTCGCAATTATAGCAAATCGCCAAGGTGCAGAAACGGCGGCAAAGCGTCCTGAAATAACTTATCTGGGTTATCCCTTCTCGGTTTCAGAAATTTTTCAAAAGCGCAATACCAATAAAAGCATTGCTGAAAGTATTACTCTGGTAAAGGAACTGCTCGAAATTTGTGAAAGGTATAATAAGCAGCTAGTCGTTTACATTTCCATGGGATTCGGTAATCCTTACAGTGAGAAGTGGAGTTTGGAATTAGTGGAAAAATACTGTGAGAAAATGATTAGTATGGGAGTTGAAATTTTATCGCTTTCCGATACCATTGGCACCTCTAATCCAGCTAGTATAACGCATCTTTTTTCTACCTTAATAAAAACTTTTCCCACCGTTGAGTTTGGTGCTCATTTACATACCACACCCGATACTTGGCATGAAAAAGTACTAGCGGCTTACAATGCTGGCTGCAGGCGCTTCGATGGAGCTATTAAAGGTTTTGGTGGTTGCCCTATGGCTACCGATGAACTTACGGGCAATATGCCGACCGAAAAGTTGCTAACTTTTATTCAGGAGAAAAAGCTAAAGAATGATTTAGACCTATTGGCTTTCGAATCGGCCTATAATGAGGCACTTAAAACTTTCCCTTGAAGTTAGCTTCCTTTTAATAAGGACAGATATGCATGTTTTTGATGTTTTAAAACTATGACTTTTTCTTCATTTGAATTAAAAATTGCTCGAAAGTCTTTATTAACAAGGATTTTTGCTTTTTAAATTCACTCTATTTTTCTACTTTTGGTAAGAACCAATTAGACAGAGGAGTGGGATGAAATTTGACGAGTTACTAATTTTGGCTTTGGAGGTGAGAGATTACGTTGAGCAAAAGGGCAAAACCTTGCCTATTAGCCAAGGTAAAATGCTTAAAGATAACGCAACCGATATTTTCACGAAGGACACAAAATACATCGCTTAACCGTCTTAGATATTTCATGAAAACAAAATACCCGCCTTCTCCCAAAGCTCTTTTAATTTGGGATGGTGAATGTGAGTTTTGCGCCTTTTGGATAAGCTATTGGCAGCAGAAATCGGGTCCTGAGATAGAGTACAAGACTTTTCAAAATGCAGCAGCAGATTTCCCCGATATTAATAAAAGAGAGTTTCTTCTAGCCAGCCATTTTATTGAACCAGATGGAGGTGTTTACCGCGCTGCTCGCTCAGCCTATCGCAGCTTATATTATACGGGTAGGTTGAAGTTTTTAGACCGGATGTACCTTAGGCAAGCATGGTTTAGAAAACTTAGTGATAAACTATATTATTTAATAAGTCATAATAGACCGGTCTTCTTTAAAATCAGTAAATTCCTTTTTGGATCAGATCCTTTATCACTAAAGCCTTTTTGGGTAATTTATCTTTTCCTATTCGTCTACCTGCTGAAAAGCTTCTTCTAAAATTGCATAAATATTAGTAATGAAATTTTGCTTTAATGCTGCGAGGGAAAATTAACTTTGCCGCATGATTAAAGATAGCCTATCTTTTAGGGAGACAGAGTGTTTCTCCCAGTTAATTTGTGATTACCTCGACCAAGATCCCAAGCTAAAGGGTTTCTATAATCGCTTTCCTACCCTAGAAAACTTTAAAGATCAGATTGCTGCCAAAAGCAATTTCAGCCTAGAAATAAGAGAGACTCTAAGCAATGATTTACAAGCGCAATATCGCGAAGCAGGTATCGAGCTTAAAGAAACTCATCCTACATCTCAAAATATCAAAAGCCTCAAAGAGGCTACTACTTTTACAGTAACTACGGGACATCAGCTGAATATTTTCACAGGTCCTCTTTATTTCGTTTATAAAATTGTAGACGCCATTAACTTGGCTACCAATCTGCGCAAGCAATATCCGCAATATAACTTTGTGCCCATTTACTGGATGGCTACGGAAGATCATGATTTAGAGGAGATTAACTATATCAATCTTTATGGTGGTAAGCTCCAATGGAACACTTCTCAAAAAGGAGCGGTGGGAAGAATGAACACGGCTGGTTTAGATCTATTAATTGAAGAGTTAGCCGAACATTTAGGGCCTGCCCAAAATAGTAAAGATCTCATTGCCATTTTTAGAAAAGCTTACCTCGAATCGGATAATCTCGCCGCCGCGACACGAGTTTTAGCACATCAACTTTTTGCTGAGCAAGGTTTGGTAATTGTTGATGGTGATAGAAAGGCTTTAAAAGCTTTCATGAAACCTGTCTTTCAAGATGATTTATTGCATCATAGCAATAAGGAAAGAGTAGTAGAGGCTAGTAAAGATTTAAATCAACTTTATTTTTCACAAGTATTCCCTCGGGAAATAAACCTCTTTTACTTGAAGGATGCTATAAGAGAGCGTATCGTAAAAAAAGATAATCAGTGGTTGGTATTAAATACTACGATCTCCTTTACAGAAGATGCGCTTTTAGCTGAGCTTGATGCTAATCCTGAGCGCTTCAGCCCTAATGTAGTTTTACGTCCGCTTTACCAAGAGTGTATTTTGCCAAATCTTGCCTATATCGGCGGTGGCGGGGAAATTGCCTATTGGTTGCAACTGAAAACCATGTTTGCTGCTCAAAAGGTAGAGTTCCCTTGTCTTGTTTTGCGCAATTCTGTTTTATGGATAGAGCCTAAGTGGCAAAATCGTATTGCCGATACTGACTTAAAGATTAAAGATTTTTTTAAGCCTTTGCACAAGTTAAAAGCGCACTATTTAGCTGACGGCATGCCGGTAGATCCATCTTTAGATGAGTTTGAAACCAAAATTCAAAGCATTTTCGATGAGTTGGAGCAAATAGCTCAACTTACCGAAAAGAGCATGCTTGGGGCTGTTAACGCTCAAAGGCAGAAGCAGTTAAACGGATTGGCTAATCTTAAGAAAAAGCTAGTTAGAGCCGAAAAGCGCAAGCATAAAGTGGATATGGAGAAAATAGAACGTATTTATTATGCGCTTTTTCCCAATGCCTCATTACAAGAGCGACATGATAATCTCAGCGCGATTTATCCAATCGAGGGCGTAAATTTTATTACTACACTGTTGAAAGAATTAGACCCACTAAGCTTTAGCTTTCGGATTTTGCGCGGATAAACTTTTTATCTTCGGGGCTTAAATATCAAGCATGAAAAAATTAGCAGCCTACGGTGCCTTAGTTGGACTTTCCCTAGGAGCTTGTCAACCAAGTACCGAAGCCGAAAACTCTCAAAAACAAGAAACAATGCATAGCAATTCGGAGTCTTCTGAATTTAAATGGGAAACAGAACAGTTTGCCGATTTACGCGTCTTGCGCTACCAAGTGCCAGGCTGGGATAAATTAAGTCTTCAACAAAAAAAGTTAGCCTACTATCTTAATATGGCCGGGCTATCGGGTAGAGATATTATCTGGGATCAACTTTACCGTCATAACCTCGAAATTCGTAAAGCTTTAGAGCAAATCATTAAAAATGGCAGCGATAAACAAGGCGATGAATGGGATAAATTTATGGTTTATGCCAAGCGCGTTTTCTTTAGTAATGGTATTCACCATCATTATAGTCACGCTAAGTTAGAAGCGGATTTCAGCGAAAGCTATTTCCGTGCATTATTAGCCGAAAGTAAGGTCACTTTAAGCGAAGAAGCCATAACAGTAATCTTTAACGAGGCTGATAGCAAAGGAGTAAGTAAAGATCCCGATAAGGATTTGGTTCTTGCTTCCGCGGTTAACTTTTACGACGCAGATATTAGCGAAAAAGAAGTAACCGACTTTTACAATGCTAAGAAAGTAGCCGGTGATTTAATGCCAATTAGCTATGGCTTAAACAGCAAATTGGTGCGCGAGAATGGCAAAATTGTAGAGAAAGTTTGGCACGTTGATGGTCTTTACGGCCCTGCAATTGCTAAGATTATTCACTACTTAGGCCTAGCTCAAGAAAACGCTGAAAACGAGCAACAAGCCAAAGCTTTAGGCTTGTTAATTGAATATTATCGCACGGGCGACTTGAAAACTTGGGATGATTATAACATTGCTTGGGTAGAAGATACAACAAGCACGGTAGATTATATAAACTCCTTTATTGAAGTTTACCATGATCCCTTAGGGTATAAAGGAACCTACGAAACGGTTATTCAGGTAAAGGATTTAGATGCCAGCGAAAAAATGGCGGTGATTAGCGAGAATATTCAATTTTTTGAAGATAACTCTACCATTTTAGACCAGCATAAAAAGGAGAAAGTGGTAGGCGTGAGCTACCGTATGATAAATGTAGTAGGTGAGGCAGGTGCTACAACACCAGCAACTCCAATTGGCGTTAATTTACCCAATGCTAACTGGATTCGTGAAGCGCATGGTTCTAAATCTATTAGTTTAACCAATATTGAAAGTGCTTACGAAAGTGCAAAAGGGGCTGGATTTTTAGAAGAATTTACCTTTACCACAGAAGAAATGGAGCGTGCCGAGAAATACGCAGCATTAACTGGGAAAATGCATACCGCCTTACACGAAGTTGTAGGACATGCTAGTGGTAAACTAGAACCAGGAGTAGCAACGCCTAAAGAGACTTTGAAGAATTACTCCAGTACTTTAGAAGAAGCCCGTGCGGATCTGGTAGCTCTTTATTTTATTATGGATCAGAAGATGTTAGACCTAGGTTTAATGGAAACCTTAGAAGCCGGTAAAGCCGAGTATGACGGTTATATCCGCAATGGTCTGATGTTACAATTACGTCGCTTGAAGCCTGGCGAAGAAATAGAAGAAGATCACATGCGGAATCGTCAGCTGATTGCTGCTTGGGCATTTGAAGTTGGACAGGAAGAAAATGTAATTGAAAAGAAAGTTTTAAATGGTAAGACTTACTTTGTAATTAACGATTACGATAAGTTGCGTGCTATTTTCGGAATGCAATTGCGCGAAATTCAACGCATTAAATCTCAAGGCGATTACCAAGCTGGGAAAACCTTAGTGGAAACTTACGGAGTAAAGGTCGATCAGGCAATTCATCAAGAAGTTTTAGACCGAACGGAGAAGTTAAACATTGCTCCTTATTCAGGTTTTATTCAGCCTCAAATGGAAGCGGTAATGGACGGCGATAGTATTAGCGATATCAAATTAATCTTCCCAGAAGATTTTATTGGCCAAATGCTTTATTACGGCGAAAATCATTCTCATTTATAGTCTTAAGTGGCCTACTAATTGTTTAGTAGGCCATTTTCTTTTCACTTAAATTATTACCTATGAAATTAAAATTACTAGGTCTGGCACTTTCGGCCTTGTTTTTAGCTTCTTGCGGCGGACAGAAACCAGTTACCATTAATACTATACGACCCGCAGATATTGGCATCAATCCCGCTATTGAGACTATATTAATCGTAGACAGAACCAAGCCTTCTGACGAAAATAAATGGTTAAATATTGGCGAGGCCATCCTTACGGGAGAAGGGATAGAAGGAGATAAGGCGGCCGCTCAGGCAGTAGTGAATAGCCTGAAAAACCAATTGCAGATATCTCCGCGTTTTAATGTTTTGGTGGCCAGCGAGCGTTTAGAAGGTAATTCTTTCTCAGCAGCCTTCCCCGAGCCTTTAAATTGGTCAACCCAACAAAATCTTTTAAATCGCTACAAAGCAGACGCCTTGGTTTGTGTAGAAATTGTTGATTCAGATTTCATCATCACCGAGGGTAAACGCAAAGTAAAGCGCACCGTTGGCACTGGCGATAATCAAAAAACAATTGAGGTGGACGAGTGGTATGCCGAAGGAGTAGGAAATATAAAAATTGGCTTACGAATGTATGATCCCGCCAACAAAGAAATAATTGACCAACAACTGTTGGATCAAACCAATACTTGGCAAGCAGCAGCAGATAGCAAAGCCGGTGCTATTGCCGCTTTAATTAACCGTAACTCGGCCACGAGAGAATTAGCAAATATGGTGGGACATGATTACGCTTATAAAATAGCCCCAATGCCAGTGCAGCTGCGCAGAATATTCTATACCAAAGCGAAGGATTTTCCTCCCTTAGAAGAAGGCGCACGTTTAGCAGAGGTTAACGATTGGCAGTCTGCTATTACTGTTTGGGAGAAGGCTATTCCCAACGCCGAGCCCAAGGAGGCGGGTCGAATGAGCTATAATATCGCTGTGGCCTATGAAGTTTTAGACGATTTGAAAGAATCAGAAAGATGGGCTCAACAGTCTTACGCTAAGTATGGTAATAAAACCGCTCGTACTTATGCAACTCAAATTCAAAGAAGAATTGTAGAAACGCAAGTTTTAGAAAATCAAATGAAATAATGGACTTTAGTATACTTTTTACTATAGATGGCCTAATTGCTTTTTTAACTTTAAGTCTGTTAGAAATCGTTTTAGGGATAGACAATATAATTTTCATTTCCATTCTAACTAATAAGCTTCCCGAGGATACACGTCCTCGTGCGCGCTTTGCTGGGATTGCTTTAGCTTTAGTCTTTAGAATTATAATGCTCTTAGGTATAACTTGGATCATTGGTCTAACGGAACCACTTTTTGAATTGTTTTCCATGGCTTTTACCGGCCGTGACTTGGTTTTACTGGCGGGAGGTTTATTTCTGATTGCCAAATCTACCAGTGAAATTCATCATAAAATGGAAAGTGAAGAAGGAGGGGAGCAGGGCAAAACTACCAAAGTACCTGGCAGCTTTATCTCTATTATAGTTCAAATCGGTCTTTTAGATATCGTTTTCTCTTTTGACTCTATTTTGACTGCGATTGGGATGACTGAGGAAATAGTGATTATGATTTTGGCGGTAATTGTTTCTTTAGGGGTTATGCTGGTGTTTGCGGGTAGAATAGCTTCTTTTATTGAGAAGCACCCAACTTTACAGGTTTTAGCGCTGTCATTTTTAATTCTAATTGGGGTGGTATTAATAGCAGAAGGATTGCATCAGCACATTAGTAAAGGCTATATATATTTTGCTGTTGCATTCTCACTTACCGTAGAAGCGGTTAACATTAGAGTCCGTAAAAGTAAAAAAAGTGTTAAGGCTTAATAGATTTTGTAACTATAAGAAGGCAAAGAAGAGTTAAAAGCATAAATTCGGGCCCTTAATATTAATCCCTATTAAAAATGAGAAAAATTGTACTTTCTTTAAGTGCTTTGTTCGCTTTTGGTGCTGCTAATGCACAGAATGACATTAGCGTAACGCTAAATTCACCCACTGCCGGTAGTTCTATCGGACCAGGAATGCCATTTACATTTGACATGACGGTTACCAATGCTGGTACTGCAGATGTAACAGCAAATGATACAGTAGTTTATTATCCAACTATAAACGGCGGATTGTTAACCACTACAAATCAATCTGGTCAGACGGTAACTGTTGCTTTCATTATTACTGGAACAACTATTTCTACTAATGGAATGGAAACTCGCGGTGTAAACTTCGGTGGTTTAAACATTAATGGAGCGCCTGCTGGTAACATTGATATGTGTGCAAACGCATTTGTTATTGGACCAAACTGGAATAATGTTACTGAAAGCGACACTACTAATAACACAGATTGCGCTAGTATTGCTTACGATCCTAATGGTGGAACTGTAGGATTGGCTGAGAACATGGTATATGCGGACATTAAGAACATTCCTTTATTGGATGCATCTTACGCAAGTGGTTCTACTTATTTTGTAGAAGCTTACAATGTACCTTCTTCTACTGCAAGTCTTTCTTTTGTAGATTTAACAGGCAGAACTATTTTAACGCAAGAATTTGAAGTGAGAAACTCCGAGCTAAAAGGCGAGGTATCTTTATCTAACCTTCCACAAGGCGTTGTTCTTGCTGTTCTTTCTGTTGATGGACAAGCGGTAAGCACTAAAAAAGTTGTAGTAGCTCAATAATAAATTATTGGAATACTAAAAATAAAAGCGGCTCTCTGAATTTCAGGGAGCCGCTTTTTTATGGAATAATATTTTCCTAAAGTTGTCTACTTAACAGTAACCTTAATACTAGCAGACATTTGTGGCCCGTAAGAACGGTGGTAGCCATCAGCAAACTGCATGGTTAACTTGTACATTCCTGGTAAAAGATCTAAGGAGTCATTTAACTGACCTTTACCATAGTGAATGTTTACACTATCCGCAGGTACCGTTCCTCCAGTTGGGATAAAGCCGCTGTTGATAATGATATGATGGTGTCCTTTGCCTTCATTTACAGCTCCGGCTGGTTCTACCTCCATACCTTCAATTCCAAATTCTACTAAAAAAGGACTGCTTACCACATCACCATCTTGAAGATTGGCAAAAAACACTTTTGCACCCTCAGGTACTGCGGGTGGCTGATTGGCATCGACCTCGGCATTAGTGTTTTCTTGTGTTGTTTCGTCTGTTTTTGCAGAACCCACCTCATTTTGAGGGGTATTACAAGCCGAAATTATCGCTAAGGCGGCGATAATCGAAAGTGTCTTTTTAATCATAACTAAATTTTTATCAAAGATACAGGCATTATTGGAACCTTGAAAGATATCGGCACTTCTCTCATAAGTTGTTTGAAAAGCTAAAATCGCCAAAGATGAATATTTTAAACTGCTGAAAAACAATTGTTTAAGCTAAAAATAAACTAAAAAGTGTTATTAATAATTAAATGTTAATATAATTCCAGAAATTGATAATCAATTTATTACACTAATACTAATTTTGAATAGTAACCCCTGTACAGAAGTAATAATGAAGAAGTGGACGATCGTGTTAAGTTTATTAAGTCTTGGACTGAGTCTTAAATCTCAATATATCAATGATTTACAAGAACTAAATTTGGATTTTTCCTGGGATAGCAAATGGGCTATGCGCTATGACTATCAAATTCTATCACCTGGGGATAGCATTTTAATAGGAAAATTGAGCAAAGTATCGGAGTCTTTTTGGCAAAAAGAGGTCTATGATGTCGAAGGTAACTGGATCGATACCGATCGTTTTTTAAAAAGTGAGGACGGCACAGTGAGTATTAGGAGAGGGGAGTCGATTATTGATGATCGTTACTATTTAAATAACCATCTGCAAAAGCGCCTGCTGGCAAAAAATGGTAAACTTTTATTAGAGTGGCACTTCAATTACGATTCCAATAATAAGCTGCGGCGTTTTAGCGAAAAAGACAGTCTCTTATTTGTAGAGACAATTTTCATCTACGATTCATTGGCCAGAGTAGAGAAGGCTAAGAAGTATAGCAATGGAAATTTAACTAGTGAAGAGCACTATGTGTATAACCAAGATGGTCTTTTAGCCGAACGCTATTCTCTAAACTCTGAACTTGATAGCATTAGTAAAACGGTTACTCTTTTCCAAGAGGAGGAAACTAAGCAAAGTCTAAGCTATAAATTTGTCAAGGATACCCGGGTTTTAGCAGAGTCTATTGCATATCAGTATTCTGTGCAAAAGGAATTGGTATCAACCACTTTATTGCTTTATTCTGACCAGGGTAATTGTGTTTCTAGCCAAACCAATAATTATGATTCTAAGCAACTCTTAGTGTCTGCCGAAAAAATGGACCTTATCAGCGGCGATTGGCAGTTAGTTAGAACTTATTATCAATCAGCAGATCAAGGGGGAATTGTGCTTGGTGAGCGAAGATAAATGACTAATTTGCTCTAACCAATACCTCTAAATAACTATTATGGCCTTAAGCCGTACTACCAAGAATTTAAGATTCCTGGTAATTTTAATTATAGCTCTTGAAATCGCAGGAATAGTTTTTCATTTCTACCAAATAACCTCTTTGAGGGTTATTATTGAAGGCGAATTTGTTTCATCGGCTTATATAAATCAAATATCGGATTGGAGTTATTGGCAGTTTCTTTTGCACTTAGCCCTCTATTCTTCTGCTGGACTTCTCTTTTTACGCTGGTCTTATGTTTCGCAGGCTGGTAAGCAATTTGTCAAATCTAATGCGAGTAAAACCTTAAACGAAGTAATGCTTCTTTGGTTTGTCCCAGTATTGAACCTCTTTAGACCGGCTCAGCATATCATCGGCTTTAGTATCAAACAGTATCTTAAAATTAGCGATGAGGCTATTAAAAGTTATCAAGCATTAATTATTGTTTGGTGGTGTATGTGGTTAGTTTCGGGACCTTTTGGCCGGTTTTTAGCATACCTTTCCCTACCGCACCAAAGCGTAGAGCAGGCTTATACTTATTTGATAGTTTATGTTTTTTTAGAGTTTTTGTCGATAATAACTGGGATTCTGTTTTTGGTAATATTAGGGCGTCAGTTGCGCTTTCTCCGCGAGAATAAGTGAAGATATTATTCTCTCGTTACGATTAATACTATTTTAGCCAAGATCAGGATTCACTTAACTATTTGATAATAAATTACTTGAGATTAAATTGATAACTAATTGTTAATTTTTATCCTTATGTGTTTTGTCCACTAACATCACTTACCTTTGAAAAACATTTTAACCACTAAAGCATTGAGTAATTGATGCAAAGTTTTTAAACTGTTTCGTTCTGTTTTTTTTTTTTT
>PZPB01000047.1 GCA_003045865.1 Bacteroidota bacterium | reverse complement strand
CACTTTAACCAACAAGCCTCTTACTATCAACAATTTACCAACACACATCTCTCAAAAACGCATTAAAATGGTAGATTTTAACGACACAAAAACCGCTTTCATCCTTAAATCGGATGCGCAGCTTCGCAAAGCTTACTGGCTGTTTAAATTGGTAGCCAATAAAAGCTTGGTTGGACTAGGAAAGAAAGCTTCGAGCTTAGCGATAAAATTAGGACTTCCCATTCGCACCGTGGTAAAACAAACCGTTTACGATCAATTTGTTGGCGGTGAAAGCATTGAAGAATGCGAGCCCATTATAAATAAACTGCAAGAGTATAATGTTTTTGCCCTACTCGACTTTGCGGTTGAGGGCAAGGAAACCGATGCAGATTTTGATGCAACCAAAGATGAAATCGTACAAACTATAAAGTACGGCGCCAAGCGTGATGGCATCCCTTTCGCGGTTTTCAAGGTTACCGGCGTAGCTGCTTTTCCTCTTTTAGAAAAGTATTCGGCCGGAAAAGCCTTTAGCGAATTAGAAAGTCGTGCTTGGACACGTGCTAAAAATCGCATTGAGGAAATTTGCTACACTGCCCATAAGTTTGGGATGTGTATAATGATTGATGCCGAAGAAAGCTGGATTCAAAAAGCAATTGATGAAATGGCTTTAGAAATGATGCAGCGCTTTAATAAAGAACAGATTGTTGTGGTAAACACCTTGCAAATGTACCGCGTTGATCGTTTCAGCTTCTTAAAAGAGAGTTATCAACTGGCGCAAGACAAACAATTTAAGCTAGGCGTAAAATTAGTTAGAGGTGCCTACATGGAGAAGGAAAGACAAAGAGCGGAAGAGCTTAACTATGCCGATCCAATTCATGCCAATAAGGACGGAAGTGATAAAAGTTATGATGAGGGTATCGAATTCGTGCTAAATCATTACGAAGACACATTGCTTGTAGCAGGCAGTCATAACGAGGAAAGTGCGCGTAAGCTTGCGGGAAAAATGGAAGCAAAGGGCATTGCACACAATCACCCCAATGTTTGGTTTAGCCAATTGTATGGCATGAGTGATAACCTCTCTTTCAACTTGGCAGCAGGAGGCTATAATGTGGTAAAATATTTACCCTTTGGTCCGGTAAACGAAACCCTCCCCTACCTTATTAGAAGAGCCGAGGAAAACACCAGCGCAGGCGGACAAAGCACGCGAGAGTTAGGTTTAATTCAGCAGGAAATTAAGCGTAGAGGTTTAGACTAAAGTTCTACCACCCTTAATAAGGTGGCCGAAGAGTCGCAGTTTTCAATTGCGAAAATTTTGCTGTTGTCTTCCCGCTCCAATTCGAGTTGATAAACATTGCAGTCATTTTCATTAATAGTGCTAGCGCTAAAATTAACTTTCGCATAGTCCAGTGCGTACGATAGCCCGCTGGTATCCAGTTCGGAGCGATCAATTTTTTGCTGCACATCTACCGAAAGGGTTAAATCTTTTTTGCGTAGATCCGACAAAACTCTATCGTTGGGAAAGTAACTGCACTGTATATCGCGATCACCAAAAATGAAATAAACCATGAGTACTCCCAGGCCCAAGCCGATAAAGTAGTACAGAAATTTTCTCCAAAGCTGCATAAGATGTATTCAAAGGTGACAAAGGTAGAGAGTGAGCGATTAATTTTAGTTAATTCGTAAACTATTTAATTAGGGATATGGAATTAGCAAAATTGGCCGCTGGCGATGAGCATTATAAAGCTTATGTTGGGCCACCTCTAAAATACGATTTACTGGGTGCCTTGCAGTTCATTTTACTTTGCGCCGCGGGCTTAAGATCAACTCACAAAATTTGTGATATCGGCTGTGGCTCGCTTCGAGTAGGAAAAATGCTAATCCCCTATTTAAATCCTGGAAACTATTACGGCATTGAGCCTAATCAATGGCTTATTGATGAAGCAATAAAAGAAGAAATTGGCGCGGATCTAGTGCGAATTAAAAAGCCACAATTCATCAATGATAGTAATTTCAAAGTAGGCGCTTTTAATCAAGCCTTCGACTTTTGTATTGCTCAAAGTATCTTCTCCCACAGCAGCAAGGCTCAAGTAGAGCAATGCCTAAGCGAAGTTGCCCAAAGCTTAGCCAGCGATGGCTTATTTCTGGCCACCTTTATTTGGGGCAAAAACGATTATGAAGGTGATGAATGGGTTTATCCTGGTTGCGTAGAATTTAAAGCTTCCAGCATTAAAGAATTAGCTTGGTCTAAATACGGATTAAAGATGCAGCGCACCAATTGGCCGCATCCCAATGGACAAAACTGGGTACTTTTTCACTTTCCTGGCAACGAAAAAGAAGCTGAGAAAATGGCCCATTTTAATCTCGGTCAATACGATTCGGACATCGAGAGTCCCAAAGGCAGTGATTCCTTAAAGGGAAAGGTGATTTCTAAACTTACGCGTGCCTTAAAAAAGTAAATCGCCCTCGGTATAAGGTAAGTCAAACCACTCGCCAATAGGCTTATTGGTTAAATTACCTTTATAGAGATACAGTCCCTGACGAACATTTTTATTAAGATATAAGAGTTCATCGATGCCCCCTTTTTCGGCAATATTTAAAAGTACAGGTGCCAAAATATTAGAAATCGAAAAGGAAGCAGTGCGGCTTACGCGAGATGCGATATTAGGAACACAGTAGTGAATTACATCATACTTGCGAAATACGGGCTGATCGTGGCTGGTTAGTTCGGAGCTTTCTACACAACCACCCTGATCGATACTAACATCTACAATTACACTGCCTGCTTTCATATTGCGCACCATCTCATCGGTTACTACGCAAGGGGTGCGACCGCTATCTGAGCGAATTGCGCCAATAGCAACATCGCAACGCATTAGGGCCTTTTCCAAAATTTTAGGCTGAATAACACAGGTGTAAATAGGCATGTTATTGAGCATACTTTGCAGGCGACGTAATTTGGTTAATGATTTATCAAAAACCTTAACGCTAGCCCCTAAACCCAAAGCCGTTCTAGCGGCAAAAGTACCTACGGTACCCGCGCCAATAATTACCACTTCCGTGGGAGGAACGCCCGAAACGCCACCCAACATATAACCTTTACCATCGTTAGCATTGCTAAGATATTCGGCGGCAACTAGAATAGAAGTACTCCCCGCAATTTCACTCATGCTACGAACGATAGGGATAGTGCCTTCATCGTCTTGCATGTTTTCGAAGCTCAGGGCCGTTACCCCTTTTTTCATTATTTTCTGAAAGTATTCCTTCTTTTGCGTTTTAAGCTGTAAAGCTGAAATTAGCGTTTGATTCTGCTTCATTAAATCGATCTCTGCTAAGGAAGGCGGCTCGATTTTTAAAATCATATCTGCCTCAAAGGCTTCTTTGTGCGAGAATACAATTTTCGCTCCCGCTTCTGAGTAATCGCTATCGCTGTAATGCGCACTTTCTCCCGCGCCTGTTTCAACAATTAATTCATGTCCGTTATCTACCAAAAGCTGCACGGCATCGGGCGTTAAAGCCACCCTTTTTTCTTGTAAGCAGGTTTCTTTAGGAATAGCAATTTGCAATTGCTGTTTTGATCTTTGAACCTCTAAAACCTCTTCTTGAGGCATGAGTTCGGCCGATGAAAAACTTAAAAACTCAGGCTTAGACATGCTGATTTCTTATTTGAATGATTCTTTCAGAATCGGGACCAAGGCTAATGCTAAGCTCGGACCATTCTGATGGCAGTAAATTACGAATTTTATCGGGCCACTCAATCCAACAGCGCGAACCTGAAAAGAAATATTCTTCCAAACCCGCCTGATAGGCCTCTTCTTCATCTTTCAAGCGGTAACAATCGAAATGATAAATCGTCTGCGATTGCGCATCTTCATACTCATTAACCAACGAAAAGGTAGGGCTAGACAATTCATTAGGATCAACGCCAAGGTGCTTGCAAATGGCACTCACCAGAGTAGTTTTACCTGCTCCCATCGAACCATTTATCAAAACAACTGGGTAATCAATTGCCTCTAAAATTTTGGGGACCGCTTCTGCCAAAGCGCCCATATCATTTGCTTTCAAACAAATTTCCATGCTGCAAAAGTACACAAAGGCAATGGCTCAAAAAGCCAATTTACCCTCAGAACATACGATTGACATAAAATTAAACCTCAGACCCCTTGTAAATTATGGGATTCGAACCTAAGCCGCAAATCAATAGCTGGCTATTGCGAGAAATTTGGGTAAAGAAAGCCGCTTCTTAATTTCAGTTCAATGTAAAACTAAGACCGCGGCTTTAGGCTAATAAAAGGGATAATCATCTCTTCCAAAGAAACGCCGCCATGCTGATAGGTATTGCGATAGTATTTTACGTAGTGATTGTAATTATTAGGGTAAGCGAAAAACAAGCTCTCCTTAGCAAAGAGGTATTCGCTATTAATATTCTGCTTTGGCAAATAGATATCTTCGGGGTTTTTAACCGAATAAACATCTCTATTTTGGTAAGACATTCCTCTCCCGCTTTTATAGCGTAAATTGGTGTTTAAGCTTTTGTCGCCCACCACTTTCGTGGGATCCACAACATTTATGGTTCCGTGATCGGTACTTAAAATTACTGGAATCTTTTTCTCCGCCAACTGACGAAGCATATCTAAAAGCGGCGAGTTTTTAAACCAACTTAACGTAAGAGAGCGATAAGCCTTATCGTTGTCGGCCAGCTCGCGAATTACCTTCATATCGGTTTTTGCATGGGAAAGCATATCCACAAAATTGTACACGATAACATTTACATCGTTATGCATTAAGTTGGATAGATTTTCGCTGAGCTTTTTCCCGTAATTATGATTGGTTACCTTTTCGTAGCCCACACTTAAATCGCCCAAGCCTAAGCGTTTGAGTTGATCTTTAAAGAATACATCTTCAAAATTATTCTTGCCTTCATCATCCTCATTATCCTCCACCCATTTATCGGGAAAACGCTTCTTTATTTCGGAAGGCATTAAGCCGGCAAAAAGTGCATTTCTTGCAAACTGGGTGGCTGTGGGAAGAATACTCCAATAAATACGCTCGTCTTCTACTTTAAAGTATTTCTCAATTTCGGGTTGAATCACCTTCCATTGGTCATAACGCAGGTTATCAATTACCACAAAAAATTGACTTTGCTCTTTAGAAAGCTTGGGCTTCACCCATTCCTTCACCAAAGTATGGCTCATTATTGGGCTGTCCTCTTTCGTTTGAAAGAAGTCTTCGTAATTGCGTTCAATAAAACGGAAAAACTGTGCATTTGCCTCCTTCTTTTGTGAAAGAAGAATCTCATTAAGACTCTCATCAGCCAGCTTATCTAGCTCCAGCTCCCAATAAACCAGGCGTTTATATAAAGATTCCCATCCTTCATAATCGCGTACCATGGCTAGATCCATGCCGATTTGCCTAAACTCTTGCTGATAGTTGCTGGTTGTTTTTTCAGAAACCAAGCGACGATTATCGAGATGCTTTTTAAGCGTAAGCAAGATTTGATTGGGATTAACCGGTTTTATGAGGTAGTCGGAAATTTGCGAGCCAATGGCATCTTCCATAATACTCTCCTCCTCACTTTTCGTGATCATCACCACGGGCAAGGTGTTTTGCATTTCTTTGATGCGCTGTAAGGTTTCTAGGCCGTCCATGCCTGGCATATTTTCATCGAGAAAAACCATATTGTAAGACTTTTCAGCTACCATTTCTAAGGCCTCTTCGCCATTATTAATGGTATCTACAGAATAACCTTTCGCTTGAAGAAATAATATATGAGATTTTAAAAGGTCAATTTCGTCATCAACCCATAAAATTTGAATATTGTCCATACTTTCGTTTTCGGAATTATTTAGGCACGTCCACAATTATACTACAAAAGAAGTGAGCCACACCAATAAGCTAAAGATATTAAACGACCCAATTTATGGCTTCATTACAATACCGAGCGAATTTATTTTCGATATATTAGAACACCCTCATTTTCAGCGCTTGCGCAGAATCTCACAATTGGGATTAACCTATTTAGTTTATCCGGGAGCTTATCATACGCGCTTTCATCACGCTTTGGGTGCTTTGCATTTAATGCAAGAAGCCGTTTCCATCTTAAAACGCAAGGGCACCGAAATTAACCCCGAAGAAGAAGAAGCAGTCTATCTCGCGATATTATTACACGATATAGGCCACGGTCCTTTTTCCCATGCTCTCGAAAATTCAATAATTCCCAATATTAGTCACGAAGACTTATCCTTGGAGTTTATGCGCAGCCTTAATGAAGAGTTTAATGGCAAATTAACTCTGGCTATTGAAATCTTTCAGAATAAATACCATCGCAAGTTTTTACACCAATTAATTAGCAGTCAGCTCGATATGGATCGCTTAGATTATTTGCGACGCGATTGTTTTTACACGGGAGTAAGCGAAGGCAAAGTAAACTCCGAGCGATTAATTTCCATGCTCAATGTGGCCGATGACCAAATTGTAGTCGATGCCAAAGGAATTTACAGCGTAGAAAAATTTATTGTCGCCCGTCGCTTAATGTACTGGCAGGTATATCTCCATAAAACTGTTTTAGGCGCCGAATACCTGTTAATACAAATCCTTAAAAGAGCAAGAATGATTTACCGTGAAGGCATGGTAACACCTTCCGTTTTAAAACCCTTTTTAAGTGGGCAAATTCCTAGCAATAAAATTGAATTAGTTAAACTTTATGCCGGTTTAGACGACTACGATATTATGGCCGCTATTAAAGAATGGCGTTACCATGCAGATCCCGCTTTAAGCGCATTATGCCAAAGACTTTTAGACCGAAAACTCTTAGGTGTGCAAATGGCAAAAGAACCGTGGAGTGAAACACAGCTGGAAGAACTGCGACAAAAAGCGATTCTTGAACACCGTTATAGTAAGGAAGAAGCGGAATTTTTAATCTTTCAACAGAAGATTACAAACAATGCTTACAACCCTATTAAAGATCGAATTCAATTGCTTTATAAGGACGGAAGCCTTGTAGATATTGCCGCTGCGGCCGACCAACTCAACATTTCCGCCCTTACGCAAACGGTAGTAAAATATTTTTTATTCGCACCCAAGGCTATATTAAAGGCTTAACAAGCATTATTTGTACTTTTGACCCAATGGAATTTAGCGCGCAACAAATTGCCGATATGCTCGGCGGAACGGTAGATGGCAACCCCGATGTTACCGTTTCCAATCTTTCTAAAATTGAAGAAGGCAAAGCAGGTACCTTGAGCTTTCTCGCCAACCTACAATATCAAAAGTACATCTACCAAACCGAGGCCTCTATTGTAATTGTAGGCAACGACTTTAAGACCGAAAAACCAATTGCTGCGAGTTTGGTGCGAGTGGAAGAGCCTTATATGGCTTTCGCCAAATTGCTGGAGGCCTATAATAGTTTACAACATCAAAAAACGGGTATTCATCCCCGATCGATAGTTTCAGAAAAGGCTAGCCTTGGAGAGGATGTTTACATTGCCGCGGGCGTGGTTATTGGCGATGGCGTTACCATTGGCAATAACACCAAAATTTATGCGAATACGGTTATTGGCGACAACTGCAATATTGGCAATAATTGCCTGCTGTTTAGTGGCGTAAACATCTATGCAAATAGCCAAATAGGTAATGAAGTTAGTTTGCACAGTGGCGTAATTATCGGCGCAGATGGCTTTGGATTTGCCCCCAAAGGATCGGGTTACGATAAAGTGGCCCAGATTGGTAATGTGATAATAGAAGATGGGGTAGAAATTGGCGCAAATACCACCATTGATCGCGCTACTTTAGGTTCTACTATTATTCGCAGAGGGGTGAAATTAGACAACCTCATTCAAATAGCCCACAATGTAGAAATCGGCGAGAACACTGTTATTGCTTCGCAAAGTGGCGTAGCAGGATCGAGCAAGATTGGAAAAAACTGTATGATTGGCGGCCAAGTTGGAATTTCAGGTCATTTAAAAATTGGTGACGGCGTAAAAATCGCAGCGCAAAGTGGCATCGCTAAAGATGTAGAAGACAATAGTATAATACAGGGTAGCCCCGCATTTAAAGTTTCTGATTACCAGAAGTCTTATGTTTATTTC
Source organism: Bacteroidota bacterium (assembly GCA_003045865.1). Classification (GTDB taxonomy): domain Bacteria; phylum Bacteroidota; class Bacteroidia; order Flavobacteriales; family Schleiferiaceae; genus Croceimicrobium. Next base: position 11,352 of record PZPB01000047.1, on the reverse strand, counting down.
CGTAAGTTGCCGAGCATTATTCGCGACTTAGAAAAAAAGTTAAAAAATTAAATGAATAGCTATCAACATAGCATTGCCTCTGAGGCTTCCATTGCAGGCTTCGGCTTGCACACAGGAGCAGAAGTAAGTTTAGTATTTAAAGCCGCCGAGGTAGATTTCGGCATTGCTTTTAAGAGAGTAGACATTGAAAATCAACCGATTATTCCAGCACATGCGCGCTTTGTAACGCATACCGAAAGAGGGACTACTCTAGAAAATGGCAAGGCCAGTGTGAGTACGGTAGAGCATGTTCTTGCGGCCCTTACCGGCTTATCGATCGACAACTGCCTTATTGAGGTTAATGGTCCAGAAATGCCCATAATGGACGGAAGTTCACTTCCTTTCGTAGAGGTTTTAGAAAAAGCTGGCATAAAAGCCCAAGACAAAGAACGTTCGTTTTTTGTGGTTAAAGAGCCCATTCGTTTTTATGATGAGAAAGAAGGCGTAGAAATAATCGCTTTGCCCGCTGAAAATTACGAAGTATCCGTAATTGTAGATTACGGAACCAAAGTTTTAGGCAGTCAATCCGCGCACTTAAAAGATCTCAGTGATTTCAAAGTTGAGATAGCGCGCTGCCGCACCTTTAGTTTCTTACATGAATTAGAATATTTATTAGATAATGGCTTAATAAAAGGGGGAGACCTTAATAATGCTATTGTTTATGTAGACCAAGAAGTGTCGGATGAAAAACTCCAAAAGCTTAAGAAGGCCTTCAATAAAGAAAGTGTTTCCGTTAAGCCCAATGGTATTCTAGATAATTTAGATTTACACTACCCTAACGAAGCGGCTCGTCATAAATTACTCGATGTAATCGGTGATTTAAGTCTTGCTGGAAAACCCATAAAAGGTAGAATTATAGCCACCCGTCCTGGCCACAAAGCCAATACAAACTTTGCCAAATTATTAGCCCAAAAAATAAAAGACGATATGCGACGCAGCGATGTACCGGAGTACGACCCTAATCAAACGCCAGTTTATAACGTTACCCAAATCATGAACATCCTTCCTCATCGTCCGCCATTCTTATTGGTTGACAAAGTGATGGAAATTAGCAAAGAGCATGTGGTAGCCGTTAAAAGCGTTACTATGAATGAGCCCTTTTTTACGGGTCACTTTCCTGGTGCGCCTGTTATGCCCGGTGTATTGCAAGTAGAAGCTATGGCGCAAGCTGGTGGAATCTTAGCGCTAAGCACGGTGCCTGATCCCGAAAACTACCTGACCTTCTTTTTGAAAATTGACAATGTTCGTTTCAAAAAACAAGTAGTTCCCGGCGACACCCTGATCTTTCGCTTGGTAATGGACGAACCTATTCGCCGTGGAATTGTAAAGATGACAGGAAAAGCTTACGTAGGAGATAGTCTTGTATGCGAAGCTTTAATGATGGCACAGATAGTAAAAGAAAAGTAAGATGAATCAACCCCTAGCATACGTTCACCCGAGCGCGAAAATTGCACCCACCGTGGTGATCGAACCTTTTACCACGATTCACAAAAATGTGGTAATTGAAGAGGGTAGTTGGATTGGTTCCAATGTTACCATTATGGAAGGTGCGCGCATTGGCAAAAACTGCCGTATTTTCCCGGGCGCAGTTATTTCGGCTATACCTCAAGATTTAAAATTTGAGGGCGAAGACAGCACCGTTGTTATCGGTAACAATGTTACCATTCGCGAATTTGTAACCATTAACCGCGGCACCAAAGCCTTAGGTAAAACCGTAATTGGCGCCAATACCCTAATTATGGCTACCGCTCACGTAGCGCATGATTGCGTGATTGGAGAAAGCTGCATTATTGTAAATGGTGTTTTACTAGCAGGCCACGCAGAAATTGGCGATTGGGCCATTATCGGCGGCCTTTCAGCGGTACAACAGTTTACCAAAATCGGTACCCATGCTTTTGTAGGAGGCGGATCTTTGGTGCGTAAAGACGTTCCTCCTTTTGTTAAGGCAGCGAAAGAACCGATTTCATATGCAGGCATCAACTCAATTGGCTTGCGCCGAAGAGGATATACCAACGAGAGAATAAATTCCATTCAAAATATTTACCGTATTCTTTTTCAGAAGAATTACAACGTAAGCCAAGCTTTAGAAATAATTGAAACCGACTTTGAGGCCACCCAAGAAAGAGATGAGATTCTCACCTTTATTCGCAACTCTCAGACGGGAATTTTGAAAGGTTTTCGTCTGGAATAATGCGGGTAGAATTTAAGGATGCACAAAGAAGCTTTGGCCCTCAAATAGTATTCGATAAACTAAATTATAGTTTTGAAGAAGGCTCTAAAACCGCCGTTCTTGGCGGTAACGGTAGCGGAAAATCTACTTTACTAAAATGCCTCTATGGCGCATTAAGCCTTAGTAATGGTGTGGTAATTTACCAAGCCGCTTCAAAAGAATTTAAGGCCCAAGAAGCGGTTAACAAAATTAGTTTCTCTGGTCCCTACTTCGAGTTAATTGAAGAATTGGAAGCCTTAGAATTTTTAGAAACGTATCAACGCTTTCGCAGATTGCTAATTAGTCCGAAAGAAATTCTTAATCGGGCCTATCTAGAGAAATCTTCCCGCAAAAAGATTAAGCAATTTAGCTCTGGTATGAAGCAAAGACTGCGCCTGTCATTAGCACTTTTCAGCGCAAGCGATTTGGTGATTTTAGATGAGCCTACAGCCAATTTAGATCCTCAAGGAATAGAATGGTACCAAGATATTCTTCGCAACGAATTGGGTGAACGCAGTCTAGTGGTCGGCTCTAATTTTAGCGAAGATGAAATTTTTCTTTGCCAGCATAAGCTTAAGATTAGCAATTTCAGCCAAGGCCAATTAAAGAATAGCCCAAGTTAGCATCCTTATAATTTTGTAAAAAATTGCTCAAGGCAGATGCGCAAAATTCTGTTTCGCTTTAGCAGTTCAAAAGCTTACTTTTGCCTCAGAACATAATAAAGCTATGGCAGATACTTCAGATATCCGTAATGGATTATGCATTACTTTTAATAATGCTCCTCATCAAATTATTGAATTCTTACACGTAAAGCCAGGGAAAGGTCCTGCTTTCGTAAGAACCAAATTACGCAACCTTGATACGGGTAGAATGATTGATAATACTTTCCCCTCAGGAAACAAATTAGAAGTTATTCGTATTGAAAACAGAAACTACCAGTTTTTATACCAAGATCCTTCTGGTTGGCATTTTATGAACATGGATGATTTCAACCAAATCACCATTGCTAAGGAACTTATTAATGCGCCCCAATTCTTATTGGAAGCAATGGAGTGCCAAGTACTTTTCCATGCGGACGAAGACCGTCCACTGGTATGCGAACTACCCCAAAAAGTAGCGCTAACCATCACCTATACCGAACCAGGAATTAAAGGTGATACCGCAACGAACACCCTTAAACCTGCTACTGTAGAAACAGGCGCCGAAATACGCGTTCCTTTATTTATTGCTGAGGGTGAAAAAGTAGTGATTGAGACCGCTACAGGAGCATATAAAGAGCGCTACAAAGAGTAAATGGATTTTCCACAGGCACATACTTTAGCCGAATTAGCAGAGCTTTTAAACTGCGCATACGATGGCCCTGCTGACCATAAGGTTTGGGGTTGGAACGAAATTCATCGGGTAAGGCTGGGAGATTTAGTATTTGTTGATCATCCTAAATATTACGACAAAGCCTTACAGTCTGATGCAACAACAATTTTAATTAATAAAAAGGTGGCGGTTCCGGCCGGTAAAGGGATTTTAATTAGTGATGACCCTTTTCGGGATTTCAATAAACTAACGAACCATTATTTCCCCTTCAAGGCGAGTGAACGCGCCATACACCCCAGTGCTAAAATTGGGGAAGGCACCATAATTCAGCCGGGTGGTTTTATTGGCGAAAATGTTGAAATTGGCGATAACTGTATAATCCATGCTAATGTTACGATTTACGATCGCTGTAAAATTGGTAATAATGTCGTTATCCACGCTAATAGTGTTCTAGGAGCCGATGCCTTCTATTATAAAAACCGTTCAAGTGGCTTTGACAAGCTTTTAAGCGGTGGTATTGTAGTATTAGAAGATCGTGTAAATATTGGTGCTTCTTGCACCATTGATCGCGGTGTTAGTGCCGATACGCGCATAGGCGCTGGCACTATTATCGACAATTCGGTTCACATAGGTCACGACACCTTAATTGGCAAAGATTGCTTATTTGCTGCCCAAGTGGGTATTGCGGGTTGTGTGGTAATTGAGGATAAAGTAACCCTCTGGGGACAAGTTGGTGTTAACTCCAATGTAAGAATCGGAACTAAGGCTGTAGTTTTAGGACAATCAGGCGTTTCTAAATCATTGGATCCCGATAAGACTTATTTTGGCTATCCTGCCGAAGAAGCTCGGAAAAAATACCGTGAGATGGCCTCGGTGCGCATCTTGCCCAAAATTATTGAGCAAATAACTATTACGGAATAAAACGCCAAGCATAAATCAAAAAGCATAAAAAAAGGGGAGTCTCACGACTCCCCTTTTATTTTTTAAGAATTTTCCCTAGTGGAAAGGACAAACATAATCCGTAGCCTTTTGGCTTACAATGATTGCTGTAATGTCATTATCAATAGTACAAGTACGTGCTACCTCATCATAGCTAATACCATCGATATTATCTTTAATAGATACTAAAAATGGCGGTAAATCTGGAACCGTCATATCTGCACTCACATTGGCGGTATTCAATAATTGCTCGTTTTGAGAAATTACATAAGTAATACCCATATCCACCGAACGCATACCTTCACCAATAAATACCTGCTGACGAATACGGTAAATCGCATCCAATAAAGCATCGCCGCTTAGGCCAGCTAAATCGGCCGCAGTATAGGAAGTTCCCGAAACGCTAGGAATGGTAACTGCACCACCACCGCGATAAAGAACTAAACCCGCTATACCATCAACGGTAATATCAGTACTATCAGGACGTGAACCTGGCTCACGCTCGGTACGATCTTCTGCTCCATCATCAACAGTAATAGTGGGACGAGTAGCCACCAAACCAATTAAATCGGTAAGGGTATTAATGGCATCACCATCGCTACCTTGAGACTGCTGAGCTTCTGCTTTGATCAAATGCGCTTCCTCAATCTTTAATAAAGGAATTTTAGAATCTTCGTTTCCTGAGACTACTACAAACTTAGGGTCTAAGAAGTCTAAGCTTGGTAGAGGCTGTAAATCGTCGAAACTACCACGATCATACAAAGCATCCTGTAAAGAGTTTACCGTGTAATTATTGCTATTACTGTTTCCTCTAGAGTTTTGAGGATCGAAAGTAATGTAGCGAACGAAGCCCGCACCTGCATCGGCAGTGATGGCTGCATCAGCAGCACTAATTGCCGCAACTGCATCACCTTTAAGATACTGCGCTCTAGCGATACCTATTAAAGCACCCACATTGGCATTGGCATCATTACTTTCGGTAAAGTATTGGATGGCCGCATCTAAATGCACCTCACGACTTAGAACCGCACCGCCTGCTGAACCTGGTAACTCTTGGTAGTACATGCCCGCTAATAAATGTGACAAAGCGCGGAAAAATAAAAATTCCGAACGCTGCACATCTGTTGCATTGGCATCATTGGGAAGAATTTCTTCCAAACCAAAAATTGACATCTCGCGTAAGCGTGCAATGTGAAATTGACTATCATCTACATCATCATCCTGATAATCCACATTTAAACCATCTAAAAACTGATTAAAGAAAGTTTGCGTGTTTACGTAGTTATCAGATACAATTTCAGATATGATGAGGTTATTATTAGCAGTAACTGCCAATTGACGTTCCATACCCCAATACCAAGCTTCCGCAGAATTGGGCTGACCAACCAAGGCATCTTCCGATAAATTTGGGTTAACCACATTGGTTGGATCTATTGCTTCGCAGCCTGCAAAAACCAATGCTGAAGCTGCTAAAATTGAGATTTTTGAAATTATCTTTTTCATTTTGCTTCTTATTAAAGGTTAACGCGTAAAGAACCTAGGTAAATTCTTGGAGCAGACTCTGTTCCAAAACCGAAACCACCACCAGCAAATCCACCTTGAGAGCTGATACCTGAACCTGTAACATCTGGATCGAAGCTTGAGCTTACCCAGTTAAAGGCATTTTGAACGGTGAAACCTATTCTTAAATTTTTGATACGACTATCTAAAAGGTTACCAAAGTTATACTCCGCGCCAATTGTACGAACTTTAACATAATTGGCATCTTCTACCCAGTATCCTGCTAAATCGAAGAATGAAGTAATACCTCCATCTATCACGGCTTGTGGGAAACGATCTTCATCGTTAACACCACCAAAGTAACGTAACACGTCGTCTACGTTTACCCCTTGTCCACCGAATTGGTAATCACCGTTTAAGAATAGAGATAGCTTATTATTCCAAGTATAATCGAGACCGAAAGTACCAAAGGTTGGCGAAAAGGTAGTTCCCAAATAAGCGTTACGATTAACCTCGTAATTACCATTGGCATCTTGAACCACTTGGGCACCGCGTAGGTAACCTAAAGGCTGTCCTGCATTAACAAATGAACCTAGGAAAGTAAAACCACCTACGGCAAATTCTGGAGCACCACCAGTACTTACAACTTCGTTTTTGTTGTAGTTATAAGAAACTCGGCCGTTTAAGCGGTGTTTCTCATTACTAATGATACTAGCACCTAAAGCAATTTCGTAACCCGTGTTTGAAATTTCTCCCACGTTGGTTTCTTGCGCTGCTTGTCCAGATGACGGAGCCTGTGGAGGAGTAAATAAAGCTCCTTCGGTTATAGTGTTATAGTAAGTAAAGCTAAGCGTTAAGCGCTTGAACAATCCTAAATCAACGCCGAACTCAGTAGTTTTAGCAATTTCTGACTGAAGATTTGGGTTACCCGGATTAGCAAAAGCAAAACTTTGTAAACCATTATAAGGATTGGCCGCAAAAGTTAAATCATTGGCAAATGGAGTAGGGAATAAAGTGGCTTCTCCGTAGTTTCCACGGAACTTCATAAGAGTAATGTAATCTTTTGAGATATTATCTCTAAAAAACTTCTCATCCGAAATAACGTAAGAGGCACCCAATTTTAACAATGGAATTAAGCCAATCTCCTCACCGAAAGCGGTGTTACCGTCAAAACGTAAACCAAGGTCTAAGAAAATTTTATCTTTCCAACCAACGTTTTCTGCTACATAAATACCATAAGAAGTTACAGTATTATAGAAATCCTGTACGCTTTGATCTGCCGAGTTGTTAATCGACTCAGAACCATCGGGCACTCCAGTAGCACTAATTGCAGTTTGATAATCATTTGAACGGAACACCTGTCCACCTACGGTAGTTAGGAAGTTGAAATCACCCCAATTCTCTTCGTAGTTCGCATTTAAGTTAGAACTTAATACTAAGAAATTACGCGAGCTTACAGAGATATACCCTTGATCGGTAGTTCCTTCCGCCCAAGCGCCTTTAGAAATCTGTACTGCATTAGTTCCTAATTCTTGCTGTTTAGAGTTACGGCTATCTAAACCAATATCGAATGAGATAATAACTTTATCGTTTACATCGTAAGTAAAGTTATTCGCCACATTAAAACGATTTACTCTTTCCGTAATATTGGTCAAATCTCCTTCTTCCTGCAATTGCTCGGTTAAATCGGTGATTTCTTTTTCACTTAAAGAATCAAGATTTCCGTAGGAGCCGCCCTCTAAGTTACCGAAACGTGCGAAACTAGTATTCGCATTGTAGTCGCGAGTAAACTCTGAATTTGAATAGGCAAGGGAGGCCGAATAGCGCAAGCGATTAGAAACTCTCGCCGCTACCGTAGTACGGAAATTACGACGAACTTGCTCGTTCACTGAATTAAAGCCATCATCTTGGTATAAGGAACCTGAAAAGCTGTAATTAAATTCATCTGTTCCACCCGAAAAACCTAAACGGTAATTCTGAACCATTCCTGGTTGGAAAATAATGTCTGCTGTTTTGTCCCAACGCAAAAAGTCGGCAGTACCCACCATTTGTCCTACTTGAGATTCAAAGAAAACAGAAGCCTTTCCTGCTTTTCCTCTTTTGGTAAAGATTTGTAAAACACCATTTGCCGCATCAGCACCATACAAGGTAGTAGCAGCTCCACCCGGTATATACTCGATACGATCAATATCCTCCATGGGGATATCTGCTACAGCTGAAGACTGCGCACCACCAGTGTTAAGACCTAAGGCAGCGTTTGAGTTAAGGTTATCCACCCTAATTCCATCTACCATAATTACCGGAGTGGTATTGGTATTCGCTGAAACTGGTCCGCGCGACCTAATGATAGACGCCGTACCCGGCTGCCCAGAACTCAGTTTAATTTGAGCGTTGGGTAATTTGGACTGAATGAGCTGATCCAACTGCATGGCAGGAGAATTTTTCAACTCTTTCGAATCGATAGAGGAAACAGTGGTAGAAATTCTTTTTCTACTTACTCCCACACCCTGACCAGTTACAACAACTTCATCTAAGGTTTCTTGAGACTCTTTCATGTAAACATCGACTGTGGCATCTGAGCCTACCCGACGTTCTTGAGTTTCAAAACCGAGTGATGAAATTACTAAAACCGCATCTGAGCCTGATACCGAAATTGAAAAAGCTCCAGCGGCATTGGAAGCTGTACCATTTTTGGTACCCTTCTCAATCACTGAAGCTCCAGGAATCGGTTCTCCTCCGGGGCCTTTAACGGTCCCTTTTACCGCACGAGATTGGGCAAAACCCAACTGTACGCATAGTGCTAACAAGAGTGTTAGCACTGCTTTGGTTGTTCGCATAGCTTTTATTTATTGGTTATCCGGTATCAAAAATGTTAAAAATTTATTAATAAACAAGACTTACTAATTAACATTTTGGTAACAACCAACCGAAAACAGCCTGCACAGAACTTAGTACCCTCTGATTTCTTGACACTTAGGCCCGTAAAACGAATTGAGTTTATTTTTTGCGATACTGATCGAAGTACACAATTAAAGCGGTAAATCCCCAAACGGGCAGGGAAGCTTTATCCATATCTAGGAAATTATTGAGAAAACCATGGGTCCAATAAGTCATAATTCCCATTAAAGATGCTAAAATCAAAACCCTCTCATTCGGGTCGCTAAGTTTGTGATAGGTTTTAATTCCCGTTAAAACGGTATAAAACACCAGCAACAAAACCAGTAATAAACCTAAAACACCCTGCTCGGCCAAAGGACCAATATACTCGCTGTGGGCATTTCCCATATCCCCAGCATTGGTGCTAATTATAGTTTTTTCGTAAGGTTTTTGAAAAGGAGCATACACAAACATATAGGTGCCCGGGCCGTAACCAAATACCGGTCGCTGCTCAAACATACGGAAGGCAGACTTCCAGCGATTAATACGCTCCATATTGGAAGCATCGGTCGAAATATTACTAATGGACTCTACGTGTTCGGTTAAATTATCACTACTGGTGGTATCGTTCTTTTCAAACTTCTTTTGAATATCGCCCCTAAAGTAAAAGAGCACCCCAAAGAAGGCAATTACCATTAAATAGAATATCTCGCGGCGTAAGCGCATCCAAATCATTAAACCAGCTAAACCTGCTGCTACTAAGCTTACCCAGGCAGCGCGGGTATAAGATAGAATTACCCCCAATAACAAAATGGTTAAAATGGTGCCGGCCAAAAACTTCTTGTTCAAATTCCATTTTATGAAAAAAGTAAAGGCAATCGCAATAGGAATATACATGGCCAACACGGCTCCATAGGAAGTGTGTTCTTTAAAAAAGGGAAACATTACCCAAACGGAAGCATCTTTAGTGAAACCCCACTGGGCATGCACCGCGATAGTATAAATAACCACTGCAGAGAGCGGTATTAAATACAACCAGAAAAATAAATACACTCTTTTCGGGTCTTTAAACAACTGTGACATGAAATAAAAGAAGACCGTAATAAACCATAGGCGGGCCAGAAAATTCTTGAAAGACACCAAAGGCATCTCACTGGTAATCGTGGTTACTAGCATCCAAAAAAGACTGGCAATAAGCACCAAGGAAATAGGATGCTTAACAATCTTCAAATCGAAATTCCCCTTATAAATAAGCTTCGCAAAAAAGAGGAGCATTATACCAAAAAGCAAAGGCTCGGTGGGTAAGGTGAAGCCTACATGCAGATCGGGATGGAGATAGAAAATACTTAAAGGCGTACTAAATATTATAAAGTACAAAACCTTATCTAAAGCTAAAAAGACTAAGGCTAAGATTAAAAAGGCAAAAGGCAAAAGCAGCATCCAATAAACCTCACTAATAATAATGAGCACGTTAAGCAAAGCCATAAATAGCCCCGCCCCCATTACCCATCGATTTGCTTTATTAGCCAGGAAGTTATTCAATGCAAAAGAGCTTTTTACTTGCGCGATTTACTAATGGTATCCCAAATTAAAATAGAAACCAAGGTAAAGGTAAAAGCGCCCAACATAGAAAGAGCGACAATTAACCAACGCACTGGATATTTCTTCTTCTCAGCAGCATAAGCATTGTTTACCTTGAAGGTGGCGGGCAAGCTTTCTTCCACATCTACTTTTGCTTGATCGTAAGCGGTTTTCAACTTCACCACTTCCTCTTTCAAATAGGTAAGCTGATCTCTTAAGGAAACATAGGTGCCACCGTACTTGGCGAGAGTATCTAATTTCGCTTCTATGGCGCGAGCCGCCGGGTCATTAACCCCTTTTTCAATTTGCGCAGTGGCTAACTGCTCGCTTAAAACAGCAGATTGCGTCTCGTAATCGTGCACACCTTTATAACGCAACTCTGTAAGTGAATCTTCCAAACCTTTTAGATTGCTCTTGAGCGATTTGTATTCGCGATCAATAATAGCGAGACCTTGTAAGGCGCGCTCTTGCTGAATGCGGTTTTTAACCATATCTAGCTGAACCACAATGTCATTGGCAATTAAGGCTGCTGTATCTGCACTCGCATCTAACACACTTATTTCCACACTCATAAACTCAGTTCGACGAAAGGAAATGTTAGAACTATAGGTTTCATACAACTCCGTTTTAGCATATTTCCCTTTGGGGTCCACATGGTAATGCTCTAGTAAATTGTATTTCTGAATAATGCTGTCGCGAATTTCGTCCGTGTTTAAAATTTGGAGCAACTGCTCTGCTTCTTCTTCTTTACCGAACTCTAAGATATCCTGTCCGCGTGAAGCGAATTTCTGCGGAAGCAGGGCCTTGGATAAACTATTAGTAGTGGAAGGAAAAACCGTTACGGTAGACTCAAACTGAGGTTCTACAAAGGAAGGGCCACTAAAAATGGCAGCCAA
>PZPB01000005.1:46050-74413 GCA_003045865.1 Bacteroidota bacterium | reverse complement strand
CAGCAAATGAGCTAGATGCAGGATTTTCATTTTTATTGGAAAATCCGTTTAGGCCCCTTCTAAAAAGCGACTTTCCACGCCTCAGTAGCTCACAATAGCCCGCTATTGCTTCACTACTTCGGCTTGAAACCCACTATTTACAAGAGGTCTGAGGCCTAATTTCACGTCGAACTCACGTTAGTTAGCATCGCCGAGTTCGATAACGTAAATGAAGCCTATGTAATAAAGGCTCGTTTAGAATCGGAAGGAATTCGTTGCTACCTTTCTAATGAAAATTTAAACTCCATATTTGGCGCGAGCATAAGCTTTACCCAAGTTAAATTGCAGGTAAATTTAAACGATAGTTTTAAAGCCATGGACATCCTTTACGAAGAGGAAGATCCCCGCGAAAGCGATTAAGCTTTTAGCGGACTCACTTGCCCTTTTAAGGCTAAATGAATAATCGCATGTAGTTGAAAGGCAAAGATTACTGCCGCTAATAGTAAATGCAAGGGTTGTGCAAATTTTGGTAAATCGAAATAAGCGAGAATTATCCCTAGTAACACTTCCAGTCCTAAAAGAGTTATTACCCAATTCCACTGCCAATAGCCCATATTATCTTTGCGATTTGTCCACCAGAGGTAGATGTTTAAGGCCAATATTAGAATCGAAAAACTACGATGGATGTAGAAGAAAATATCCATTTGCCCCATCCATTCGCTGCGTTCTACGCCGCTTTGGTGCAATCCATCTACTAATTCGCGCACTTGGGTTCCAAGCGTAATCTGCAAAAGCGTAAATACCAAGGCAATTAACATTAAGCTAAGAAATCGCTTGGTATGAAGAACGGGTTTAATATCTTCCCTACTAGCTAAGCCATTAAATACAAGCATAATAGCTACTAAGATTAAAGCACCCAACATATGAATGGTGATGCTTCCCGGAATTAAATTGCCGTCTACCACTAACTTACCTAACCAAGCTTCGAAACCGAGCATGAAAAGTCCGGCGGCGGCCAAAGCAAAGTAGCGCCAGTCTTTGCGCACAAAACTTAAGCTGATAAAGAAAAGTGCGAGCATGGGTAAACCTGCTAAAGCGCCTAAAAGACGGTTAATATATTCAATCCAAGTGTGCAGTGGATTGAATAAGGCATAATCGTGCTTGGTGTATTTCGCCCAATTTTCTGCTTGGTAAACCTCACTAGTGGTAAAGGCTTCTACGGCAGTGTAAAGGGCCTCGTTCACTATAATAATTTGATTTTTATGGAATTGCGTATTGGGTTGCCAATCTAGTTGCGCTCTTTCTGTAGGAGGAATTAAATGGCCAAAGCACTTAGGCCAGTCGGGGCAGCCCATGCCCGAATCGGTCATACGCACCACACTGCCGGCAATGATTACCAAGAATAAGAGAGCAATCTCAATGCGACTGAGGATAATTAGCCATTTTTTCATAGCGCAAAATTAGTGCAAGTTGATCTTCTATAATGCTCTTATTTGACAGAATAATTCTAAAAAAGGTTTAGCTAGACCCGAAATAAAAAAGGCGGACTCCAAAAGAATCCGCCTTTGTATTTTTAAATTATCGGGTTTAAAACTGAGCTCGAACTCCAAGAATGAAATTTCGTCCTGCCGCTACCAAACCACTGCTGTAGGTGCGGTAGCGCTGATCGGTGATATTTTCTAGTCCAGCATTAATGCTCCAGCTTTCATTTAACTGATAGCTGCTTTTGAAATTTAAGGTGTACCAAGCAGGCGAGTAAACTTCGCCCTTTTCGTCTAATTGGTAGATATAGGCTTTACCTTGTTCTTCAAAATTTAAATCTTCGGCCTTTACCGCTCCGCTGTATTGTAAATTGAGCTCTAAACGCAAAGCTTTCTCTTCAAAACTTAAACGGCTAGTACCAAACATGGGCGCGGCGTGGCGCGATGGACCTACATTGCCATCTTGATTTTCTTCTTGGCCTCTTTGCCAGTTAAAAGAGTTGCGTAAAACGAAATGATGGTCAATTTGCCAATCTAGCCCCAGCTGAAACCCATATACATTGGCACTAGCAGCATTTTGCACGGACTGTACTTGACTTAATTCGCCGTTGTATAAAATGCTATCGGCGCCATTTAAAAGGTCAGGACGACGCAGCATGGCGTGATCTAAATACGTATAATAGGCACTTAAATCAAGTTTTAGGCTTTCGCCAAGAAGCGTAGCTAAACCGAATTCGGCATTATAAGCATATTCCGCTTTTAAGTCTGGATTAGGCACCACCACAATGGCATCGCCGGAATCAAAGACTTTTCCGATATCATCTACATTAGGGGCACGGAAAGCACTACCGAAATTAAGGCGCCATTTCCAAGCTTCTGAGGGACGATAGACAAAACCCAGGCTTCCCGTTAAATTACCGGTGCTCAGACTGCTTTCGCGGAAGTTTAAAGGATAGAAATCGAGATTATCACTAAAATCGCTGTTTACTATAAAGTGATTATAGCGCAAGCCTAACTGTGAAGTGAATTTCTCATTCAATTCCCATTCGTGATTTAGATAAACAGCAAAGGATTGCCAATTGGCTTGCGGATAGCGATTGGCAGCATTGGCGATATTGCCGGTAACAATGTTTTCTACGATACCGCTCGATTGCACATCATTATAAACTGCTTCCAAGCCATAAAATATTTTGTGGCGGAGACTCAGTCTTTTGAGGACATCTAAATTTAAGGAATAGGCTTGCACATTCTCTGTTTTCCTAAATAAATCAGGGCTTTGAAAATCACGATCGTTGCGGCTTTCTTCGAAACTTTGTTGAGCCAAGCGAAGGGTGATTTTGTCGGCCAGCAAAGTTTTCTTTCGATAATTAACTTCCAATTTATTCATCAGCCAAATTTGCGGGCCATAATACCATTCGGCTGCACGCGGCATAGCATTTCTCGTTCTAATTAAACGGTCTAAACGATCGTAATTGCTAGTGGTAGAATAGTGCAAGGCATACTCGAAATCCCAATTAGCATTGGGCTTAAAGAGTAATTTTTGGAGGGTGTTGAATTGTTCGAAGCCCGTGTTTAATTGCAGTTCGGGATCCGTATTACGCACTACACGGTCAGTACTATCAATCCGCTGCACCGACCAAGGTCTTAGTAATTCATCGGAACCCTGCGAACCCATACGTAAGTTACCGTAATTAGAATAGCTTATGCTTGCCCGATATGCCCACTTTTGCCAGCCTACATTTGTATCGAAATGCTGGCTGCGCTCTTGGTTGGCAGAAGCGAAGCGACTATAAGCAGAGCCCTTGACCAAAGTATTGGTATCTTGGCTTAGCTGCGGTTTTAAGGTGCTAAAACTCATCACCCCGCCAATGGCATCTGAGCCATAAATTACCGATCCTGGACCGAAATAGATTTCGGTGCGTTCAATGGCAAATGGATCTAAAGAAATTACCTGCTGTAAGTTTCCTGAGCGGAAGATAGCATTATTCATACGAATACCGTCTACGGCAATTAGCAAGCGATTGGTAGCAAAACCTCTAATCATGGGACTACCACCACCTTGCTGACTTTTCTGAATAAACACTTCGCCACTGCTTCCTAAAAGGTCGGCACTGGTTTGGGGATTATTAAAATAGATATCCTTGGTTTTGAGGGTCTTTATATTTAGTGGTAATTCCCGTGAAGATTGACTCCAGCGCGTAGCGGATACCACTACTTGATCGAGGGCTAAAACTTCGGCGATCAGGCCAACCTTAAAATTCTGCGCCTTTAATTCGGCGTAGCTTAAATTTTTAGGAACATAGCCTAGGGAATAAATTTGAATGGACTTTTCCCCTCGTAAAGGATCAATATTAACCACACCTTGATCATTGGTGATTAGGCTACTTAATAGATCTGTTTCAATAGAGACAGTCGCTCTTTCAAGAGCTTGTCCTTCTTCCGCATCATATACGAGAAGATTTTGGGCATAAGCGCCCAAGCTTAGCAGGCTTATTACTGCTAAGCAGATAATTTTTTTCATGTGAAATGTTTTTAACCCGAGTTCGATTTAAAATTAGGTCTCAGACCTCTCGTAAATAGTGGGTTTTAAGCCAAAGCGCTTTAGCAATAGCGGACTATTGCGAAGGGCTAAGGCGCAGAAAAACGCTTTTTAGAAGGGGCTTAGCAGTATCTTTTCAATAAAAATGAAAATCCGGTAACTAGTTCATTTGCTTTAGCTCGCTACAGCTGCATCATCTAGATTGGCCTTTTCCTTTTCTTGAAAATCTCAGTCTATAATTTTATGTCGAACTCATGTTTTAAATGAATTTGATTTTAATCAGTAGTCATTTAAAACATTTGGGGCGGAGGGGAGTCGATGCCAAGGAAAGGCATGCATATTTTAGCTTGATAATCGTTTGAATAGTCATCTGCGGAAGCGAAAAGAGCAGAGCGGAAACTTTGATTTGCTAGGTATTTAGAAAGTTTATCGAGGCTAATATTAGGCTTATCCCTTAAAGGCTCGTTTTTGTTTTGATGCAACATTTGATGAAAACGTTTTTCCAGCTGCGATTCTTTGTGATCCCACCAAGCCCAGGCAATTAAACTATCGCCTTTTTGCTCTACCTTGTATACATCGTATTTCTTTTCGCCGAGGTAAAATTCGTTGTCGCCATCCCAGTTTAAATTGCTAAAGTCCTTTGGGCTAAAGCTAAATTTTTCCAAATCCTCAAATTTCAAGGTGGCATTAAAATGCTGTTTCACCGTTTTTTTATGGGCAATTTGGCTTTGCTTAAAGCAGATGAAATTAGTGAAATAGGGCGCCATTAGACTGAGTCCTAGTAAGAGAGCTAAGAAATATTTGGACTTTAATTTACGCATGCTATGTACAACAAAGATAATAGGGAAAGGACATGAAACCTGAGTTCGACTTAAAATTAGGCATTAGACCTCTTATTGATAGGCGGTTTTTAAGCCGAAACGCTAAAGCAATAGCGGGCTATTGCAAAGGGCTAAGGCGCAGGAAAACGCTTTTTAGAGTAGGCTTACCAATGTTTTTACAATAAAAATAAATATCCTGCATCTAATTCATTTGCTGTAGCCCGCTACAGCTGTACGATCTAGATTGGTCTTTTCCTTTTCTTGAAAATCTAAGACTATAATTTTACGCCCGACTCAGGTATAAAGCAAATGATATCTTTGGCGCATGAAGGAAAACACCATTGGTCCGCTAAAAGCTTGGACCCTTTTTATTCTTTTGGCTCTTACTTGGGGCAGTTCATTTATTTTAATGAAGAGGGGTTTAGAGAGTTTTAGCTACGGGCAAATTGGCTTCATCCGTATTGCAACCGCCTGGCTATTTACGCTTTTGGTGGCTCTAAATCGCTTTAAGAAATACGAGCGTAAGTACTTGTGGGCCTTGGTGGCAGTTGGTTTTTTCGGAAATGGAATTCCTTATGTTTTATTCCCGCTAGCCGTTACAAAGTTAGATTCATCTTTGGTGGGGATCCTTAATTCTTTGGTGCCCCTTTTCACTTTAATGATCGGTTTAATTTGGTTTAAAATAAAAGTTTCTTGGATTGGCGCTTTAGGTATTGCTGCCGGTTTTGCGGGTGCTTTATGGCTGCTGCTGCCAGATTTGCAAGTTGATTTCGATCGTTTGTCTTATGGGATATATCCTATAATTGCTACCGTATGCTATGCGATAAGCATCAATGTAATCAATAGTAAATTACCAGGTTTGGATGCTTTGTCCATTACGCTTCTTAGCTTAACGGCAGTGGGTCCTCTGGCTTTAGGCTATTTATTTACTACGGATTTTCTTGAGGTGATGCAATCTGCGCCAGCGGCCTGGGAAAGCTTAGGTTATATTTCGCTTTTAGGAATTGTAGGGAGTAGTTTAGCGATTATCGTATTTAATATCCTAATTAAGGGAACGACTTCGCTATTTGCGGCTAGTGTAACTTATGCCATTCCGTTGGTAGCGCTATTATGGGGCGTTTGGGATGGCGAAAGCATTGGTCCTGAGCATTTGGGTGGTATGCTTTGTATTTTAGCGGGCGTTTATTTGGTGAACTTTAAGGGCAGTCCGGCGGAGAGGATTCGTAAACGGCGGCTTAAAAAAGAAGCATAAAAAAAGCCACCCCGAGAGGTGGCTTAAATTTTTTAAAGTGAAAGTCTATTTGAAGTCAGACTTCTTTAAACCGGAATTAATTTTCGCTTCAGTGGCAGTCATGCTGATCTGCTGTGGACCTTGACTAATATTAATTTGGTAAGGAATCATAACTCCATCTACTGCGCGGTAATCGCTGTATTTTTGAGAAACAGTGATTTCCCCTTGAGGCCCTTCCACTGTGGCTTCCTCTAATAGTTTTAAACCAGTTTCTACGGAATAGTATTCGGTAGAAAGATCTCCGTTTTTATCCACTTCTAGGGTATAAGCTTTTTCGCCCTCTACCATATTAATGGCTACTAAGGTTAATTTATAACCATTGCTTAGGTATTCTGCTTCGCCAAAGAAGGCACCCTGACTTTTAATTTCTTCCAGTTCTTCACCTTCCAATACCTGCGATCCTTGCATACCAGAAGTTTCCCCTTTCTTACCATCAAAAACCACTTTTTGCACGGTACCAAAACCAGCAACAGTCATTTCAGTTAAGAATAGATTAGGACGCTTCTTTAAAGTTTTCGCTTGCGCTTCCATGGGCATACCGCTAATAGAGGCAGACATTATAATACTCATGTCTTTTACGGCATCTAATTTTTCTTGACCACCAATAGCGTTGATGTAGCCATTAATTACGCTTTCGGCAGTAATGCCAGCGGGTACTGGGAAGCTGGGGGGACCTGTTTCTTCACCATTAAAGTCGTAGTAAGTAATAGGACCAAATTTTTCTAGGCTAGTAGCGATATCGGCAGCTTTTCCAACGGCCGTTATTATAAGTGCATCAGTATTTATGTACTTATTTGCAGCAGCCATAATATCATCTGCTGTTACGGCTTCTAAACGCTGGATATAGGTTTTGTAATAGTCTTCTGGCAAGTTATAAAGCTCACGGTTCAAGGCAAAGCTGGCAATAGTTTGAGCGCTTTCAAGGTTTCTACCGAAAGAACCAATAATGTTGTTTTTAGCATCTTGTAACTCTTGCTCACCCACTTTTTCGGTTTGAAGGCTTTTGAATTCTTTGATAAATTCTACTACGGCGCTATCGGTAACTTCGTTTCTTACACTAGCGCTAGCGCTAAAGTAACCTACTAACTCATCGCTGTCGTAGTTAGAGTAGGCACCGTAAGTATAACCTTTATCTTCTCTGATATTTTGGAATAGACGACCTGTCATACCGCCACCAAGAATTTGATTCATTAAGCGAACGGTTACAATATCAGGGCTTCCTGGTTGTAATTCAATAGTGTTTCCCAGTGTTAATACCGATTGTACAGAGCTATTGCGGTTAATTATTTTCACCTCGCTAGCTGCTGGTTTAGCTGGCATTTCGTATTCCCTCTTCGCAACTTCTTTACTTTCCCAAGCGCCAAAATACTTTTCGATTAGCTTTTTAGCTTTCTTTGGCTTGATGTCACCCACAACGACCATATAGGCTTTATTCGGGTTCCAGTTTTCTTGGTAGAAATTCTGGCAATCCTCTAAAGTGATATTATTAATACTGGCTTCGGTTTCCAATTCACCGTAAGGGTGATTTAAGCCATAAAGGCTAGAGTTGAATAAACGACTAGATAAAGAGTTGGGATCTTCTTTTGCTGATTCGATGCCAGAAAGAGATTGTTTTTTAAGCTTATCAAACTCTTCTTGCGGAAAGGAAGGATTTAAAGCCACATCTGCCATAAGGCTAATAATCTCTTCGCTGTATTTACTTAAACCGCTGGCGTAGGCATTGGTTGCTCCGGTAAACAAAGTAGCACCAATAAAGTCTACTTCTTTATCTAACTGCTCTTTCGTGCGATTATTAGTGCCATTGCGCATTAAGCTTCCCGCTAGGCTAATGTAACCTGTTTTGTCGGCTTCTAAAAAAGGATCACGATCTACCACGAGGCTAAAAGATACGCGGGGAAGTTTGTCGTTTTTCACGACGATAACTTTAAGACCATTGTCAAGAGTGTAAGTTTTATACTCTCCTAGATCAATTTCTTTGGCAGGAGCTGGTTTAGGTCTAATGCTGCGGTCTACTTGGGCAAATCCCGAAACAGTAAGGAGCAGGATTAGTAGGCTTGCTAGTACTTTTTTCATGATATAGGTGCTTTTACTGTGCGTTTTGTGGTAAGTATTTTAAAACAACCCGGTTTTCAGGTCTTAAATATTTGGCCGCTACTTCTTGTAGGTATTCCGCAGAGATTTCACGGTAGTTTTTAATCTCGGTATTGATAAGGTTAGCATCTCCAAGGTATACGTGGTTATCGGCTAAGCTTTCGGCAATACCTGCAACACGACCGTTTTGAGAAACGAAGTCGTTTTCAATCTGGTTTTGAATTTTAGTATAATCTTCGCTAGAAATACCGTCTGTTATTAATTTATTTACCTCGTCGTCAATCGCTTGAATAAAGTCGTTTAATTCGGTATCTGGGTTCGCCAAGCCGAAGGCGATAAATAGGCTGGCATTTTCTAAAGAGAAATTAAAGGCTTGTACCACAACCCCTAATTGCTTGTTATCTACAATAGATTTATAAAGCATCGAGCTTTGGCCATCAGCTAATACAGTAGAAATCATATCCATTGCATAAGCTTCATTGGTTCCTCTTTCTGGACAACGGTAACCGATGAATACACCTGGTAGTTGAATGTTGTCGTAAACGGTATCGATCACTTCGCCACCTAGAGGCGCTGGCTTTTCAGTTGGACGAGGAATTTCTTTGGTTCCTTTAGGAATAGTAGAGAAATATTGATTAATCCATTCCTTAGCTTGCTTAATATCTATATCACCTGCAATTGAAAGGGTCGCATTATTGGGTACGTAAAAGGTAGAATAGAAGTCTTTAAAATCAGCTTCTTCTGCTGCATTTAAATCCGCCATCGTTCCAATGGGAGAAATTTCGTAGCAGCTTCCTTTAAAGGCGGTGCCAAACATTTTTTCCTGAAAAGAACCATAAGGTTGGTTATCCACTCTTAAGCGTTTTTCTTCTTTTACTACTTCACGCTGGGTATTAACACCTTCGATATCAACTTTGGCTTGCAACATGCGTTCGCTTTCTAACCAAAGACCTAACTCTAATTGATTGGAAGGAAGAATCTCATAATAATAAGTACGATCGAAAGAAGTATTAGCATTTAAAGCACCACCATTGGCAGATACAATTTTCATGTATTCTCCGCGCTCGATATTTGGAGAGCCTTCGAACATCAAATGCTCAAAAAAGTGGGCAAAACCCGAACGACCTTCTCTTTCATTTTTACTTCCTACATGGTAAAGAACCGATACCGCAACAATAGGTGTGCTGTGGTCTTCGTGAAGAATTACGTGCAGACCGTTATCAAGGTCGTATTCTTCAAATTCTATTTTACTTTGTGCCATAGCGCTTCCAACTAAAGAGGCTAAAAAGAGGCTGAGAATTTTTTTGTGCATAAGATTAATCTCGCTTTATTATTAAATCCGCTGCAATTTTAAGATATAAAATTTGAAATCTGACACTTACAGGAGGGTTTCCCTATGTTTTTCACCTTGAATTATTGTTAATTTTTTGTGAAATTACTTGGCAAGAGTCCTTATTTTGCAGCGCCTTATCTCTTCGATGAGCAAGTGGGGGATAATTTTTTAGCTAGTATGACTTGATTAAAAGGATATTGTTGTAAATTTGCAGCCCTAAAAATAAGTATATGTTCGCCATAGTAGAGATAGCAGGGCATCAGTACAAAGTACAAAAAGATCAACGTATCTACGTTAATCGTTTGCAAGCTGAAGAAGGAGAAACTCTTTCTTTCGATAAAGTAATGCTTACAGACAATAACGGTAAGGTAGAAGTTGGCGCCCCGGTTATAGCAGGCATCAAAGTAGATGCTAAAGTAGTTCAGCACCTTAGAGCAGACAAGGTGTTAATCTTTAAAAAGAAAAGACGTAAAGGTCATCAGAAGATGAACGGTCACCGTCAGTATATTTCGCAAATCGAAATTACGGCAATAGGCTAGTAAGGAATCTGGTAATCATAATCTAAAAAATTTTAAGCCATGGCTCATAAGAAAGGTGTCGGTAGTTCTAGAAACGGACGTGAATCAGAAAGTAAAAGATTAGGTGTTAAAATTTTCGGCGGTCAAGCAGCTATCGCAGGAAACATTATCGTGCGTCAGCGCGGTACACGCCATAATCCTGGTACTAATGTAGGAATGGGAAAAGACCATACTCTTTTCGCTCTTACGGATGGTAAAGTAGTATTTCGTAAGAAAGCAAACAATAAATCGTACGTTTCAGTAGATCCTATTGCGTAGATTTATTCTTTAAAAATATATACCCCTTATCGATCTTTCGGTAAGGGGTTTTTTTGCTTAAAACCTAATTTCAATGTGAAATTAGGCATCAGACCTCCTGTAAATAGTGGGTTTTAAGCGGTATCGGTGAAGTGATAGCGGGCCATAATGAAAGGCTAAGGCGCCAAAAACTGCTTTTTAGAAGAGGCTGACAAGTCTTTTCCCGCTATTGAAAATCTGAGGCTATAATTTTTGGCCGAACTAAGGTTTAAAAATACGGCTCGAAGTAGTCATCCGCTTTATTCATTGATTAACTTCGCCCTTCCTAAAAATAGAATTACTATGCTCCAAATTTCTTACCTCCGCGATAACGGCGAAGAGGCCGTTGCTGGGCTCAAAAAGAGAGGTATTAATGCAGAACAAAATATTAAAGACATTCTTAATCTTGATCAACAACGACGACAAGCACAGAATGATCTGGATCAATGTCTAGCTGAGGCAAATAAAATAAGCAAAACCATCGGTGGCCTATTTAAGGAAGGTAAACGTTCTGAGGCCGATGTACTGAAAGAGCGTTCCGCTGAGTTGAAAGAACAAACTAAAGACTTGCAGGCGCAAGAAGAACAATTGCGTCACGCGCTCGACGAGCTATTAGTGCAATTGCCCAACGTTCCTTTTCACTTGGTGCCTGCGGGCAAATCGGCCGAAGACAATGAAGAAATTGCCCGTGTTGGTGAAATCAAAGATCTTGGTGAAAATGCTAAACCGCACTGGGAAATTGCCGAAGAAAAGAAACTAATTCGTTTCGATCTTGGCGTTAAGATTACTGGAGCGGGCTTTCCTGTATATCAAGGGAAAGGCGCACGTTTACAAAGAGCGCTTATTAACTTTTTCCTTGAGGAAAATAGAAATGCAGGGTACGAAGAGTATCAACCGCCACTTTTTGTAAATGAAGCTTCCGCTTATGGTACAGGGCAATTACCCGATAAGGAAGGGCAAATGTATTATATGCCCGAAGACAATTTGTATGCTATTCCTACGGCTGAAGTTCCCATTACAAATATTTTTAGAGATGAGATTTTAGAACTGGAAGAATTACCTCTAAAGGCTACTGCCTATAGTGCATGCTTCCGCAGAGAAGCAGGAAGTTATGGCAAGGACGTGAGGGGTTTAAATCGCTTACATCAATTTGATAAAGTAGAAATCGTTTGCCTGAGCTTACCCGAAAAAAGCTTCGATATTTTAGAAGAGATGGTTGAGCACGTTGCCGGCTTGTTGAAAAAACTAGAATTACCGTACCGAATCTTACGCTTGTGCGGAGGCGATATGGGTTTTACGTCGGCGATGACCTACGACTTTGAGGTTTGGTCGGCTGCGCAAAAGCGCTGGTTAGAAGTAAGTTCAGTGTCAAATTTCCAAACTTTCCAAACAAATAGAATGAAAATTCGTTACCGTGGAGAGGATAAGAAAATCCATCTTGCCCACAGCTTAAATGGTAGCGCGCTGGCATTACCGCGCATTGTAGCGGCCTTGTTAGAAAATCACCAAGAAGGCGGTGAAGTTCATCTTCCAGAGGCACTGCAGTCATTTACGGGTTTTAAAACGATCTAAAAATTTCACCCTATGAAATACGCATTTAGTATAGTCATCTTGGCTTTAAGCCTAATGGCCTGCAATGGACCAACGGAAGTTTATAAGGATAAAATTGCTGTGGTAGATAGTCTTCTGGTGCAGCTCGAAAGCCATCAAGCACGTTACAATCTAATTGATAGCACGGCGATAAAGGCTCAAATTGCAGAAATTGAAGGCATTAACAAGGTCTTGCATGGTCCAAAAGTAAATCAGGACGATAAGGCGTTTTGGACTACTAAACTGGCTCCTTTTGAATTGGTTATTACGCCCTACCAAAAGTATTTGCGTGATAAATCGAAAATTGAAAAGCAGTTAAACTATACGCAGTCTCAATTACTGTCATTGCGTAAAAGTTTAAAAGAGGAAGTGATTGATACCGCTACAGCGAGCAAGTATTTATTGGATGAGCAGAAAGCTATGGGTGATATTTACATGCTGTTAATAAAGCGTATCGAACCTACTATTAAGGCGCAATCTATTTGGGATACTAGCGCTCAGAAATACCAAGCCATGGCCGATAGTATTTCCGCCATAAGTATAAACGAATAAGCTTTTGAATAAATTCCTCCATATCATTTTCTTCCTCTTCCTTTACCTTTCGGTAGATGCGCAAGAACTTGATAGAGCGGTTCAACCAGCCAATAGCGATTTGCAAATTGCGGGTCAGTATTTTAAGCAGGAGGAATATTTAAAAGCCCTCGATTTTTTAGAAGATCTTCTCGAGAATAGTCGCAATATTCAGGCCTACGAAATGGGCTTAACCTGCTATCTAGCTTTGGAAGATTATGACAATGCAATAGATTTAGCCAAGGATTGGTCCAAGCGAATTCCCGGCCAAAAAAATCGCTTTGATGTAGATGAACTATCAGTTTACCTCCTAACCAAAGAAGAGCGCAAGGCAGAACGTAAATTTGAGAATATCCTTGAGCTTATTACGAAGCAGCCCAATCAGGCTTATTTTTATGGCAAAGCTTTGCAGGATAAAGGTTATCCCAAGATGGCCTTGCAAGCTTATGAAGAGGCACTGAAGAAAGAGTCGCGCTTAAACTTCGATTATCAAATGGCGCAGCTCTATGGTGAACTGGGCGATATAAAGAAGATGTACGATAATTACATCGCCATGGTAGAGCGCACTCCGGGTTACCTTCCCACCATAAAAATGTTTCTCGCGCAAGGTATTTCAGCCGATAATCCCGATGATGAAAATACCCTTTATCTCAAAGAAGAGTTAATCAAAAAGATTCAAGCAGGCGGAGCTCCGCAATTGAACGAATTGTTGATTCATGTATTCACTCAAGAGAATAATTTTAGAGGTGCCTTTCTGCAATTAAAGGCTCTTGATCGTCGCAATGCCATCGCTCCCGGTCAGTTAAACAGCTTGGCTAAAATTGCTTTTAATGCCGAAGAGTATACTTTATCCGCCAACATTTACCAATACGTAATGGAGAAAGGCGAAGCGGATGGTTTTTACCAAGGAGCAGTATTAGGTCACCTTTCTGCCCGCAAAGCGGAGCAAAGCCAAAAAGCCGAAACAGAGCCTAAAGATTGGGCCAACTTAGCCGAAGACTACGAGAAGTATCGCCGCGCTTTTAATGGTGATCCATACCAAGGCGAAATTATTTTGGGCTTGGCAGACATATATGCCTACCGCTTAAATCAGCAGGATACGGCCGCGCAAATTTTGCAAGGCATGTTTACCAAAGGATTTCTTGGTTCAGAAGATATTGCTCGGGGGCAAATCGCTTATGCAGATTTGTTGCTCTACCAGGGAAAGCGTTGGGATGCGATTATCTACTATCGAAAAGCAGAAAAACTATTGGAGCGCTCTCCCATTGGTCAGGAAGCTAAATTTAAACGTGCGAAAGCGGCCTATTACGTAGGCGATTTTCAATGGTCGCAGGGGATTTTTAAGATTTTAAAAGAATCAACTTCCAAATTAATTGCCAATGATGCCATGCAGTATTCTTTGTTGATTACTGATAATATGGCCTTAGATTCTACTACCGAAGCATTGGAGACCTACGCAAAAGCGGATCTGCTTTTTTACCGTGAGAAATTAGATTCGGCTTTGTATTATTTAGCTTTATTTGATGTGGCATTTCCAGAGCATCCAATTTTAGATGAGGCCTTATTGATGAAGGGAGATATTTACTTCAAGCAAAAGAATTTTGCTGAAGCCGAAAGGGCCTGGCAGAAAATTGTGGCGGATCATAGCAAAGAAATTTTAGCCGATGATGCCCTTTATCGCTTAGCTAATTTGCAGATAAATCAGTTTGCCAACAGCGAAAAAGCGATGGAGTATTTCGAGAAAATATTTATTGAATATAGCGACAGTTTCTATGCTGCGGAAGCACGCAATAGCTACCGAAATTTACGCGGCGACCAATTAAATTAGTCTATGTATATCTATAATGTTACGGTAAATATCGAGTCCGAGGTGCACGATGAATGGTTGAAATGGATGAAGGAAGTTCATATTCCCGATGTATTATCAACTGGTCTTTTTTTAGATAATCGCCTTTGCCAAGTAATGGTAGAAGAGGAGCAAGGAATTACCTATTCTGTTCAATACCGGGTGCGCGACCTAGAAACTTTAGAATTGTACCGCGCAGTGTATGCCCCTAAATTACAAGCAGAGCATGGTACTAAGTTTCAAAATAAATTTGTGGCCTTTCGTACCATCTTGCGCATCGACCACGAGTTAGAGGCGGGCAGTGGGCAATGATGGGCAACATATTTATGACTTAAACGAGGCGCGCGAGAAAATTCGGTCCTTCTGTTTGTACCGCGAACGCAGCCAGCAAGAATGTCGCGACAAGCTTTATACCTATGGCTTTAATAGCGATACCATCGAGATTCTTTTAAGCGAGTTAATTCAAGAACGATTTGTAGACGAAGAGCGCTTTGCTAGGGCTTTCGTTAGAGGGAAGTACTCCATTAAAAAATGGGGGCGCTATAAAATTAAGCAAGCTCTTTATCCGCATTCACTGAGCGACTATGTCTTAAAGAAAGCTTTTAACGAAATCGATCCGGAAAAATACTGGGCAAACTTAATGCAGGTATGTGAAAAGCGTTGGCCCCTAACCAAAGGCAAAGACGAATATCTGCGCAAGCAAAAACTACGGGCTTATTTGCAAGCTAGAGGTTATGAATCTGATTTGGTGCGGGAGGCGATGCGGGAGTTTTTTGAGGGCTAGATTAAAGCGGCTTGATAATTTACCGAATCGTTTATTGTGAAAATTATCGAACGCCTGAATGTGTTGCCAGGTTTCCGATAATGTTTATACAATAAACTTCTTAATTGCTTTTAAGGCGGCAGTTTTGTCTTTTTGCCAATAGCGGAAATTTAAAGGAAAGCTTTTAATGCCAATGCGCGCCAAGCTTTTGTATCGTTCTATTGGAAAAGCTTCTTTGAACATACCTGGGTAGCCAATCAAATCAATAAAGTAGCTTTTACTGCCTTTGGTGATTAAGATATCAAGTAAAACTCCTCCGCAGTGTAATTCACCTATTAAATTTTATTCTAAAGTCATTTCTCAGGGATTAGCCGAGGGAATATCTAAAACATTAATAACTATTCGTCATCTGCCCGTCAATTACCAGCGTATAATCGGCATGACCCGCGCTTTCGCTCGAAAGGCTATCCACGCTATCTTGAATTTGAGTGCTAATGGTTTTAATTTTAAGCCTTTTCTTCTCGTTCTTTAAATACCATTGAATTCCTTCGAAATCTTTCGAGTGGTAGTCGCCGTTAAAGTGCAGGAAAATTCCTTTGCGTTCAAGGTTTTCTAAAATAGAAAAGGCCATGGTCGCATCTTTAATGGCTTGCGCTTTGGGTAAGTTTTCACCGCCGTGGCCGCCCATCATTTCTAACATTGCCTTGTAGCCAGGCAATTCCGCATCGTAAGCCACCGGTAATTTAGCAATCCAGTTTTTTTCTTCTTCACTTAAGGTGTCCAAGCTTTCAAAGCCGCCTTTAAAAACCATACGGGCGTATTTACGGGGAGTATTAGTAGCAATAAATTCTACTTGCTTCTCTTTTGCGAAATCCACCAAATGCTTATAATCGGTTTCATAATTCGGCCATAAACGCGCCAAACTGTCTAAAGCGGCAGCATCGATACTATCTCGTAAGTAAAGGTTCAGCTCGTCCTGATTATCACGTTCGAACATCTCCGCGCCCAGCTTAAGCTTGTTATTCTTTTCATAAAGGGCTGCAGCTAATTCAAATTGGAGCCAGTGGCAAATCGGATTGTTATGCAGTTCTCCAAATAATACCACATGGGCTTCGCTTAATTCATTCGCCATCTGCTGGAAAGAAATAGCTTCTCCCGCAGCATTATAAATTTGGTAAGCTCTTAAATCTTGGGCTTGAAGGCCGCCAAGGGAAAGTAGAACGAATAATAGTATTCTCATTTAATTTGTAGTTTTTGAAAAGCAGTACCCTCAGGACTGGTGAAAATTAGTTGGTAAATACCGGCCGCTAAATTGTTTAGCCTAATGTTTTTCTCGCTTTCGCTAGATTGGTAACTAGCCACTTCCTGACCCTTAATATTTATTATTTCAAGAGTCCAAGACGTGCTTTCTGAACTAACCTTTATTTCATTAGAAGCAGGATTTGGGAAAATAGAAAAGCTTGGAGGGGTAATTTGTGGGGAAGAAAGATAACAGGCGCTTACACTGATGTCTAGCGCAAGGCTGTCTACAATGGCATAGAGAAGATCGCCTGGGCAAGAGGTTCCTTTAGGGCAACCAACGGTGGCAGAATTGGCATCGCGATGAGCGGAAAGATGTTTTAAAACTAAATTGGAAGTGCTGTGTAAACTGCTATCTGCAATAGCGATGTTGTGTTGGCAAGCCTCCCAAAGGGCCAATTCTTTAAGACTGCTTAAAGCTAGGGGCTTAACCGTGGTAGTCATGTAATTTCCAATGATACAAATGCCAATGGTACCACCATTTAAACAACTGAAGTGAGCACCTAAATTGCCAGAGCCTCTACCCTCGTAAACCACTCCGTTGGGATCAATGAGCCAATTATAGCCGATATCACTCCAGCCATTGGTGTTTACGTGTAAATCCCAATAGTAGTTAACTACCCACTGATAATCATTATAGTTAGTGAAGCCGGCTGAATGGTGAATAATTAGGTGAGTAGGAACGGTTGTGCTATATACTGGTGGTGTGCAGTCGTTATTTGGGCACCAACAGCTGCGATCGCATTGGGGTGGTGCGGGACAGGCGCAAGTGCTAGTTTCGGCACTGCCAGAATTTATACCAAGGTTTTTTTTTTCAGTGGGAGCGGCAAAAAAGCGCATTTCTAAATTGCCTTTAAACAGCTGGTCTACTTTTATTTGCCAAGCTTCGATTTCTTCTTCAAAAGGTTCTAAAACAAAGGTTTGGCGCGAACTTTCTTCGCTATTATGCCCGCTCTCGAGTATTTTCCATTCCTGCCACTGGCCTTTAATGGAGAAGCGCGCTTCTACTTCTAGTTCCTCAAGATCGAGGCTATAGCCTGATAGGCCTAAAAAACCATATTGGATACTATCGGGCCACTTCAATTCTTGACTAAGCAAGCCTTCCGCACTAGCGTGAAAATCAGCATTGCTAAATGCGAATTCAAGCGTACGCTTCTGGGCGCTAAGCCCAAATTGTAGCAGACAAAGGCTAATTATAACTAAGTTTTTCAGCATCGGCTTCAAAGATAGCAAAGCAAATGTTTGCCTGAACTTCGAGAACTAAAAAACCGCCGCCTTTCTTAACTCACGTTTTTTGAAAGACGACGGCATCATTAACCATAACCATAAACTTAATCGTTGATCGATTTTTAGATAAAAAGAAGGTGCGTATTTTCACCAGAGGCTTTTTCGTAAAAATCACCTACCGTAATTACATCCGCGATTTCGTCAACCAAATCTTCTCTTTTTAAATGGAACATATCCATGGCCAATTTACAAGCCCATAATTTTGCACCACTGGCTTCAAGGATTTCGATGAACTCTCCCACGGGTGGGATGTCGAGTTTTTCCATTTCCTTTTTCATCATATTGGTGGCAAAAGATTCCATGCCTGGCAATCCGCCCAAAAGGGTAGGGATGTGCATAGCGGGGTTACCAACGGTAGCCACATGCAGATGCTCTATTTTCTTTTTTTGTACTGCTTCGAGGCCAAAAAAGGTGAAAAAGATTTCCGCTTCTATCCCCTCCATTCTGGCGCCATTGGCCAGAATAAAGCAGGCGTAAACATTATCGATGGTGGCCTTAGAAAGGATCAACATCATCTTCTTTACTTTAGCAGGCTCTACTTTTATGGCGTTTTGTTCTAATTCTTGCGTTTCCATGATTGTCTTTTTTAAAGGTTAAATGCAGCTTGCAGGTTTTGGGATTCCGGCAATACGGCTAGCTTTTTTTAGCGGTCCGCCTGGGAATAAGGCATAAAAACCTTTAATGTCGACTATCCCGCTTTTTCCCACTTTACGGATGGTTAAAGGAACTTCTTGCTTGTGCTGATTCTGCAAGTACTCTAGTACGGGCCAATGTTCTTCACCTAATTCAACTCCTTCCTCGGCGGCTAGAGCTGTGGCTACTTCACGGCTCCATTCGTTGAGGTCGGTGAGGTATCCTTGTTCGTTTAATTTTACTTGTTTTCCGGCAATTGTAGTTTCCATGATTTTTATTTTTTATGATTGTACTTCTTCGAAATTTTTTCCAGCCTCACTCATTTTAGAGGGAACAAAAGGTATATGTCGGCCAGTGATTAACATATTCCAGTACACCCATTTAAAGGCTAATTTTCCCATGTGATTCATGCGACTTTCTTTTAGCAAGGTTAATGGTCCAATGCCAGGGAAAGGGAAGGTTCCAGAAACGGGTTGATGCGTATAATTGAAGTCGATAAGGAGGGCTTTGCCATGTCCTGTTTCCACAAAACAGTTGGCGTGTCCGTCAAACTCATCTTTTAATTCACGTCCTTCGATAAAGCGTTTTACATTTTCCATTAGGATTTCGCCTTCAAAGTGTGCAACAGAACCGGCTTTCGAAGCGGGGATATTGGTAGCATCACCAATACAAAAGATATTGTCTTTTACTTTCGATTGCAGCGTTCCTTTATGGGTGGGAACAAAGTTTAATTCGTCGCCAAATCCAGAACGTTCTACGTATTTTGCGCCCTTGTTTGTAGGAACGGTTACCAATAAATCGTAACTAACTTCCTTGCCTTCGTAATCGATGAGTTTTCTCGCATCCCCATCAATTTCCATCACATTAAAGTTAGGTACCACATCAATGCCTTTGTCTTTTAAAAGGTGGCCTAATTGATCACTGGCAACGGGCTTAGTGAAAGCTCCGTCCATGGGTGTTACAAAAGTTATTTTCACCTTGTCGCTCATGCCGCGCTCGTGAAAATAAGACTCGGCTAGAAAAGTAAACTCTAAAGGAGCTACCGGGCATTTAATCGGCATTTCAGTAATATGCACTACCAGGTGTCCGCCGTTCCATTCTTCTAAAGCCCGGTGTAATTTCACCGCACCGTTTAGGGTATAGAAATCGAAAATTGATTTATGCCAGTGTGGGCCAGCCATACCCGGCGTTTCCTCAGGAGCTATGTCAGTACCAGTGGCAATTATCAATAAATCGTATGGAATGGCTTCACCGTCTTCTAGGTTCACTAAGTCTTTATCCTTATCCACATTTAAAATGGGTTTTTGGATGTACTTAGCTCGAGATGGAAGGAATTTCTTAACCGGTTTTACAATATCACTTTCGGTATAAGTACCAAAAGGAATAAATAGGTAACCGGGTTGATAATGGTGTATTTTTCTTTGGTCAATGATGGTTATATCCCATTCATTGGGAAGGCTTTTTGCCAGATGATTGCTCATCATAGTTCCGGCAGTTCCGGCCCCCAATATTACTAAATGTTTCATGGCTTATGATTTCTTTAGCTAAAGTAGTGGAGACTAGTAGGCTCAAATATGATAATTGTTAGCTTTTGGGGCTAAGTGACATAAGTCGCACAACGAGGCTTAGAACAAAAAAAAAGCCCCCAGAATCTGGAGGCTTAGTATCGAGCTGAGTGCGATGTGAAAATAGGTCTCAGACCTCTAAGAATTGTGTGTTTTAATCTACCCAGTCGGCAATAAAGAGGTTGGTATTTCTCGTGCCTCCATTATTGCGATTAGATGAGAAAATAAGTTTCTTTCCGTCTGGGCTAAACATAGGGAAGGCATCGAATTGCTCATCGAAGGTGATTTGTTCCAAGCCACTACCATCAACATTGATCATAAATAGGTTAAAAGGATAACCTCTTCTCGACTTATGATTGGAAGAGAAAATAATTTTTTGGCCAGAAGGATGAAAGAATGGCGCCCAATTGGCATTGCCTAAATCGGTTACTTTGCTCAGTTCACTTCCATCAACATTGCAAACATAAAGTTCCATATTTGAGGGTTTCACCAAACCACGCGCTAATAATTCTTTGTATTCAGCCACGTCTTCTTCGCTTTCAGGGCGAGAAGCTCTAAATACTAATTTAGTACCATCAGGTGAAAAGAAGGCGCCGCCATCATAGCCTAAGCCATTGGTAACTTGCTTCTTATCAGATCCGTCCATGTTCATGGTCCACAGCTCTAAGTCGCCAGAGCGGGTAGAGGTGAAAACAATTTTATCTCCTTTAGGAGAAACGGTGGGCTCGGCATCATAACCAGGTTCGGTGGTTAAGGTGTCTATGATATTGCCTTTTAAATCGGCTACGAAAATGTCGAAGTCTTCGTAAATCGGCCAAACATATCCTTCTTCTTTTCCCGGTTCTGGCGGGCAAGCCTCGCCACCTAGATGCGTGCTACTGTAAATTATGGTAGAATCGCCCGGTAGGAAATAGCTGCAGGTTGTGCGTCCTAAACCGGTACTTAGCATTTTTGGGCTATTGCTAATTAGGTCGTCATTTTCGATATTGAAATAGAAGATTTGATCGCATTCAACGCCCCATTCGCTATAATTACTTTGGAAAACCGCCATGCTATTATCAAAGCTGAAATAAGCTTCGGCATTATCGCCACCATTGGTTAGCATGCGAATATTGGCAAGATGCTTTTCGCCTTCGTAGGCAAGTTTTACGATGCTACTATCGGCGCTTTCATTGTTAACCGCATTTTCATCGGAGTTGGCATCGGCCGTAGAGCCATTATTACAAGCTACAAATACGCTTGAAGCCAAAAGGCTTAGAAGGAGTTTACTTCTCATTTTGCTGATTTTTTTTGAGGAACGGGGTCAAAACCATGCGTTCCCCAAGGGTGACATTTTGATAATCTTTTTATTCCTAACCAGGTGCCTTTTAAGGGGCCCCAAATTGTTATGGCTTGCACCGTGTATTCGCTGCAGGTGGGTTGATGCCGGCAGCTTCCAGGTGTAAGCGGTGATATTGCATATTGATAAATTCTTACCAATACGATAAAGGGAAAGCTTAGTATTTTTTTAAGGTTGTTCACCTTAAAGACTAATACTATAGGTGCTGCCGTCTTTGCCGTCTTTAACTTCAATTCCTGCATCGGCAAGTTTGTCGCGAATGGCATCGCTTAAGCTGAAATCGCGATCGGCACGAGCTTGTTTGCGGAGGTCTAATAGGATGTTTATTACATCATCCAGCTTTTGCCCACTGCCTTGTGCACCAATATCTTCTAATCCTAAAATGTCGAAAATAAAGGCCTGCATGCTTTCTTTCAAGAGCTCGAAATCACTAGCACTTAAGGGTGCCGTATGTTCCCAGCTATTAATATTGCGAGTCGCTTCAAATAGTTGTGAAATTAAAATGGGGCTATTGAAATCATCGTTCATTGCCGCATAGCTGGCCCTGCGCCACTCGGCTACCTTAAATTCGCTTGTGCTTTCCGCAGATGGCTCTAAACTAGCAAGTTTACGATAGGCTGCCATTAATCGGTGGTAGCCTTTTTCTGCTGCTAATAAAGCATCGCTGCTAAAATCGAGCTGTGAACCATAATGGGCTTGTAGCATAAAGAAGCGAGCGATAGTAGGGGCAAAGCCTTTCTCTAATTTGTCGGTTTCGCCGGTAAAAAGCTCATGTGGCAATAAGGTGTTACCGGTGCTTTTGCTCATTCTTTGACCGTTAAGGGTAAGCATATTGCCATGCATCCAATAACGAGGGCCTTCACTGCCCGTGCTAGCTTTATTTTGGGCTATTTCACATTCGTGATGGGGAAATTTTAAATCCATTCCACCGCCATGAATATCGAAAGCATCGCCTAAATATTTAGTACTCATTACCGAGCATTCTAAATGCCAACCAGGGAAGCCAATTCCCCAAGGTGAGTTCCAGCGCATAATATGACTGGGTGAGGCTTTTTTCCAAATGGCGAAATCAAGGGGGCTTTCTTTTTCCGACTGCGCGTCTAATGTGCGGGTGCCACTAATAAGCTCATCGATTTTCCGACCCGAAAGTTTTCCGTAGTCGTTAGTTTCGTTGTATTTCTTTACATCAAAATAAACCGAACCGTTTTTCTCATAGGCAAAGCCTTCGTCGATAATCTTTTGGATCATGTCGATTTGCTCTACAATGTGACCAGTAGCGGTAGGTTCGATGGTAGGCGGAAAAGCGTTAAACTGCGACATTACTCCATGGAAGCCCAAGGTGTATTTTTGCACAATCTCCATTGGTTCTAGCTGCTCTAAGCGCGCGCGCTGGCTAATTTTATCTTCTCCTTCATCGGCATCGTTTTCTAGGTGACCGGCATCAGTAATATTTCGCACATAGCGCACCTTATATCCCAAATGAGTAAGGTAGCGGTAAACCAAGTCAAAAGAAATAAAGGTGCGGCAATTCCCTAAATGTACGTCGCTGTAAACCGTAGGTCCACAAACATATAAGCCTAAATTTGGGGCATTAAGCGC
Organism: Bacteroidota bacterium; assembly: GCA_003045865.1. GTDB lineage: Bacteria > Bacteroidota > Bacteroidia > Flavobacteriales > Schleiferiaceae > Croceimicrobium. Next base: position 51,533 of record PZPB01000005.1, on the reverse strand, counting down.
GGTGAATAATTCTTTTTTCCTAGAAATGGAATTACTGATGTATAAGTCGTTTTCCTCGTAAAGTGCCATGGGGTTTTATTTACAATTAGGCCCCGAAATGGGTGTCTAGATTGATATAGTCCAGAAAGTCTCTCTTTTTTTCTTCGTCTTTAAAAGCGCCACCAAACTCGGCGGTAACGGTACTGCTTTCGATATCGCGAATACCACGAGAATTTACGCAGAGGTGCTTCGCATCCATTACGCAAGCCACGTCGTCGGTACCTAAAGCATCCTGCAAGGCCGCTACAATTTGTTTAGTTAAACGCTCTTGTACCTGAGGTCTTTTCGCGTAATAATCAACAATGCGGTTCATTTTGCTCAGGCCAATAACATTGCCTTTCGAAATATAGGCCACATGCGCTCTTCCTACGATGGGTAAAAAGTGATGTTCGCAGGTAGAGTAAACCACAATGTTTTTTTCTACCAGCATTTCGCCGTATTGGTATTTGTTGCTGAAGGTGCTAGCACTAGGCTTGCGGTCGGGATGTAAGCCACCAAATATTTCGTTAACAAACATTTTTGCCACTCTCTTTGGGGTTCCCGCAAGACTGTCATCGCTGAGGTCTAGGCCTAAGGTATCCATTATTTGACGGAAGTTTTCCTGGATACTAGCAATCTTTTCTTCGTTCGAAAGAGCAAAAGCGTCTTTCTTTAGTGGCGTTTCCAAATTGCCGCTTGCAAAATGCATATCGCCTCTCTCGTCCTGAGAATCTATGTTATTATCTGTATTCACGTTCTGTGTCTTAGGGATTGAGCCTAATAATTTTAAGGCCGCAAAGGTAAGACAAAAAGTAAGGAAGGATGTTCACTTTGCTCCCTTTCCTAGTGATACAATTTTGGAAGAATGGCCGGCACTTTACCTATCTGCCTAAGCGGAGAAATGTGGTGTGAAATACACCAAAAAAAAGCCCTTCGATTTAATCAAAGGGCCTTAAAACATATCTAAAAATGATACTAGTTCATTTCGCCGTCTAAGTAAGGTGCGCCACTGTTTAGAAGTATGCGATAGAAATTAGAAAGCTCTTTTTCAATCTCTCTAATTTTAGTTTGCAGCGGCAGTTTCTCTTGGTTTAAGATGCGTACATTTTTGCGCTGCTCCCCTGTGGGAGAAGAGCTGGTAGCATAGCTATTCCAAACCGCACTGCTTAGGCGATCCATTAGTGATGGAGCCGTTTCAAATTGTAGTTCAGCTCGCAGCGCATCACCATTCATTTGGCGATCTAAAAGGGCTAATTCACTATCGATTTTTTGCAGATCATTTAAAATAGTTAATGGGGCAGAAGGGGTGTTTCTCGCTAATGCTTTTAGTTCACTACAGCGCTTCTCTAACTTGGAATGAAGGCTATTGAGAGCAACCATTTCTCTGCGAATCGTTTCAATACTATCTTGGAAAGCCAGAAGTTTATCGTAGGATTCAGTTCCAAAAGTGTTGTTGTTTAACCAGTTTAATTTAAAGCTAGCCTTTTGGTTAAGAGGTAGTAAGGTGCCGTTATCGCTAATAAAAATTTCCACTTGGTAATCGCCGGGCGCGGCATAATTAGCGGCGGAGGCTTTGGTAATGGGGTCGCCTTTGCTTGAAGCAAAAGTGCGATTGCCCAAGCGGCCATCCCAGTTATAGCGGTTTACTCCTTTTTTGGGGCTGGCGGTAAAACGACGAACTTCGTTATCGTTGTTATCGGATATTACAAAAAGTAAGTAGTTCTTTTCTTCTTCTTTCTCTTTGCGGTAGTCTTCTAAATTTGGGTAACTAATATCAGTCTTCGCTTTTTTAGCATCACTTTCTGTTTTCTTCCTTTTAGCGCTTAAAGACTCGGGTAGGTCTTTTAAATAAAGGGTAAAAACCGCACCGCGATCGGCGTTAGGTGCCGCATAATAATTGGCGCCCATAAATCCATTTTTGCCGTAGCCCAAAGGAGATGCTTCGAAAAACACCAAAGCAGGTTTAATTGGGAAGAGGAGACTGCTCTTGTCGAAAGTGGCGGCACTGTATTCGCGCAGCGGGCTGTAGTCGTCTAGCACATAAAATCCTCTACCGAAAGTAGCTAGAACCAAGTCGTTCTCACGGCGCTGAATTTCTAAATCGCGCACGGCAATAGTTGGCAGGCCTGTTTTTAGTTCACGCCAAGATGCGCCAGAATTAGCACTGAAGTGTACCCCAAATTCAGTTCCGATAAAAAATAAATCTTTATTCACATGGTCTTGACGCATTGCAAATACAGAGCCTCTTTCAGGTAAGTTGCTGCTGATATTCGTCCAAGTTTTACCGCGATCGGCGCTTTTCAAAACATAAGGTTTAAAGTCGCCATTTTTATGATTATTAAAAAGGGCATAAACCACATTAGCATCATATAAATCGGCTAAAACTTGATTTACATAAGTATTGGCTGGTACGCCAGGAAAGGTACTTACTTTGGTCCAGTTTTTACCACCATCTTGGCTAATTTGAATAAGGCCATCATCGGTGCCTACATACAAGAGCCCTTCAATTAAAGGGGATTCATCTAAGGCAACAATATTACCGTAAACTGAGGTAGATTGGTCATAAGCAATGGCGTCAATAGATTGAATTTCACCCATCACCTTTAAACTATGGCGATTAATTTGCTGACTTAAATCGGGAGAAATAACCGACCAATTGTTACCGCGATCTTCGCTGCGAAACACCTTATTTGCGGCAAAGTAAAGGCGTTTGTTATTGTGAGGGCTAATTAATAACGGTGCATCCCAATTCCAGCGGTAGGCCTTTTCGCCTTTTGCAGGAGTGGGTTTTATGCCAACACTTTCACCACTCTTCTTATCATATCTAACCAGCCAGCCATACTGTGCTTGGGCATAAACAATATTAGGATTAGTAGGGTCAACTTGACTTTCAAAGCCATCGCCGGTATTGGTAACAAACCAATCGGAATTCACAACTCCACGTGAATTGATAGTTTGACTCGGCCCACCTAAGCTAAAGTTATCTTGGGTTCCGCCGTATACATTGTAAAAGGGACGATCATTGTCTAGGGCAACCCGGTAAAATTGGGTTACTGGTAAGTTGGGTTTGAAATGCCAGTTTTCGCCGTAGTCGTAGCTTTCGTAGAGTCCACCATCGCAACCAGCTATTAATTGGCCGGGATCATTAGGGTTAATCCATAAACAGTGGTTATCTACGTGCTTGTTTTTTTCAGAGACCCGATTCCAAGTTTTGCCACCGTCTTTGCTGATGTGCATATAGGTATCCATGCTGTAAACAACATCGGCATTAGTAGGGTCTACAACAATTTCTACATAATAGTTTCCGCTGGTATTGTAGTCATCTAATTTTTGAAAGGAAGCACCGCGATCGTTGGAGCGGTAAAAACCGTGACCTTCAACCATAGCGTAAACTCGGTCAGGCATTTGTGTGGGGATGGCAAGGGAAATCCTGCCTTTATCGCCAGGTAAACCATTCTTTAGTTCTTGCCAAGTTTCTCCAGCGTCTTCACTCTTGTAGATGGCACTTTCAGGGCCGCCACTTACATAGGTCCAAACATGACGGCGTCTTTGGTGAGCGGCTGCATAAAGAATGTCTGGGTTTCTTGGGTCGAAATGAATTTCGTTAAAACCAGTGTTCTCTGAAACTTCGAGCACTGCTTCCCAGCTTTCGCCACCATCTGTACTTTTGTAAATTCCTCTTTCACCGCCAGCACTCCATAAGGGGCCGTAAGCTGCAACATATACAATATTAGAATTTGTAGGATGAATTTTAATCATTCCGATGTGCTCGGATTTTTTAAGGCCTACGTTTTTCCAAGATTTACCACCGTCCTTACTTTTATAAATCCCATCTCCGAAAGGGACCGAGCGCTGGTTGTTATTTTCGCCAGTTCCCACCCAAACAACATTGCTGTTGCTGGGATCAATGCTTACGCAGCCAATAGAGTAGGAGCTTTCACCATCGAAAAGAGGCTCGTAAGTGATGCCGTGATTAGTGGTTTTCCATAAGCCTCCACTGGCAACGCCAACATAGTATTCGTTGAAATTATTAGGATTTACGGCGAGGTCTGCAATTCTACCGGAGGTTAGTGCGGGTCCAATCTCGCGAAAGCTTAGGCCTTTTATGCTGGTTTTTGATAAGTCTGGTTCTTGAGCGGAAAGGCTGGAAACGAGTCCAATAGCCAAGGCGAGTACTGATCGTAACTTCATTTAGTCATTCTCTTTTGAGGGGTGATTTAAAGCGTGAAAATATCGCTTCGAATTTATCAAAATAAACTAAGCCATGGCTAGCTCTTGCTTTCTAAGTTTAAAATGCACGATAGCTATTAACGAAAAAACCTCTTGACTAATAGAAGACAAGAGGTTTATGGGGATTGGGTTTCTTTAAAATTTAAAGCCTACTCCAAAAATCACATTGTGGTTAACACTGCTTACGGTAATGTCATCAATTACCTCGAAGGGATCTTCGTTTTCGTCAAAACCGCGGTAGCCCACTTGGGTGAAATCCTGCTGACTCTGAACATAAGTGATGTCGAAAGACCAGGGCCCGCGACGATAACCAATACCTCCACTAATACTGGTTAAGTCTCTTGCTGTACTTTTTTGATAAGTAGATAGGTAGGCGCTTTCGTCAAGTCTATAACCACCTCTTAAAAAGTAATCCTGCAATTTTAACTCGGCACCAAAGGCAAAGGTTTCTCTTTCAGTGTTCAGTAAATCATTTAAAACGGGCTGAAAGTCATTGTTTAAAAGACTTTCGTCGATATTGAAGCTTCTGTTATTCGTGTATAATCTATTGTCGCCTAATCCTTGTCTATGGTAATCTGCGCTAAGCACAAGTTTATTCCAAAGAACACCGCTAAGACCTACTCTTATAATAGATGGGGTGCGTAAGCGATAGGCATAAAGGCCTGTTTCTAAAATATCGCTATTAATTAAAGTCCCTTCTCCCACTTCAGGTGCTTGGGTAAATTGTGCGCTAACATCAGTTTCGTAAAATTGATTGATAGTATACCAACTCGGACTTTCGTAGGAAAGGCCTACTCTTACACCTTCTAGGGGTTTAAAAATTAAACCCAGTTTCATATTGAAACCTGTCGCATTTATATCGTTCAGTCTGCGAAAAGTGTAGCTACTCGCACTATAGGGAGGGTTGCCTGTTTGTAGAAGGTCTTCGGTAATAAACTCTTCTCTACGGAAGTTAAGCGTGGGAAAGCCTAGGGAAAAGCCGTAATAAAGTTTCGAACCTTTATCTGCGGCAAAAGCAATATTGGTTTCATTAAAAGAGCCCCATTGATCAACGCTATATCTTACATCACTATTACTTACCAATTCCCCGTTGATCAATTGTCCGTAAGCGTAACCATTTTGCATTATGTTGCCGTTGCTATCTGGTACTAGAAGAAAGGCTTGCCAAGCGGCATAAGCGTCGTTACTAATCACATCAGGATTTAAACCAGCAGATTCATCGGCCCAATATTCTC
>PZPB01000005.1:45494-46040 GCA_003045865.1 Bacteroidota bacterium | reverse complement strand
TCGTTACTAATCACATCAGGATTTAAACCAGCAGATTCATCGGCCCAATATTCTCCTAAGGTGTATTCGTTTCCGAGGCCCGTGATGTTAAATTCTCGGCTGAAATTAGCCAGTCGGTTAAGGTTTAAGGCAAGACTGTAACGGGTGTTTTCGTCATCTTTAAAAACAAAGTTTAATCCGAAGTTTTGGAAGGAGGAGCCTAAATCGTTATTCAGTTTGTCGTTGCCATAGAAATTGCTAAGGTTCGCACTTTCGTTATTAATGCCAAAGCTAAAGTTAATGGCGCTGTAGTTATTAACGGCACCGCTGGCAGGGTTAATGCCGATCGCACTTGGGTCATTACCGAGAGAAGTAAAGGCGCCCCCCATTGCGGTAAATCGGGGGCTGCCGTTTAATCCTGTTTTATTGAAGAGGGCGACATCATCCGCCGTTTGTCCGAATGCACTGCTGAGAGCTAAAGTGCAAATCATTAGTAAGCTTAGTTTTCTCATTTTCATTCAACAATTAACGTCCTCTACCTGAACTACTTCTGCTTGAGCTGCTTGA
>PZPB01000005.1:0-45484 GCA_003045865.1 Bacteroidota bacterium | reverse complement strand
TGAACTACTTCTGCTTGAGCTGCTTGAGCTGCTTCTGCTTGAGCCGCTTGAGCTACCACTGTTAGAACGACTTGCACCACTGCTCCTGTTAGATCTGGATGGGCTCGCTGATGAACCGCGATTCGAGGACCTGCTTGGAGTATAGGATCTGTTACTATTGCTAGAGTTAGATCTGTTTACACCACTATTAGATCTGTTAGAATTGTTGTTGCTTCGGGTTGAACTATTCGATCTTGGAGTAGAACTTTGCGCTCTTTCTTGGAAGCTATTGTCTCTTTCGCTTCTGCTACGGATATTAGTGTTGGTTCTACCAGTGTTGTTGGTTCTGGTGTTACCCTCATTAGTTCTCGCATTAGTATTAGATCTGCTAGAATTAGCTCTGTCCGCAGTGGTTCCTCTAGTTGTGGTTCCTCTGCTGTTAGTGGCACGATCATTAGAGGGACTTATGTTTCTACTTCTGTTAGTTGTAGCTCTGGCCTGATTGTAGGTGCTACTGGCAGATCTGTTACTTCTAGTGGCGCTGCGGTTATTGCTAACTCTTTGACTGGTTCTTGCATCTCTTGATACTATGTTTGCATTGCTAAAGCGAGTGCTGCGATTGTTGCTGGCGTTAGTGCTTCTGCGGCTTGAACTAGAGTTTTTGAAAGAGCGAGTATTTGCATAAGCACTGCGTCTAGAAATTCTAGAACCTGAGTTAATGTTATAAGAGCCATTTCTTCCAAAACTTCCTCTTGCCCCAGTATATATTCTGTTGCGACCGTAACGAAAATCACCCGCTCCATTGTAAAAGCCTTGGTTGTATCCGGCCCAGTAAGAATTGTAGGAATTCCATCCACCACCCCATCCTCTGGGGCCCCATTGAGATCGCCATCCCCAACCTGCGCCATAACCCCAGCCAGCGTTCCATCCCCAACCTCCGTTAAACCATGGGTCGCAGATAGGGTCGTAGAAGCCCCAAGAGTTGAATCGGTATGGGTTGTTCCATCCCCAATTATTCCAATAAAAGTTATTGTTAAAGCCAGGGTTGCGGAAACCTTGGTTATAGTAGTTGTTTACAATTACATCTCCGCCAGTGCTATATTGTTGAGTGTTGGCATTGTTGTCGGCAGGATTGTAATAATCAAAGTCCTCTTGATTCTGGTTTTCGCTAGGATTTACATCATTTAAGCTAAACTCTTCACTACTTTGCGCAGCAGAATTAGAAACTGGTGGAGAAGCAGGACTAGAATAAATCCCATCTTCATAATTGTTTACAACTGTTTTACTTCCACTACAGCCGAAAAGCAGAATGGAAAGTGATATTGATAAACTAAGTAAATTTTTCATGACCGATGCGTTTTTAGGAGTTCGTTAAATATTTAGCTTTGCCAATCGTAATAAAACAAACTCCATACCAAGATACAAATTAATGGCTCAGAAACTAACGAAAAGAGAAGAGGATTATTCTAAGTGGTATAACGAACTAGTAGTTCGTGCTGACTTAGCCGAGAATAGTGCCGTAAGAGGTTCTATGGTAATAAAGCCTTATGGTTATGCTATTTGGGAAAAGATGCAAGCCGAGTTGGATCTCAAATTTAAGCAGACGGGGCATCAGAATGCTTATTTCCCGCTTTTTATACCCAAATCATTTTTTTCTAAAGAAGCCAGTCACGTGGAGGGTTTTGCCAAGGAGTGTGCGGTGGTAACCCATTATCGCCTTAAAAATGATCCCGATGGTAAAGGTGTAATTGTGGATGAGGATGCGAAACTAGAGGAAGAGTTAATAGTAAGACCAACTTCTGAAACTATTATTTGGGATACCTACCGCAGATGGGTGCAAAGTTATCGCGACTTGCCGCTGAAAATAAACCAATGGGCTAATGTGGTGCGCTGGGAAATGCGCACGCGTTTATTTCTTCGTACCGCCGAGTTTCTTTGGCAAGAAGGTCATACTGCGCACGCCAGCAAGGCAGAGGCTTTAGAGGAAGCAGAAACTATGCTAGAGGTTTATGCCAACTTCGTGCAAAACTTTATGGCCATTCCAGTAATTAAGGGTGTTAAAACTGAGAGCGAGCGTTTTGCTGGGGCTCTAGAGACTTATTGTATTGAAGCTTTAATGCAAGACGGTAAGGCTTTACAAGCAGGGACAAGTCATTTCCTTGGTCAGAATTTCGCCAAGGCATTTGATGTTAAATATGCTTCTAAAGAAGGTAAAGAGGAATATGTTTGGGCAACATCGTGGGGGGTTAGTACGCGCTTAATAGGTGCTCTTATTATGACTCATTCTGATGATAATGGTTTAGTGCTTCCTCCAAATTTAGCGCCTTACCAAGTGGTTATAGTACCTATTTATAGAGGAGAGGATCAATTAGTAGAGATTTCTGCGAAAGCAAAAGAGATCAAGCAAAACTTGGAGAAGGTTGGTGTTTCGGTGCATTTCGATAACCGCGATACCCACAAGCCGGGCTGGAAATTTGCCGAATATGAGTTGAAAGGCGTGCCCTTAAGAATAGCAATGGGACCGCGAGATTTGGAAAATAATACCGTAGAATTGGCACGTAGGGATAACATGACCAAGTCGGTAGAGTTAATGGATGGCATAGAGCAGAGAATTAAGTCTTTATTAGAAGAGATTCAAGACAATCTCTTTAATAAAGCTCAGTCTTTTAAGGATCAGAATACCCATACTGTAAACGATTGGGAAGACTTCCAGGTTAAGATTGCTGCAGGAGGCTTCGTATTAGCACACTGGGATGGCACCGCCGAAACCGAAGAAAAGATCAAAACGGAAACTAAAGCAACCATCCGTTGCATACCCTTGGAAGGGGATAAGCAAGCGGGTAAATGCGTTTATACGGGTCAGGACTCGGTTCAACGTGTTGTTTTTGCTAGAGCTTACTAAGAGTAGTGAAATTTAAGTGTCTGTTATTTAGGTTCTTACAATAAAAATGAAATAAATGTGATTTTTTTTTGAAGAGGTGTTTGCAGAAATTAAAAATGCTCTTACATTTGCAAACCCAAAATAAACGGTACACATAAGGCCCCTTCGTCTATCGGTTAGGACGCCAGGTTTTCATCCTGGAAAGAGGAGTTCGATTCTCCTAGGGGCTGCAATATAAAAGATATGGCAAACCACAAATCGGCGTTAAAAAGAGTTCGCTCTGACGAAAAGAAAAGAGATTTAAATCGTTACCAGCACAAAACTGCTCGTAATGCAATGCGCGTACTTCGCTTAGAAGAAGATAAGGCAGCTGCCGAAAAACGTCTTCCAGAAGTATTAAGTATGATTGATAAACTGGCTAAGAAGAATATTATACATTCTAACAAAGCGGCTAATTTAAAGTCTAGTTTAACGGTTCACGTTAACGCTATTGGTTAATCATTCTCTCGAACACATTAAGAGCCTTTCCTTTTGGAGAGGCTTTTTTGTTTTATAACCTTTGCCGAAAGTTCAACAAGATGATAAAGGAAAATTTACAGTCTCTATTAAAATCGCTTCCGCAAGAAGTGCAGTTAATTGCGGTTTCTAAAACCAAGCCCGTTGAAGCGGTAAAAGAGGCTTATGAAACTGGGCAAAGGCATTTCGGTGAGAACAAGATTCAGGAGATGGCGGAGAAGTATGAGGCCTTACCTAAAGATATCTTTTGGCATATGATCGGCCATGTGCAGGATAATAAAATAAAGTACATGGCACCCTTCGTTTCTTTGGTGCATGGTATGGATAAAGAAAAGCGTTTAAAGGCTTTGAATAAGGAAGCGGCTAAATGCGAGCGCGTAATAGATTGCTTAGTGCAGATTCATATAGCCGAAGAGGATAGTAAATTCGGTTTTGATTATGATGAAGCTAAGTCCTTATTTCAAAAGGATCTTAAGCAAGTTTATCCTAATGTAAAAGTTAGAGGCCTTATGGGGATGGCTACTTTTACAGATAATAAGGAGCAGTTGCTAAGAGAATTTAGTGGCTTAGCAAACTTCTATAAAGAAACAAAGGCCCTTCTAGGTAAGGAAGAGTTTAATATCCTTAGCATGGGCATGAGTGGAGACTATCCACTTGCCATAGAGCAGGGTTCGAATATGATAAGAGTTGGGACAAAAATTTTCGGAGGTAGAAATTAGGTTTAAGATGATTTTCTAAATCCAAGTACCACTCCTAAAACTAATTGGGCTTGGTTGGGTAAAATCCCAGAATAGTATCCAAAGTCGCTCGCGCCATTATTGCGCAATTCGCTTAAAGTATATTCGGTGGAATTAGTTCTTACAAAATCCATGTAACTCAGACCTACATAGTATTCTAAAAAAAATAGGTTGTTGTAACGTTGCTGAAGGCCTATTATCAATTCATAGCCTAATTCAAGGTTACGGTCTTGCAGATTAACAGTGCCATAGCGGTATTGAGTGTTTCCCAAGTTTTCAAACTCAATCCAATCCTCTCTTTGATAAGAGTATTCGCTGTACCTTATTCTAGGACCATGTCTCAGGGTTATTTTGCGATTTCTGCTATTATCAAAATAAATTTTATGGAAGATTCCTCCGCGATAAACGAAATTGCTATTCTCGTATAACCCATACAGGTTATCAGAGAAAAAATAATCTTGTGTAAGAGTTGTTCTGATGCCAATACCTTGGTTATGCCTGAAGCCCAGCACAACATCTGCTGAGAGGGCTCCAATAAAAACATCGCTGGAAACCCAGCCAATTTCCCAAAAGGTGGGTTTAAACCTGGCTGAATCAGAAAGTTGCCCGACTACTTGAAGGCTAAAAAGGCTTATAAAGAGAATAAATATTAGCTTTTTCATAAGGCACTTAAAAAGTTGAGTTTGCCATTTTTATAGCGATATTGTTTTAAGCCAGACTCTGATACTGTGATCATTAAATTACCATTAGGAATAATGTCTACTGCGTCAAAATCTTCATCGGCATCTAAAAGTACTAAGGAGTTAGGGTTGCTTACATCGAATACCTTTAAGCCTTTGTCGCAAATTAGCAGGGTGTCGCCGTAAAGGCCTAAGCCCTTGGGTTGTATTAAAGGGAAACTGCTTATTAATATCGGGTTACTAAGATCTTGAATATTAATAATGTCCAGCTGATTAACTCCACGAGCACAGTTGAAATTATTGCTTTCCGTTCGCAAAGTAACATAGGCGAAATTAGCGTTTGCAACTACCGGGTCGCAGGAAACAACGTGTCTATAGTTACTCAGCAGGGTCATTGCGGGTGCATCGCTTACATCATAAATATACATTCCTGAAGTAGTACCAATAAAAATAGTAGAGTCACCTAAGGGGAAAATAGTCTCACCAATTGCGCTTATATTTAAGCGACTTAGCTGCACGGGGTTTTCGGGATTAGCCAAACTGAAAACACTTACCTCATTATTGTTAACCGTATAAAGATGGCCATTGGCTACTGCGAAACGAGCTAAGCTTCCTCCTTGACCAATGCCTGAAGAGTTTGTTCCAACACTCTCCGAGCTATCACAAGACGTTACTAAAATTGTAGTGAATAGGATAATTAGTAGCTTTTTCATTTTAAGATCCATTTTACGATTACGCTATTCTCAGGACGATCATCACTGCCTTCATACGAGTAATATTGGCCTTCGGGCGCGGGTAGCTCGGGGAAAATATTTCTATTGCGGTCTATTACTATTACGCTATCTCCAGTGTACTTAATTGCGATCAGATCTACCGCATTGTCGGCATAAATCACATCGTTTAAAATACTGATGTCAATATTTCCGGGAATAACTATGAAGGCTAAATTCTCTGGATTGCTTGGGTCACTGTTGTCAACCACATGTATGCCTTCGAACTTTTCATTAATGAAAAGAAGGGAATCTTTAATGTAAATTTTTCCGAAGTCTTTGATTTCCCTTGGGCCGATTATTCTAATGGACTGTTCGAGGTCCGCCCGATCCATAATTACGGGTGTATATTGTGAATTATAATCGTAATAAGGTTCACCTCCATACCGGTAGTCACAAGAGCCTAATCCGAAAAGCAAGAGGTTAATAAAAACAATTTTAAGGTATTTCATAGGGCGGTCAATATATTTCCTTAACGCTTAAATTTTGGCCATAGTTGGCCTAGTATCAGCGGTTTCTTTTGTAGTAGTCGTAGTTAAAGTCAAAACCTATACGCATCGCGGGACGTAAGGATTGAAAATTATCAATCCCGGCCACAAACTCTAATCGCAAAACCTTAAAGATATTGTCTAGCCCAAAAAATAACTCAATAAACGCTCGTCTATCTTTAAGGTGTAAAGAGTTGAAGCCAATTAAGCTGTGCACTTTGTAGGGACGGATAAAGTCTATTTGCGATAATAATGCTCCATCGAAATTATGTTCGAAGTGGAGCTCAACGAAAGACTCGTTGGTGCTATAATTATAATAAGGCAGACTGCTAAATTGCTTAATCATGGCAGAACGGTCTGTAGTGGGTTGTAAAAAAAACACTTGTACTCCATCAAAATGTTGATAGTCTATAAAGGGTAAGTTTTCGGAATGTAAAAAGCTGCCTGCACTTATATCAAATTGGGACAAGCCTATGTTTCCCCAGCGGAAACTGTTTTGTAGGCCAATGCGCTGAAATATATAATTGGTTTCGCTGAAGGCTGTTGGTATCCCGGCTCGCAGATCGAAGTACAATTTTGGTGCTCTAGTCTGTAAATTTCGGCGGCCATCGTATAAATCTTGGAAGCGTTGCTTATATCGTACTTCATACAGCTGCTTAAACTGATAGCTCAAGTTTAATTCGAAGCTTAAAGCTTGATGCGCTCTGAATCCTTGGGTAGAGATATTTTCTGCAAAATCATCGTTATTATCATCAAAATCGGCCTCTGCCTTAAAGAGGGAGAAATTAGTATTGTTATAGAGGGGATAACGATAAGCATATTCTAAACTACTGCTAAAGGAAAAGCCAGGAGTAGGTTGACTATTATACTGAAAGGAGAGATAATCTTTTCCAAAAAGGTTGAGGTAATTTCGCGCTAATAATAAGTTGTAGGTGGTGTTTAATACAGGAAGAATGGGCTCATCTTCGTTAAATTGGCGGTAATCAGTTCCACCTTTAAGCATAAAACTGCGACTTTTTATATGGCCGGAATTATGGGCTAAGCTGAAGCTCGGTTTTAAGCGAGCATCGGCTAAGCCATATCGCAGCTGGCTTTCTAAATACCATTCTTGCTGATCCTTAATGTGCCCGACCTTAAAAACGTATCTACTGTAAGGGCCTTCTACCGCATTAAAACCAAGGCTACGATAAAAGGCAGGTAGATCGGTATACCAATTATTATGGCGGATGGTATAATGGCGGTATAAATTTTTATAGAGAACAAAATTTTCAGGCTCTAAACGCTGACGACCATAGAGTCGAAATTGCTTGGCTAAAGGTGTTTTTAAACTTAAGCTGTCGTAATAATTTTGATGCTGTTGGTTGCTCGCTGAATTTTGCCAATAGTTAGTATCTAAGTTAAAGTCATCTTTACTCTGATGGTAAACCAAAGCGTCGAATTGATTGGCCCTGAGTGTAGTGGAATATTCGAATTGAGAGAACTCATGATCAATATGATAGGATCCGCGGTAGCCAAATAGGTTTAGGTACAGCGAAATATTTTGACTAAGCATTTTATATTCTCCTTTTTGCCACTGGTATTTTTGCTCAAGGCAGATGCTGTCTAGTAATTCTAATTGGTTGTTAGCTGATATTACGAAATCTGTTTCCAAGGGAAGGAAAACAGAGTCGATTAACCAAATATTTCCTTTGAGCCCGGGGTATTCTTCTTTTTTGGGTTTGAAAGAAATATTGTAACGTTTATCGCCATCTGCGAAAGCGGAATCTAAGATTTGGTAATGATAGATTCTTAGGCCTTCTTCACTTAGAGGGCTAATAAATCCGCGGTGGAAAGTTTGATTGAGGTAGATGCGCTCTTGTAAAAGGCCATATCCGTATCCGGGTAATTGATGCCAATTGGGAATGGGCAAATGGCCAGCCTCTCTTTTTAAAAGAACATCCTGATCGTAATGGAAATCGTCGAAGTATTTCGCTTCGATTAAAGCCTGACTGCGATAAACAATCCCCCTGTCTTTTTTAGCGGGAACTAAGGTGCCAGATATGGGCCAAATGGAAAGGGGGACATTACTTATTTCGGCACGGCAGCTTTCAAAAAATTGAGCGGAATAATGTCGATACTGCTTAAAATTAGCCAGTCTTAATTCTACCGCTTTAATAATCTGCGGCGGTGGTTTGTCTGACGCATCTTGCCCCAGCATAAGTGCTGGTAGTAAAATAATAAACGCTATGCTGCGAAGCCATTTTCTCATACAAATACAAAGTAAAGCTATATCTTTTTCAGTTCTTCTTTCTTAATGATTTATTCGTGTAACTTCGTGGCATGTTCTGTATAATAGACATAGAGTCTAGTGGTGGACCTTTTGGAAAGGAGGCCATGATTGAGATAGCGGCCTTTAGGTATGATGGCGAAGAAATTGTAGACCAGTTAATTAGCTTGGTTCATCCTCATCGTGGGGTGCAACCATACGTGTCGAAAATGACCGGAATTACCGATAAAATGCTGCTACGAGCACCGCGTTTTCATGAAGTAGCAAAACGTCTGGTAGAGATTACGGAAGATGCAGTTATTGTTGGTCATAATGTAGAGTTCGATTATCGCATGCTTCGGCAAGAATTTTCTCGCTTAGGTTATACTTTCGAACGAAAAACTTTAGATACGATAAAGCTGGCCCAAGAACTGATCCCTAATTTGAAAAGCTATGGCTTGGATAAGATGTGCGATGAGTTAGGCTTAAGTCGCACCAATAAGCACCGAGCTGAAAGTGATGCCCGCGCTACCTTGGAACTCTTTGAGATTTTAAGAGAGAAAGATCGTCAAAAAGGGATTAGCTCTTTCGAGCAGAGTATTTTAGAGAACGACTATTTAAAAGATAAAATTAATGACTTACAGCGCTCCATTAAACATAATAGGGGGCTGTTTTATTTGCATGACCGCCACGGTAAATTGCTTTATTTGGGCGCTTCTGATAATATTAAAGCTTCTATAAATCGTTTGTTTTTAAGTAGTTCGGTAAAGTCCCTTAAGTTACAAGAGGAAGTACATAACTTAAAAATTGAAGCCGTTGGTAATTGGTTAATTGCCAAGGTTAAACGAGAGTCAGAATTAAAAGAGGCTAAACCTCCGTTTAATACCTTAAGTAGCGGCAAAGAAAAATATGGCATTTTTGCGGATAAGCGCGAAACACCTCCTCGTTTAAGTCTTGTTTCTTTGGAAGAAGCGGGAAAGAAAAAGCCTTGGTTAACGGTCTCCAACTTAAAAGCGGGTGAACGCGCCTTGCGCATGTATCAAAGAATTGCACGCGGCAAAAAAGGTGAAGAAGTGCGTGATATTTTAGCCGATTTCCCTGACAATACACTTTTTAAAGGTAGGGGTCGCAATAGCGCCGAACATACCGTATTTGTGGTACGAGAGGGAGCGCTTTGCGGGTATTTTTACTACAAGCTAAACGATCAATTGGCGCATGCGGATCGCATTGAAAAATTAATGACCCCTATTGACCGCGAAGAAAGCTATAATCAGGCTTTACGGCTTGGGATTCTTACGGGTGAATTTATTCTTGTTAAAAACTAGAATAATTCAAATCCTAAGCAAAGCATTATTTGGTTAGTTCTAATGTCTGATTGGTAGCTGCTGTTATCAATAAGCACAGCATTGGCCATATTTCCTAAGCCTGATTCATAACGCAGATCGACAAATAACTTGCTAAATTCAGCTCCTATACCCACTTGATAACCAAGGCTAGCGGCTTTTAGATCATTGTTGAGATTACCGGAAACATCATTAAAATTACTGCTAAACATTGGGCCGCCCACAATGCGTATCGGTCCTATCTTTAGTCCTAAAAGAATGGGTAAATCGATTCTGCTATAGCTGAGGTCGATGGTTTTAGGAGGCACATTTAATGCGGTAAAAGAGGCCTTGGCCGACTGATTTATTTTTGTGAAATACAACTCACCTTGCACGAAAAAAGCCAATAATTTGACCCGAGCATACACTCCTGCTTGATAACTAAGTTCAGAAGCGTCATATTGGAAGTCGCTAATAGTAGTTATTCCTTTGAAATTTTCAATGCGAGGATTACTCAGACTTGCACCGGCTCTTAAACCAAAGTCAAATTGTGCACTGGCACTTAAGCTAAGCAGTATGCTGAAGGCGAAAAGTATTTTCTTCATTTTAGTTGTTTAAGTAATTTAACGTATTAGTGTATATTCTCTCTTCAATATTAGCGCTTTCGTTCCAAATAAAAGCCTGGCCGGTTATGGCCTCAAATAATTCTTGGTAACGTTGCGAAACTGAAAGTACAAATTCTTCTGTCATTTCAGGAACGCTTTGCCCGTCTTTGCCTTGGAAGCCATTTTCCATCAGCCATTCGCGCACAAATTCCTTACTCAATTGCTTTTGCGCCTGTCCTTGAGCTAGCTTTTCATCGTAGCCTTCAGCATAAAAGTAACGGCTGCTATCGGGGGTGTGAATTTCATCAATTAAAATGATTTCGCCAGTAGAGTTTTTTCCAAATTCATATTTGGTGTCTACTAAAATAAGTCCTCTTTCGGCGGCCATTTCTTGTCCGCGCTTAAAAAGCTTACGAGTGTAATCTTCTAAAACTAAATAATCAGCTTCGCTAACAATGCCTTGCGCCAAAATGGCTTCTCGGCTGATGTCTTCATCGTGGGTGCCCAAATCGGCTTTAGTAGTAGGGGTGATAATGGGCTGTGGGAAAGCCTGATTTTCTTTCATTCCCTCGGGAAGGTTAAGGCCACAAAGCATGCGTACTCCCGATTTATAAGTGCGCCAAGCATGCCCGGTTAAATAGCCGCGAATTACCATTTCTACCTTAAAGGGATTTGCCAATTGACCTACCGTAACCATGGGATCGGGCTGAGCAATTTTCCAATTAGGAACCAAATCTGCAGTAGCGTCTAAAAAGTAATTCGCAATTTGATTAAGTACTTGTCCCTTGCCGGGGATGCCTTTGGGTAAAACCACATCAAAAGCCGAAATCCTATCGCTAGCAATCATGGCTAAAAGATTGTTGCCAAGGCTATATACATCTCTAACTTTTCCTTTGTAGAGATTGGTTTGAGTTGGAAATTGGAAATTAGTTTTTACTAATGTTGTCATGCTCGTTTTCTTCTTTATCGTAAGCTCTAATAATATCTTTCACTAATTGGTGGCGAATCACGTCGTTTTCGTCGAGGAAAATTTTAGAGATTCCTTTTATGTCTCCTAAAATTCGCAAAGCTTCTTTTAGGCCAGAAGCCTGCTTGCGCGGAAGGTCAATCTGGCTAACATCGCCAGTTACGATAAATTTAGCACTTGCGCCCATACGGGTAAGGAACATCTTCATTTGACTGCGCGTGGTATTCTGGGCCTCATCTAAAATTACAAATGCACGATCCAGGGTTCGACCGCGCATAAAGGCTAGCGGTGCAATTTGAATAGTGCCGCTTTCCATGTAATAAGAGAGTTTTTCGGGGGGTATCATATCGCGTAAGCCATCGTAAAGTGGCTGTAAATAGGGGTCCAACTTTTCTTTGAGATCGCCTGGTAAAAAGCCTAGGTTTTCACCCGCTTCCACCGCTGGGCGTGTGAGGATTATTTTCTTAATCTCCTTGTTTTTTAGGGCGGCCACGGCTAGGGCCACAGCAGTATAGGTTTTCCCGGTTCCCGCAGGGCCAACAGCAAACATAATGTCATTGGTTTCCATGGCCTTAATCATGCGCCTTTGGTTTAAAGTGCGGGCGCGAATAGCCTGACCATTAACGCCATGCAAGATTAAATCGGCACTGCCTTTTTCATCGCTTTCTTCCTTCATTTCATCTTTCATTATGCGATCTACTTGGTTAATGCTTAAAGAATTAAAGCGATTTAGATGCGCAATAAGTTCGGCGATTTTGTCTTCAAAACGAGTCATTTCGCTTTCCTCTCCATTGACCTTAATTTGATCTCCGCGCGCAATAATCTTAAGGGCGGGGAAATAAGTCTTGATGATATTGAGGTAGCGATTATTAGCGCCATATACTTCAATAGGATCGACTTGGTCTACTCTTACAATTTTTTCACTCAAGCTAAAACTCTGCTTTTGGTAGGCCTTAAAGGGCCTTTAATGTTATCTGAATTTGAATTACAAAATAACAATAAAAAGGCCGTTTGTTTTACATCCCTTAATGCGATCTGTAATTAGGTTTAAGACCCTTTATGAACAATGGCCGAGGCGGCGAAATAATAGCAAACTATTAAGAGGCATTGAGGCGCAAAAAAAACGCTGCTTAGTCAGGCCTATTTTTCCATATTGCGAAGATCCTTGGTCTTATCTATTGGCTGCGGGCCTTTGTAGTCGCTCTTTGTAGAAGGATGTTTTCTTTTAGTGAAAATGTGATACTCTAATTTAAACTCGCACTCAGGTTACTACCTTTGCATTAGTTTATGGCAATAATTACATTAACATCTGATTACGGGACTAAAGATCCATACACGGCTATCGTTAAGGGCGTGTTGTATCAAGAACGTGCCGATTTAATACTCTGTGATATTAGCCACGATTTACCGCCAGGTGATATCGTAGAAACCTCATTTATAGTAAAGCACAGCTTTGCAAGCTTTCCTAAAAGAACGGTACATCTAATTCTTACGGCAGAGAATAGTCCCAGTCAAAGATGGTATGTGATGCAAATGGATGGGCACTTTTTTGTGGCTTCGGATAATGGTATTCTTACTATGATTGCTGCCGATCGTAATCCGCAAAATTTAATTTTTCATCAAATTAAAATAGGGGAGCAGCGCTCTACCCAGTTTCCAGGTCGTGATTTTTTAGCGCGGGCAGCGGCACATTTAGCCGGGGGAGGAGCAGCTTCTTTATTAGGTCCGCAGATTGCACTAGATGAATTAGTGCGGGGCAGTAGTTTAAGGGGTAAAGTAGATTTACAGCGCAAACTGGTACAGGGCCACATTATTTTTATTGATAATTATGGCAACCTTATTACTAATATCGACTCTAAGGATCTGCAAGAAGCACAAAAAAGTAAAGCCATAGAAATTAACTTACCCCGCAATAGAAGCCTCAAGCGCATAGCAACTGCTTATCACGATATTGCTCAAGATGGTGTGCTAGCCCTTATTAATTCTTTAGGTTTGCTTGAGATTGCTTTTCGCGATCCGCAGAGTAAAGAAATTAATGGCGCAAATAGCCTTTTAGGTTTGGGGATGTTGGATACAATAACAATTAGCTATACATGATTACAAGAATCGTGAAGATGACTTTTAAAGCAGAAGAAGTGCCTAACTTCCTCGCTAATTTTGAGAAAAATAAAGCCAAAATCAGAGCTTTTGAAGGTTGTGAGAAATTAATTTTATTGCAGGATCATCAAAATCCTAATGTGTACTTTACCTACAGCTGGTGGCAAGAAGCCGCGCAACTTGAAGCCTACCGTCATTCCGATTTATTTAAAGGAGTTTGGGCTTTTACCAAAAGCCTTTTTGCGGCAAGGCCCGAAGCTTGGAGTACCAAACAAATAGAATCTTTGTAAATGTTTTCACTAATAAAAAAAGAAGTTCGTAGCTTCTTCAGTTCCATTGTTGGCTATTTGGTGATAATGGTATATCTCCTTATCAATAGCGTTTTCTTATGGCTTTTTCCGGGAAGCTTTAATATGCTCGATGGCGGATATGCCTCCATTGGAAATTTGTTTACCATATCCCCTTGGGTTTTTCTTTTCCTTATTCCTGCTATCAGCATGCGCATGTTTGCCGATGAAAAAAAGGCGGGAACGATGGAGTTATTGCTCACCAAGCCTATTACCGACATTCAAATAATTCTAGCGAAATTTTGGGCGGGCATGCTGCTACTTTTTCTTGCTCTTTTGCCCACCTTACTTTATTATGTAAGCATTTACCTTTTAGGGGCAAATGTGGGTAATATCGATAGCGGTGGTAGCTTTGGTTCTTATGTTGGTTTACTGTTTTTAGGAGCGGCATTTTTAAGCATTGGCCTCTTTGCATCTAGCTTAACCGATAATCAGATTGTGGCTTTTTTATCAGCCATGTTTCTTTCCTTCTTCTTGTTTTATGGCTTTGATCAAATTTCCGAGTTTGCCTTTTTCGGGACTTTTGATCTGTTTGTAATTAAGCTAGGGATTAATGAACATTACATTTCGATGAGTCGGGGAGTGATTGATAGCCGCGATCTCTTTTATTTTATTGGCCTTATCGCCATTTTTATGGCTGCAACGCGATTGGTAATTCAAAGTAGAAAGTGGTAATGAATAAAAAGACAAGAGATTTAAGCCGTTTTGCCCTTTTTATTGCCATTGTAATATTGATAAATATTATTAGTGGCCTAAAGTTTTTCCGCATCGACCTTACGGGAGAAAAGCGCTACACCTTATCCGATGCTACTATTAACCTTTTGGAAGAGGTGCAGGATATAATGCTGGTGAAGGTTTACCTGGAAGGTGATTTCCCTGCGGGGTTTCAGCGTTTGGAAACGGAGGCGAAGCAAATGTTAGATGAGTTTAGGGCCTACAATCCTAATATACAATACACTTTCGTAGATCCGAGTAATAACGATACAGAGGAAGAAACTACGAAACTTTACCAGCAATTACAGTTTAAGGGATTAAAGCCCTATCAATTAAGTATTAAGAATAGCGACGGTAATTCGGTGAAAACCATTTTTCCGGGAGCGATTTTAAATTATGGTGAAAAGGAGGCTGCGGCACTTTTACTTTTAGATCAGTTAGGAGCCGCCCCCGAAAATCAAATTAATACTAGTATCGAAAACCTAGAATTTACCTTGGCTAATACCATTCGAAGCTTGGTTTCAGATGACAAACCACTGGTGGGTTTTTTACAAGGTCACGGTGAATTGGGTCCACGCGAAATAGCCGATTTTGCGAAAGATATCAGCGCCAATTATCGTGTTGATTTATTTGATATTCGTGAGTTTAAGTCTGACTCATCTGGCGGCAGCCTGAGCATAACCCAACAGCAAATTCGCTTGAATCGCTTCAATGCGATGATTATCGCGAAGCCCCAAAGGGCTTTTACCGATTTGGATAAATACCTCCTTGATCAATTTATAATGAACGGAGGAAGAACCATTTGGCTTTTAGATGCGGCGGCGGCTTCCATGGATAGTCTTAGCGAGGCTTCGCAGTTTATGAGCTTACCTCTTTTTGATCGTTTGCAATTGAACGATATGCTTTTTAAATATGGGGTGCGGGTTAACACAGATTTAGTAACCGACTTAGTGGGCGCTGGGGTAAATGATCAGAAAAAGATTCGTCCTTGGGTCTATTTTCCAATGGTTATGCCGCAGGTAAATCATCCTATAGCCAAAGATCTTAATGCAATTTGGTTGCGCTTTGCAAGCTCATTGGATACCGTGATGGCAGGAGGGGTAAAGAAAACGGTTCTTTTAAAAAGCTCGCCCTATTCTGCTCGTTTAGCAACGCCACATATCGTATCTTTAGCAAAGCTCTATAATCCTCCGCCTCGCAGTCAATTCCGTGAAGCGGGCATTCCTTTAGCGGTACTTTTAGAGGGAAATTTCACTTCGGCATTTAAAAACCGCTTAAGCCCAAAAGAAGGTTCAGAGAATTTAAGAGTTAAGGAAGAAAGCAATCAAAATCAAATGTTGGTGGTAGCCGATGGTGATTTGCTCCTGAATCAATTTAATGTAGTGAACCCCAATATTCCCAAAGGTGCACCATTGCCTTTAGGTTACGATCAATATACCAATACACAATACGGGAATAAAGATTTTTTGGTCAACACTTTGGATTATATGTTGGATGATAAAGGTCTGATTGCCATTCGTTCGCGCGAGTTGAAGATTAGACTTTTAGATTTAGAAAAAGTTAAGGATGAACGACTTTTCTGGCAGATGGTTAATACCATAATTCCAGTAATACTACTCTTGTTAATGGCTTTGCTAAATACTTGGTGGCGTAAAAAGAAATATCTAAAAAGTTAAAATGAAAAAGAACCTTATATACTTAGTCACTTTTATTATTTTACTCGCTGTCGCGGGATGGTTAATTAGTGAGAATACGGGCAATAGTACCCTAGAAGGTCCCGAGAATTATTCCTTCTCTATTAAGGATACTGCTGCAATAAGTAAAATCATTTTAAGTGATAAAACTCCTTCAAAAACGGTTTTAACCCGCGAAAGTAGAGGTTGGTTGGTTGATGGAGAAGATCCAGCTCGAGACGATGCAATGGAGATTATTCTCGAAACAATGTACCGCATGGAGATGCGTAACTTCTCTACGGAGCGCATTAGACCAGAGGTGATTAAACATTTGGAAGTTTTTGGCAAAAGAGTAGAGATCTATCAGAATGGGGAGTTGTATAAAACCATAATTGTAGGCTTACCAACCCACGATGAAATGGGTACGTGGATGATGATTGAAGGTGCTGATGCTCCTTATGCGGTGCATATTCCTGGTTTTAATGGTTTCCTTTCTAGTCGATTTTTCACAGAAAGCTATCTGTGGAAACGCAGAGATTTAGTACGCATGGATCCGCGCAACATTAAGGAGGTTAAAGTGATTTACCCAGATTCGCTCGACGCTAGTTACACTTTAAGAGTGTTTTCTCCCGATAGTATTTATTTTTTACGCGCAAGTGATGGTGAAGTAATGTCGAATGTTTCGGCAGCAAAGGCGCGCATGTTTTTAGGGGCCTTTAAAAACCTTTCGTATGAAGGTGAAATTATTCCCTCAGATCCTATTTACGCTCGCCGAGATTCTTTAAAATCAAGTACGCCCGCCTTTACCATTATGGTGAAGGATATAGACGGAAAACTGAGTGGCTTTAGTGCGTATAAAATTAAAGGGGAAGCGCAAACGATTGATTTTAATGATCCTACAACTTTCTATGACCCTGATAGACTACACGGTTTTATTAACAACGACCGTATGGTGCTCTTACAGTATTACGGATTGCGAAAGGTGATTAAGCCTTTATCCTATTTTATAAATTCGGAATCATAAATTTGTCATCCGGCAATCATAGGCAGCGCTTGTTTATCCCTATATTTGCCCATTAATTTTAGCCTCAAATTGTTATATCTATGAAATTCATCGTTTCAAGTGGAGATTTACTAAAGCAATTGCAAATTGTTGGTGGTGTATTGAACAGCAATAATACACTAGCCATTTTAGATAACTTCCTTTTTAGTCTTAGCGGATCTAATTTACAGATTATGGCCTCCGACCTTGAGTCGACCATTAGCGCAAGTATGGAAGTACAGGGCGATGAAGATGGAGTGGTTGCAATTCCCGCACGCTTACTTTTAGATGGTTTAAAAGCTTTACCCGCTCAGCCGGTAACTTTTACCAGCGATGAATCTAGCAGTACGATTGAAATTAGTTCGAATGATGGTCGCTATAGTTTAGCCTACGTTTCAGGTGAGGAGTTTCCTCAATTACCGGAAATGGAAGATGTAAGTACTACTTCCATTAAAGGTGAAATTTTAGCCACCGCTATCAATAAAACATTATTTGCCGCTGGTAACGATGAGCTTCGTCCTGTTATGTCGGGTGTGTTTTTCCAATTCACAAACGATGGCTTAACTTTCGTTGCCACAGATGCTCATAAATTAGTGCGCTACCGTCGCTTCGATTGTACGACCGATCATACGGCAGAGTTTATTATGCCACGTAAGCCTCTTACCATATTGAAATCTACTTTAAGTAGTTTAGGTGATGAAGTAAAAGTGGTTTACAATGACACTAATGCTAGCTTTGAGTTCGATAACATTATTCTTACTTGCCGCCTAATTGATGGTAAGTACCCAAATTACGAAGCGGTAATTCCTAAGGAAAACCCTAATGTGCTTAAAATTGAGCGCACCAAATTTTTAGGAGCCGCAAAAAGGGTAGCCATTTTCTCCAATAAAACTACTCATCAGGTAAGGTTGAAAATTGCTGGTATGCAATTGGAACTTTCGGCTGAGGATGTGGATTTCTCTAACAAGGCCGATGAGCGTTTAAACTGTGAATACACGGGTGAGGATATGGCAATAGGCTTTAATTCTCGTTTTTTAACTGAAATGCTTTCGAACCTAGAGTCTGATCAAATTAATTTAGAAATGTCAGCGCCTAATCGTGCCGGTATCATTTTACCAGCCGATAGCCTAGAAGAAGGGGAGGATATTTTGATGCTGGTTATGCCAGTTATGATCAATTCTTAAAAACCAGTAATGGCGGTTTTAGTAGTAGGCGATGTACATGGCTGTTACTATACCTTAAAATCTTTAATTAGCACGTATTGGGATCCGACCAAGGATCAACTGGTATTGGTGGGCGACTTTATTAATAAAGGTCCAAACTCTGCCAAGACTCTGCGTTACCTATTAAAGAAGAAGCGTGAATTTCCCAATCGAGTATTTCTCATTCGCGGCAATCATGAACAATGGTTTTTGGATTGCTTTCGCAAGAAGTCAAGAAATCCCACTTATCTTAAACTACTGGAAGATTTTAATGAACTAGACTTCAAAGAGAATGAGGTCGCTAATATCTTGCGCCTCTTGCCCTTGAGCTGGGAGAATGATAGCCTACTGATTAGCCATGCAGGTATAGCTCTCGATGCTCTCGATCCATTTGATATCTCTACCCCCGATAATGTTTTGATAAACCGCAAGCCACTTAAGTTGCTGCCAAAGTTTCAAGTTATTGGGCATAACGTTGTACGAGACGATAAACCATTGTATCGACCGAAAGAAAATGCTTGGTATATTGATACGGGGGCTTGGTATCGCTCCAAGCTTAGTGGTTTACGCTTTAGTGCAGAGAAACAGCATCCTGAAATTATACAGGTAGAGGTAGAGTTGAAAGATCGAAAACGAGCTTTTCAGAAGTAAAGCGGTGAAACAGGGATAGTTTTAGGATTTAGTTTCACGCCTCTCAGCTTTGTCTTACCTTTGAGGTGACAAAAAAATCTCTCAAAAATATAATTATGGAAAAGGGTTTTTATAAAGTTCCCGCGGCAATTAACGAGGCTATTAAAGATTACCGTCCTGGTAGTTCAGAAAGGCTAGAAGTGCAAGCGCAATACGATAAAATGTGGTCAGAAACTATTGATATCCCAATGGTTATCAATGGAAAAAAGGTGAGTACTGGTAAAACAATGCGTGTATTACCACCCCATGATCATGCTCATAATGTTGGTTCTTTTCACTTAGGAACAAGCGATCACGTACATGAAGCGATTAAAGCAGCTTTAGATGCGAAAGAAGCTTGGGAAAATATGGAGTGGTCTAATCGATTAGCCATTTTCATGAAAGCGGCAGATTTGGCAGCGGGTCCTTACCGGGCGAAATTGAATGCTTCTACGATGATTGCCCAAAGTAAAACAATTTTTCAGGCGGAAATTGATGCCGCCTGC
Source organism: Bacteroidota bacterium (assembly GCA_003045865.1). Classification (GTDB taxonomy): domain Bacteria; phylum Bacteroidota; class Bacteroidia; order Flavobacteriales; family Schleiferiaceae; genus Croceimicrobium. The sequence continues at coordinate 26,044 of PZPB01000005.1, read as the reverse complement.
GAGTTAATAGACTTTTTGCGTTTTAATGTTCAATATGCTACTGAAATTTATCAGGAGCAACCATATACGCACTCACATAGTACGATTTGGAATAAGGTAGATTACCGTCCTTTAGAAGGATTTACCTTCGCAATTACTCCTTTTAACTTTACGGCTATTGCAGGCAATCTTCCTGCAAGTATGGCTATGATGGGAAATACCGTGGTGTGGAAACCTAGTTTAAGTCAAATTTATTCGGCCAAGGTGGTGATGGATATATTTGAAGAAGCAGGCATGCCTGATGGTGTTATTAATATGATTTTCACGGATCCTCAGGAAACAGCCGATATTGTATTCTCACATCCAGATTTTTCGGGTTTACATTATACAGGCTCAACTACCGTGTTCCAAAATATTTGGACGGTTATTGGCAAGAATATTACCAAGTATCGCACGTATCCGCGCATAGTGGGAGAAACTGGCGGAAAGGATTTTGTGATGGTGCATAAATCATCTAACAGTAAACAAGTAAGTACTGCTCTTATTCGCGGAGCTTTCGAATTCCAGGGACAAAAATGCTCGGCAGCTTCAAGAGCTTATGTTCCTAGTAATTTATGGCCCGCAGTTAAGGAAGAGTTATTAGCGGACTTAGCGGAAATTAAATCTGGATCTCCTCGTGATTTTGAAAATTTCGTTACCGCTGTAATTCACGAAGGCTCTTTTGATAAGCTAGCTACTTATATAGACCGTGCTAAGCAGGATGCTGATGCTGAAATTGTTGCTGGAGGAAATTATGATAAATCGAAAGGGTATTTTATCGAGCCCACGATTATCGTAACAACCAATCCTAAATATGTAACCATGGAAACCGAACTATTCGGTCCTGTGCTTACTATTTATGTCTATCCAGAAAATGAATATGAGGCAACCTTAAAGTTGGTAGATGAAACATCTCCTTATGCTTTAACAGGTGCCTTGTTTAGTAATGATCGCTATGCATTAGAATATGGTGTTAAAGCACTACGCAATGCGGCAGGTAATTTCTACATAAATGATAAGCCAACCGGAGCAGTAGTAGGACAGCAACCATTTGGCGGCGCTCGTGCTTCAGGAACAAATGATAAAGCAGGTTCAAAGCAAAATCTTTACCGCTGGATTAGTCCACGCCTAATTAAGGAGACTTTTGTAACACCGACCTCTTACAAGTATCCATTTCTAGCAAAAGACTAGGTTTAAATACATATGATTTTATAAAAAGGCCGCATTTTCGCGGCCTTTCTTAATTTTAAATTAACATATATAATATTGATTTGCAGATGCTTAAATAATTTAACACTCTCAATGTTACCTCAATGTTAACATAATGTAAATATTTTCATATCTTTGTCGAGTAGAATTTAAAGCTTGAAGACATGAAAACGATGATTAATTTAGTGGTAGTAGGATTTTTAATGGCCTTTGGCGCTCAAGCACAGTCTACTTCAGTTTATGAGAAAGTTGGAGATCAAATAAAAGTAACACGATACTTTGAGAATTCAGATCAAGTAAAAGAAGTAGGTTTTTTCAAAGACGGTAAGTCACACGGACAGTGGACTGAGTACAGCGCAAGTGGAGAAATTAGAGTTGAAGCTACTTATGTAGAAGGAAAAAAAGAAGGTGCATGGTTTGTATGGTCAGATGATCGTAAAACTTTACACGAGGTGAATTACCAAGCTAATAGTATTGCAAACCATAGAGAGTGGTCATTAGCTCAAGAAAATTTACGCGTAGAGAAATAGTCTTTCTTTCAATCTTATTAGAAAGGGCGTGATGTTAATACATCACGCCTTTTTATATTTGTAACCTATGATAAGTGCAATTAGTCCCGCAAAAACGCTCGATTTCTCCAGCGATCTCCAAATAGGTTCTTCTGAGCCGCCCATCTTTTTAGCGGAAGCAGAAAAGGTGAATCATAAGCTTCGTTCTCTCAGTGCTGAAAAACTGATGAGTATTCAAAGCATTAGTGAGAATCTTGCCGAGCAAAACTACCTGCGCAACCAAGAGTGGTCCGCTGAAAAAATAATGACAGGGCGCCAAGCTGTACTGGCTTTTAAAGGCGATGTGTACCTAGGCTTAGAGGCAGAAAATTGGTCAGAAGAGGATATGTTTTTTGCGCAGGAAAAGCTCTATATTCTTTCTGGTTTATATGGTTTGCTAAAGCCCCAAACATCTATTTTGCCTTATCGTTTAGAAATGGGTACCGCTATTACCCTAGGCCGAAAAAAGAATCTTTATGAGTTTTGGCAAAAAAGTATTGCTGATTATTTTAAAGAGCATATTCCTAGCGATGAGCCAATAGTTAATTTGGCAAGCAAAGAATACTTCAAGGCTTTACAAAGTGCTAAAATCCCTAACCCAATTTTAAATCTAGAATTCAAAGATTACTCAAACGGAAAGTATAAGATTGTTTCTTTCTTCGCCAAGAAGGCAAGGGGAATCATGGCCAATTTTATCATCCAGAATAGAATTAATAGCACAGATGTTCTAAAAGAGTTTAACTTAGCAGGTTACTACCTAGATGAAGCAGGTAGTGATGACACAAACCTCGTTTTTTTAAGAGATAAACAATAATGAGAAACTACCGCTCTGTCTTACTTTTAGTTGCCTTGCTTTTCGCTTTAAATGTAGATGCACAAACTAAAAGAACTAAATACTACGAATTTGGCGCTGGCATAGGCACCTTAAACATGAGTAACGAAATTGCGAATTCTAGTAGGGTTAATGCTGTGTTTGCTGAAATTGATGCGCAAATTTCAATTTTCGCGAAGTACCATGTTAATGATTGGTTTGGCTTCGGTGGTGAAATCTCTTTTGGAAATCTAAATGCATCTGATGCAAATCACGATAATTTCAACCGCGGCTTTAGCGTAAATACAAGTTTGGTTACCGGAAATCTTTTTTCTGAGATTCATCTTATTCGCTTTGGTAAATATCACCTCGACCAAAAGCATACTATCTTTTTAAAAGGCGGCATAGGTGTAGCAGGCTGGAATCCTGAATTGCAAATTGCGGGATTGGTACCTGAAAATATTGATATTGAGACGGATGCCTATATTGGTATGAATACTTTTGTAGGCTTAGGCGTTAAATATCGTGTGTCATATCATGGTATTATCACCGCAGAATTACGATACAGCACCGTGGGAGGTGATACAATGGACGGAATCTTAGAAACAGCTCCTAATATTATTAGCGATAACGATAAGTTTTGGGGAGTTATGTTTAGCTATTCTTACGCGATTCTATAATAAACGGAAAGTACTCCTCTTAAAATTATTTTCAACGAATAATTATCTATTTCGTTTCCTTCTAGCAATTTAAGGAGCCTGGGACTTGGCAAAATATACTAATTTGAAATTGGCGGCACTATTAAACCTTTTTCCGAAGGACAAATAATTTTGAAGGGCTTTACTGTTTTGAGGAGCAGGAAAGGACCGAATCTAGAAATTAACCGCTAATGACTGGGTTAATACTGTCTTTCATAAGCACCTAAATCGGGCAATCCATTGAAGTTTCTGCTTAAGCCGAGGATATCGGTTGGCACAACAAAACCGTCGTTGGTATTACCTTGATCCACCATTTGACTTAGACTGTCTAGCTGATAGTTATTTAATGCCGGGTTTACATAATCGGCATTGTTGTTTACCAAAACATTGATAAAGTTAGGATCACTAATTGAGAAGCCACGATCTTCTAAATCGTTACTCAACTTCAATTGGGCGTGACTAAACTGAAAGTTGAAGATGGCATTATCATCTTTAACAAATTGCAGCTCTTGCTCATTTACCCCATCGATAATGCAATTACCGAAGTAAGCAGTTTCGAGACTCCTCGTAATGCGTTGAACCTGCCCCGTGGCATCTTGAAATTCTAGGAAATTACTAAGCACCACGGTTGATTCTTGACGAGTGGAGAGACTCCAGTAATTAATGAAACTACAATGCTTGAAATCGTAATTCCCTCCAAAAGCATAAAAGCCGTAAAGTCCCTGATTAGCAATTACAAGGTTTTCGGCCTTTATGTTAGAATAACCAGCGTAAAGACCCGTGCGCGATGAGTTTAAAATGTAGGAATTGGTAATAAGTAATTGCTCGGGAAAGAGTGCGCTATCGCAACGCAGGCCATTAACCGCATTTTTTAAAACCAAATTATTTATTTGTGCTTTGGCGCCTTGTCCAATGTATAAACCACCCAGTAATCCGCCCCACTGCCCAGGAACGTCTTCATAGAAAGGTTCCAATCGGTCGCCACTAAATGTTACCGAGTCGCCTTGTCCGGGTAGAGCGTTGGGGGCAATTTTTAGTTCACCACTAGCAAAAACCCAAAGACCGCTATTTTCATGGAAATGGACATCTGCCCCCGGAGCGATTTCTAAAGTGCAACCGCTATCAACCACGGCATAACCATAAACAACGTGAGGAATGGTGTTGTCCCAGATGGTATTACAATCAATAATAGAGTAGGGGATAATGCTTCGGTTATTACCCGACCCGATGACAATAAAATTTGTGGGAAAGTGAAAAACAGCTTCTTTGGCCAAGCTAACAAGCTCCACTTCATCGCTACCCTCGGCTAGTTCAAAAACAATTTGATCGCTCACCACTATTTCGCTTACCGTATTTATGGCGGCCGTAACTTCTATGAAAATATAGACACTATCCTCTGGAAGAATTTCTACATTACTAAGACTGGTGCTGGCAGTTCCATTAATATTTAAACGAAAAGGCGAAGCCTGGTTTTTCAAGCGAATATTAGGGATGCTAATACTTTCTTTACTATCGTTATAAACCTTAAGTTCATAGGTGCTGGAGCCAATACCTGCGAAAACTGTATCCAAAAATACAGTGTCGCTTGAGTAGCGTAAAAAAAAGTTAGAACTTATAATGTTGTCTTCTTTTCGGCAGGAACTAAAACCTACTAGGGCCAAAACAAGAAGGATGAATAGTTTTTTAAGCATAAAACCTTAACGATCTTTGAAGTCCAAAAGTACAGCCTTCCCTCTAAAAATGAGCACATTTATTCCTTTTATAGAATTTAATCAGAGGGCTTGTGTGAACTTAATATTTGCAGTATTTTTGCAAGCCATTTTTGGACTGGGCAAAATCCCAGCCAACGAAACCTAAAAAGATATGCAAAAAGACATTCATCCTTCAAATTACCGTCCCTGTGTTTTTAAAGACATGGGTACTGAAGAATTTTTCATCACCCGCTCATGCGCTGAAACACGCGACAATATTGAGATTGATGGTGTTGAATACCCATTAATAAAAATGGAAATTTCTGCGGCCTCTCACCCATTTTATACTGGTAAAGTTAAACTGGTTGATACTGCTGGTCGTGTTGATAAATTCCGCAACCGTTACAAAGGTCGTAACCAAGCTTAAGCGAAAAGCTTTAAAATATTTAGCCCCTATTCTTTCTAAGAGTAGGGGTTTTTTTATGTTCCTTCATTTATCTTGCGTTCCTAAATTTCGCTCATGAATATTGTATTTTTCGACGACGCTAATCGCGACGATCTTCTTCCTTTAACGTACACTAGACCTAGTGCTAAGCTGCGATTGGGCATTTTGACCATTGAAGAAAAATGGTTAAAGCATCTTGGTGTAACCAAAGAAGCATCCTACATAACTGCCGACTATTTAAGTACTAAATTCCCTTTGAAAGAGGAAGGCGATAATTTATACATTAACGGTAGTGTTTGCCCCAGTCTCGACTTAGTGGAAAAAGTACAGTCTTTAGAACTGGGAGAAGCCATATTAAAGGACGACTTAATTGTTGCTTGCCGTGCGGCTTCATTTCCCGAAGATTTAGAACAAGATAGCCAAGCCTTAGATTATGAAGATGAACTAACTTATTTAGAAGGGCCTCATAGTTTATTTAGTTTGAATGCCTCGGAATTAGAATTGGATTTTGACCTAATTACCGCTGGCAGAGAGAGTGCTAAAATATCGGATACCAATACCATAATTGGCAATCGCTTTTTTGCCGAAGAAGGTGCTAAAGCGGAATGTGCGGTATTTAATACCACTTCGGGAGCCATTTATTTAGGAGTAGATTCTGAAGTAATGGAAGGTAGTGTTATACGCGGCGGATTAGCCCTAGGTGAGCATTCAACTTTAAAATTAGCCACCAAAATTTATGGGGCTACTAGCATCGGACCGCATTGTAAGGTAGGCGGGGAAGTAAATAACTCTGTGATCTTTGGATATTCTAATAAAGGCCACGATGGTTTTCTAGGAAACTCTGTGCTCGGCGAATGGTGTAATATTGGTGCAGATAGCAACAATTCTAATCTTAAAAATAATTACGAGGAAGTTAAATTGTGGAGCTATCCAAAAAATGGCTTTCGCAAGACGGGCTTGCAATTTTGCGGACTAATTATGGGTGACCATTCTAAATGTGGCATCAATACCATGTTTAATACTGGTACTGTGGTGGGAGTAAGCGCCAATATTTACGGTGGTGGATTTCCGCGTAATTTTATTCCTTCTTACTCTTGGGGAGGCTCGGGTGGTTTTACCGAGTACAAATTTGATAAGGCGATGAAAACGGCCGAATTAGTTATGTCGCGCCGCAACGTCACTCTCGATATAGTAGAGCGTGACATTTTGCAGGCTATTTTTGACAAAACGACCCAGTATCGCTAGTATTCGCAATTGGCATATCAATTGACTTTTGTGCCATCCTATCAAGCTTTCAAAAATTCTGATGGCTTAACAAAGTAATGATATGAGTTTTAGAGACTTTACCGACATAGATAATTTACATTTTGGCGTAATGAGAGATGAGGGTGAATACATTCCTCTGATGAGCAAGGAAGACGAAGAGTCTCTTAAAAATGAGGAGCTCCCAGAAGAGCTGCCTATCTTGCCATTACGCAATACTGTTCTTTTTCCTGGGGTTGTAATTCCAATTACCGCGGGCAGGGATAAATCGATTAGCCTTCTCAATAAGGTTAACAAAAACAAAGGCCTTTTAGGGGTAGTTAGTCAGCTTGACGGCGCACAAGAAGAACCAGGAGCAGATGACATTTACCGCATAGGCACCGTTGCTCGCGTTGTACGCCTTTTCAAATTACCTAATGGTCATACCGCTGTTATTATTCAAGGCCTACGCCGATTTATAATTACCGAAATAGTAAAGGAAGAGCCTCACATTATAGCCAAGGTGGCCAAATATGATGAGGAGAAACCGGCCAAACGCGATCAGCAGTTTAAAGCCCTCATGGACTCGGTTAAGGATATCGCCCTTGAGATTATTGAGAAATCTCCTGAAATCCCTAATGAGGCTTCCCTCACCATCAAAAACATAGACAGCGATACCTTCTTACTCAATTTTGTGAGTAATAATATGAATGCCGATGTTGATAAAAAACAACATCTGCTAGAGCAGGATAAACTGCAAGATCGTGCCAATGAAGTGCTGAAACTCCTTAATATGGAGTCGCAGATGCTGGAAATGAAAAACGAGATCCAAGATAAAGTGCGCTTGGATTTTGATAAACAACAGCGCGAGTACTTTTTACAACAGCAGTTACGTCAAATTCAAGAAGAACTAGGTGGCTCGTCTACTGAAGGCGAAATTGATGAAATGCGTCAAAAGGGCAAGTCGAAGAAATGGCCCGAAAAGGTAAAGGCTCTTTTTGAAAAGGAGCTAAATAAGATGCAGCGCATCAATCCTCAAGTGCCAGAATTTAGTATTCAACGCAACTATTTGGAGTTGATGTTGGATTTACCTTGGGATCACCAAACTAAGGATAACTTCAACCTTAAACGAGCGGAACGAATTTTAAACCGCGATCATTATGGTCTCGATAAAGTGAAAGAACGCTTAATCGAACATTTAGCGGTGCTGAAGTTGAAAGGCGACATGAAAGCGCCCATATTATGTTTACACGGACCTCCCGGAGTAGGTAAAACCAGCTTGGGTCGCTCGGTGGCAGAAGCGCTTGGAAGGCCCTATGTACGCATGTCTTTAGGTGGTTTAGGCGATGAGGCGGAAATTCGCGGTCACCGCAAAACATACATTGGAGCCATGCCCGGAAGAATTTTGCAAAGCATTAAAAAGGCAGAGGCTTCAAACCCGGTATTTGTATTGGATGAGATTGATAAATTAGCAACCGGACGTGGTCATGGTGATCCTGCTTCCGCGATGTTAGAAGTGCTGGATCCCGAGCAAAACTCTAGTTTTTACGATAATTTCTTAGAGGTCGGTTATGATCTTAGTAAAGTAATTTTCATTGCTACTGCTAATAATATTGGTGCCATTCATCCTGCCTTACGCGACCGTATGGAGGTAATTGAAATTAATGGTTATACGGTAGAGGAGAAAGTGGAAATAGCCGCGAAACACCTTCTGCCTAAGCAGTTAAAAGATCACGGTTTAGGAAAGGATGACTTTAAGCTTTCGAAAAAGGCCTTAGAGTTTATTGCCGAGCATTATACGCGTGAGTCTGGCGTTCGTGGCCTAGATAAGGTAATCGCTAAGTCGGTGCGTTATGCCGCGAAGAGCATTGCCATGGAACAAGAATATACGCATGTCCCGAAAATTAAAGACATTCCTCTTATTTTAGGGGCCGAACGTTATAGTAAAGAGCGCTATCAAGACGACGATGTAGCTGGTCTGGTAACAGGCTTAGCTTGGACACCAGTAGGTGGTGATATTCTGTATATCGAATCTTCTTTAAGTAGAGGCCGGGGTAGACTTTCTATTACCGGTAATTTGGGAGACGTAATGCGTGAGTCGGCCACTATAGCAATGGCCTATTTAAAGGCGCATGCCGAAGACTTTTCGGTAGATTATCGCCTTTTCGAGCAATACGATGTTCATATTCACTTTCCAGAAGGCGCCATTCCTAAAGATGGACCTTCGGCAGGAATTAGCATCTTAACTTCTTTGGCCAGTTTGTTTACCCAGCGAAAAGTGAAAAGTGAGTTAGCGATGACGGGTGAAATTACCTTAAGAGGCCAGGTTTTACCTGTTGGTGGAATTAAAGAGAAAATACTTGCCGCTAAAAGAGCCGATATTAAGCATATCATCTTATGTCGCAAAAATGAAAAAGACGTTTTAGAAATCCGTCCCGATTATCTTGAAGGCTTAAATTTTCAATATGTGGATAAAATGATGGAGGTGATAAAATATGCTCTCAGTGAAGATTTAGTAAAAAATCCTAAGTTATTGAAAGTAGAAAGTAAATCTATTGGCTTCAACAGCAAAGGGTACTAGGCTTTAATCTTATTTTAGCCCGAAATATTATGAGGCAATATTCGTTGATAGCTATAACTTAGGCCCATTCATGAGGAGAGTATTATTTATTTGCGCTTTTACTTGTATCACTTATGGTATTCAGGCTCAGCTTGGTGGCCGGTCAACCTATCAGTTCCTGAATAGCATTGGCTCAGCCAGAGTAGCAGGGCAAGGGAGTAATGCCATTGCTAATACGGCTGAGGACTTAAACTTTGCCCTTTATAATCCGTCCTTGTTACGCGAAGAAATGTCGGGGCAGTTTAGCTTTAGCGCCGTAGATTATGTTAGTGATATTGGTTTTTTAGACCTGGCTTATGCACGTCATTTCGATAGTGTTGGTACTTTTTTCGCGCATTTGCAATATTTCAGCTACGGCGAATTTGATCGTGCCAATGTAATTGGCATAAGGCAAGGAACTTTCTCGGCTAATGATATGGCCATGAACTTTGGTTATGCTTATCATTTAGATAGTACTTGGAGCTTCGGGGCCACCATGAAATTTATTAATTCGGTTTATGATACCTACAATTCTTGGGGCTTAGCTTGGGATGCAGGAATTACCTATCAAATTCCAGCTCGTAGAATTGCCATGGCTCTTGTGATGCGGAATGCTGGATTTCAGGCAGATCCTTATTCAGACACCCGTGAGTCTTTACCTTTTGAATTGCAATTTGGCATTTCTAACCGTTTCGAGCACATGCCCCTACGTTGGCAAATTACCTTAGAGCAATTAGAAACTTTCGATTTACGCTATCGCGATCCCAATCAATTTACTGTTAACCAATTTACGGGGGAGGTAGAAGAGAATTTCCCCAGTATCTGGAATAATTTACTACGCCACGTGGTTATCGGGTTTGAGTTTGCTCCGAGCGAATCTTTTAACATTCAGTTTGGTTATAATTTTAGAAAACGAGAAGAGCTAAATTTGGCTACTCGCAGAACTGTGGCAGGTTTTTCGGTTGGTGGCGGAATTAAAATCTATAAGTTTTATCTGCATTATAGCCGTAATATGTATCATATCGCGGGTAGTGCCAATCAAATTTCTTTACGTACCAATTTCACTTCTTTTAAATCTAAAGGAAAGGATAGGAAAGCAAAAGCAGAATAATGGCGGCTAAAAGTATCAGCATTGCGATTGATGGATATTCATCTACAGGTAAGAGTACCATGGCTAAGGCTTTAGCCAAAAAACTAGGATATCGCTATATTGATACAGGGGCTATGTACCGAGGAATTACTTACGCAGCACAAGAGCGCGGTATAATTTCTTCCGGCATTGCCATAGATGCGCTAGTAAATATGTTATCCGAATTGAGTTTAGATTTTCGTTTCGATCCTAACACAGAATGCTCAGATCTTTATGTAAATGATACTAACGTAGAAGCATTTATCCGTAAAAATAAGGTGGCCAGCTGGGTAAGTAAGGTGGCAGAAATCTCGGAAGTACGTCGCTTTTTAGTTGAAGCTCAGCGTAAAATGGCTAATGTAGGTGGTGTGGTTATGGATGGTAGAGATATTGCTTCGGTGGTATTGCCCCAAGCAGAATTGAAAATATTTATGACTGCGAGCCCAGAGATTAGAGCAAAAAGGCGTTATTTAGAATTACAGCATAGCGCTAATAATGAAAATCTCAGTTTGGAGGCCGTGGCGGAAAACCTAAAAGAAAGAGATTATTTAGATACGCATCGCGACGATTCTCCACTAGTACAAACAGAAGATGCACGCTTATTAGATAATAGTGAAATCACTATGGCTGAACAGTTAGAAATGGCTTATAATTGGGCTAAAGAGGTAGGCGCTTAGATAGCACTTTCTTCTTTATCGAGTTTCGCCTTTAGTTCCTTTATGGTTTGAATATAGCGCTGCATCGCTTCAGTTTTGGGCATACCCTGTAGTCTATTCCAAGCGTCATGCTTAAAAGTTTGCACAACGTTGCTAGATTCCGTCGGTCGCGGATCTTCTAAATCACCCACAGTAGCTTGCTTAAAATAGGCATAAGCAACTAACATATCGTCAGCACCCTGCGGAGGCAGGTTATTACCAATCTTCACATATTTATCAAACTCTTCTTGTAAATCTGCTGCACTCATTGCGTATTATTTTAATTCTGCTAATACTTGTTCTCCGCCGCGAGCTTTATCGCCAATTTTAACTAGGATATTGGCATCTAAAGGTAACACTACATCTACCCTAGAGCCAAATCTAATAAATCCGCAATCAGTTCCTTGCACTGCAAGCTCACCTTTTTTAGCGTAGTTAATAATACGGCGGGCTAGGGCGCCAGCAATTTGTTTGTGCATCACTTCAACTCCTTGGCTATTTTCTATCACCACGGCGGTTCTTTCATTTAAGGTGCTGCTTTTTGGATGCCAGGCCACTAAAAATGCTCCCGGGTGATATTGAGAATATTTTACTTTGCCAGAGATGGGGTAGCGATTAACATGCACGTTTACAGGTGACATGAAAATACTGATTTGTAGCATTTTACGCTTAAAATATTCTGTCTCTTCAATTTCTTCAATAGCAACTATTTTTCCATCTGCAGGAGCGATAACTTTTCCTTCTTCTACCTGCGTATAACGTTTAGGATTTCGGAAAAACTGCAGTACTAAAATGTAAATGATAATGCTAATTACTAGAATGATATTCTGAACGATTTCATTAGTTATGAAGTAGAGGCTTATGAAGTTAATGGCAGCTAGTCCTATTAAAAACTGCAGTAAAATTCGTTTACCTTCTTTGTGTAAGCGGATCATATTATAAGTGTTGGGTCAATTCAATAAACAAATAGGCCAAAGGCATTGCAAATAGTAAGCTATCGATACGGTCTAAAATTCCTCCGTGGCCGGGCATAAAATTGCCGCTATCTTTTAAACCATGGGAGCGCTTTAACGCGGACTCGAATAGATCGCCAAAAGTACTGCTTATAACCACTATAAAACCAAGTAGCAGCCACTGCCAAGTGCTAATTATTTCCACGCCGCCGAATTGGTCCAGTAGATAGGCACTTAGCAGAGCGAAGAATAGGCCGCCGATAAATCCTTCCCAGGTTTTTTTAGGTGAAATTTTCGGCATCAGTTTATGTTTACCGAAAAATCGTCCCACCAGATAGGCAAAACTATCAAATGACCAAATCATGATAAATATTCCGGCTAATAGCCAAGGCTCTTCGGCCAGAAGTGCAAGACTTAATAGGGGGGGAATTAGGTAAACAAGCCCAACAATGTGATGAAATAGTTGGCTTAATCCTTCATCATTTTGATCGAAGGCTAAGAGGCAAAGATTTATTAACATCAGGCTTAAGCCTAATAAAAGTGTGAGGTACAATCGTGTGTCAGAAATTCCCTGCCCGGGAAAGTTTCCAAAAAGATAAAGACTGAGTACTAAAATTGCAATTCCAAAAGAAGCGGATCTTACGCTCACAGAGCTGGGCTTAAACAGCTGCCACTCAATAATTGCAAAAGAGCCTAGAAGAGTGGCTAATAGTAACCCTCCCCAACTTAAATAAAAGGTGGAGACTAATATTAGGGCTACATATACACTGCCGCTAGCCGCTCTGATAAGCAAATTTCGCATCCTATAACTGATCTTCTAATAGCAATAGGTAAATTTCCTTACTGCAAATTTTACCCGTATCATTTTCTTCAATGTCGTCGAGTTTAATCGGGCCTTTGATGGTGGTGATTTGTGAAGGAAGATTATTGTGGTATTTTACTCGAATTCCCGCCAAGGCTGTGCGCAGCTTGTCGGTAATTTGGCTAGTACGAGCAATGGTTATAAAGGTTTCAGGTAATTCTTCGAGGGTTTTGCCTTTAAGCTGATTGGCGGAAAGCATAATGCCTCCATTAAAGGCGACCAAGTATTCGCATTCGGAGCAAAAGGCATCAGATTCTAAAAAGTCTTCACTAATATCTACATTCGCTTTGCGCAGAATGGAAATGAGGTTTTCATTTTTACAATAAATTTTCCCTAAGCCAGACTCTTCCATAATGAGGCGGATGTAGGTATAGGCTTCATTTTCATCATCGCAATAGAGGAACTTTCCGCCCGAATGCGTAAATCGTTTAACAAAGCCCAAGTCAAAGCCCTCCTCTTCGTTGATAACAAGAGGGGGGCTTTTTTTTCCTTCAACTTTTTTATTCGTTTCTTCTTCAGCGGGCTTGCCACTAATCATGTCTATGAAACGACCAAATAGTCCTTTTTTCTCTTTAAACTCTGCCATAGCTTAATTAAAGATAGGAGAGGTTTCAGCTTTCAGAGGTGCTTTCTTCTGGTTTTTCGTCCTTGGCACTGTCTGTTTTAGGCTTTTCTTCGCTTACATCCTTGGGCTTTTTCATGAAGTTTTCTGCTTCCATAACTTCGTCGCGCGACTTCCAAGGACGCTTGCCAAAAATCCTCTCCAGATTTTCCTTAAAAATAACTTCTTTTTCTAGTAAGAGCTCGGCCAGTTGAACAAGTTTTTCTTTGTTCTCTGTTAATATTTCTTTGGCCCTAACATACTGAGCCTCAATTATCTTGCTAATCTCTTCGTCAATTATACGAGCAGTTTCTTCACTGTAAGGCTTGGTGAAGCCCATGTCGTTACCGTTTTGGCTGTCGTAATAAGTAATATTTCCAAGCCTTTCATTTAAACCATAAATGGTTACCATGGCACGCGCTTGCTTCGTAACTTTCTCTAAATCGCTTAAAGCGCCGGTAGAAATTTTATTGAATATAATTTCTTCCGCAGCCCTTCCGCCAAGAGCGGCACACATCTCATCTAAAATTTGATCGGTGTTTGTAAGCTGTCTTTCTTCGGGTAAGTACCAAGCGGCACCCAAAGATCTTCCTCTAGGAATGATAGTAACTTTCACTAACGGTGAAGCATGCTCTAGCAACCAACTAATGGTAGCGTGACCAGCTTCGTGATGGGCAATTTTATTTTTCTCATCGGAAGAAATAATTTTATTTTTCTTCTCTAAACCACCGATAATACGATCTACCGCATCAAGGAAGTCTTGCTGACCAATGGCTTTTTTGTTTTTACGAGCAGCAATTAAAGCAGCTTCATTACAAACGTTAGCAATATCAGCACCACTAAATCCTGGCGTTTGACGAGCAAGGAATTCGCTGTCCAAAGATTCATCACTTTTTAGTGGACCTAAGTGCACTTTAAAGATTTCTTTACGCTCGGTTAAGTCAGGCAAATCGACGTAAATCTGGCGATCGAAACGGCCAGCACGCATTAAAGCTTTATCTAAGATATCGGCGCGGTTAGTAGCCGCAATTACAATTACGTGTTGGTTGGTACTAAAACCATCCATCTCGGTAAGTAACTGGTTAAGAGTGTTTTCTCTTTCGTCGTTGCCGCCGGAAATGGCATTTTTTCCTCTTGCCCTTCCAATAGCGTCAATCTCATCTATGAAAATGATAGAAGGAGACTTTTCTTTGGCCTGCTTAAACAAATCACGCACACGTGAGGCACCAACTCCTACAAACATCTCTACGAAATCAGATCCTGATAAAGAGAAAAATGGAACTTTAGCTTCACCGGCAACTGCTTTCGCAAGAAGGGTTTTTCCTGTTCCAGGAGGACCTACTAATAAGGCGCCTTTAGGAATTTTACCCCCTAAGGAGGTATAACGTTCGGGCTCTTTAAGGAAGGATACAATTTCTTCTACCTCTTCTTTCGCGCCTTCTAATCCCGCAACATTTTTGAAGGTTATTTTAACGTTGGTGTTCTGATCAAAAAGCTGTGCTTTCGATTTACCAATATTAAAAATCTGAGCACCAGGGCCGCCACCACCGCCACTCATACGGCGCATGATGAAAATCCAGATACCAATCATTAAGATTAGCGGGAAGGTCCAAGCAATTACATCGCCCCAAATATCTTTACGTTCTTCGTGGCTGGCGATAATACGCTTGTCGTCAAGGTCTGCGTGACGTTCGTAAAAATCGTCTAAGTTATTCTTGTACGCTTCGTAAGGCATCTGAAAAGTGTACTGTGGGCCACGAGGATTGCTGGCAATGCCCTTTTCTCTTAGTGCTTTGTAGCGCTCTTTATTTTCCAGTGACTCTTCTTTAATGAAAACCTGAATTTGGTTGCCATTGATAATTTTTACTTCACTTACATCGTCGGCCAAAAGCATTTCGGTGTAAGAGGCAAAATCGGTCTTTTCAATGCTATTGCCAAAACTGCCAATAATTTGAATTGCGATAAATATTAAAAAGATGGCTAGGTAAATCCAGTAAAAATTAAATTTCTTTTTAGGATCGTTTGGTCCACCACCTTGCGGCTTGTCGCCAGAACCTCGAGAGAACTGCTCTTTCAGTTTACGCAGCTGCGCCTTGTTTTTATCTTCTTTCTGTTCCATTTTCGTTCGTGCTCCTTTGCTCTATTTATCTTCTATATGCGTTAATTCGCCATCACCCCAAAGGCTTTCCAAGTCATAAAACTTGCGCGTTTCAGACTGAAAAACGTGTACCACCGTATCAACATAGTCCATTAAAATCCATTCAGAATTTTCTAGACCTTCTACGTGCCAAGGCTTTTCATTTAGCTCTTCACGTACAATTTTTTCCACCGAATGACTGATGGCTTTAACTTGGGTGTTGGAGTTTCCTTCACTGATAACAAAGAAAGAGCAGATAGAGTTCTCAATATTCCTTAAATCAAGGATGGTAATTCCCTTAGCTTTGAGGTTTTCCATACCTTCAATTATCTTAGAAACTAAGTCGGGAAATTTCGCTTTCGCCATTAAATACTTTTATTTTCGTTGCAAAATTAAACAATGTAAACTTGGCAAGACTATGCTTGCGCCTTTTAATACTATTATGAATACGCAATTGGTTGGAATTAGTATTATTCATCTATCTGAAACAGATAGTACCAACAAGGCAATCAAAAACAAACTAATTCAAGAAAAGGTTCCTGAAGGTTTGGTAGTAAGTACGGATTACCAAACACTAGGCCGTGGACAATTTGGCAATAGTTGGGAGTCTGCCGATGGTTTTAACTTGCTTTTTAGCACCGTTTTCTACCCGAAATTCTTAAAGCTGAACGAAAGCTATCGCCTTACTATGTCAGTCTGTCTTGGAATTTGTGATTTCCTTGCCGAATTAAATTTTAAAGCAGAAATAAAATGGCCAAATGACATCTTAATTGATGGAAAAAAATTGTCGGGGACCTTATTAGAAAGCTCTTTAAACTCGCGTTATTTTGAATACTGTGTAGTAGGAATTGGCTTAAACGTAAATCAAGTGGCTTTTGCAAATAGCAAGGCTGTTTCGCTCAGGCAGATAAGCAAGCAGGAATATCCGCTATCTGAGCTATACCCCATTTTATTTAGGCATTTAAGCAAACGTTATGTGCACTTAATGGAAGATGGACAAGCCGAGCAGCAAAGAGATTTTAATCAAAGACTTTATGGCAATCAACACCGTGTTCCCATAATTTGGCAAGAAAAGGAGCATTGGGTGTTCTGCCGAGGAGTAGATCCCCAAGGGAATTTACTGGTAGAGTTTAACGATGGATCTTTTCAGCTTTTTAAGCACAAGGAAATTAGCTTTTTACTAAAGAATTAAAAGCCTGCCGCTCAAACGGCAGGAGCACTTATAATTTCCCAGTGGCTTCCGCTAATTCCTCAATAAATTTTTTGAGAGGACGCTCAACCATCATTTTAATCATTGGATTGAATTTGCCGGCAAAGTCATAATAAACTTGGCTGCCTCCTTCCTTGGCTTCAATCATACAGGCCAAAGTGAAGTCTAATTTCGAGCTTGCAGCCTTAAATTTCATCATGCTAGGAACTGTTTTTTCGTCAACTAAGAGCCGAACATCTGGCATGCCTTTTAATCCAAAAACAAAAGTGTTTTCGTCAGCTTCAAAACGCTCAACCGAGGCGGGCATAAAAAGCTTCATATTTTCTAAATTGTCAAAAAGGGCAAAAAGCTCTTCGGGACTTTTACTTACTTGAACTTTATCGGATGAGAATTCCATATTATATTTTCCAGTTGGCCGGATCTTTCCTCCAGCTAATTAATGTATCAAAACCTGCTTGGTCAATTGCGCCACTTTCTTGCAACTGAGTAATGAGATGGGGGTAATCGCTAAGGGTATGTAAATTACAATCTGCCTGTGCGAAATTTTCTTCGGCAATGGGGAAGGCATAAGTAAAAAGGGCTACCATTCCCATAACTTCCGCGCCGCTCTCTTTTAAAACCTCAACCACTTTTAAGCTGCTGCCGCCAGTGCTAATTAGGTCTTCTACAACCACTACTTTACTATTTGGTTTTAGGTCTCCTTCAATTTGATTTTGACGACCGTGTTTTTTCGGTTCGGGGCGAACATAAACCATCGGAAGATCAAGCTCATCGGCCACCAAGGCACCGATAGCAATGGCTCCAGTGGCAACGCCAACTATATATTCTACCTCAGGGTAGAGCTTTTTAACCGCTTCGGCTAATTGCTGTTTTAAGAAATTTCTCAAATTCGGATAACTGAGCGTCACACGGTTATCGCAATAAATTGGTGATTTCCAACCGGAGGCCCAAGTAAAAGGGTCTTCAGGTTGTAGTTTTATTGCCTTAATTTGCAAAAGCTCTGTGGCCGTTTTGCGAGCGGTTTGTGCATCTAAAATCATGGGCCAAATGTATAAAGTTTTCATCAAGGAAAGTCTATTAATTCTTAGCGATATTCCTCAAGAAGGGGCGATAAACTATTTAGGAACGGAGCAACTGCGAAACTTGGTGAAAAGCGTCGCCTTGGAGGAGAAAAGTAGGGTTTACGTCTGGTCTTCTGATCTGCCCAAACTCTGGCAATCCTTTAAATCCTTGTTTCGAATTATAGATGCTGCCGGCGGTGCCATAAAAAGTCCGGAAGGTGACTTGCTTATGATATACCGTTATGGACATTGGGATCTACCGAAAGGGAAAATAGAAGCAGGCGAAAGCAAAGAAGAAGGAGCAATTCGCGAAGTGATGGAAGAATGTGGGGTGGATGAGCCAGAGATAATAGGCGTTTTACCCACCACTTATCATTATTACGAATTAAAAGGCGAGCCGATTTTAAAACGCAGCTTTTGGTTTGCGATGGAGCTCGATAAAAACACACCGCTAAAACCCCAATTAGAAGAGGATATTTCGCAGGTAATTTGGTGTGATGCGGCTAAGGTGGAGGAACTAAAAGACCATTCTTATGGTAATATTCGTTTAGTTTTAGAAGCGCTAGAAAAAGGCGATTGGTAGTTATATAAGGCTGCTTAAATCCGCACTGCGGCTGGTACAAATTGAGTGTAATCACCATTATTTCGCATCACATCACGCACGATACTGCTGCTTATCGACGAAAGTCCGGAGGCAGTTAGCAAAAAAATGGTTTCCAAATCCTTCTTTAATTTCCGGTTGGTCTGCGCGATGGCTTTTTCAAATTCAAAGTCGCTGGGATTGCGAAGCCCTCTTAAAATAAACTGAGCATTCTTTCTTTCGCAATATTCGATGGTTAGTCCCTGGTATGAGTCTACGATTACTTTTTCCTCCTCTTTAAAAGTTTCGATAATCCAGTTTATACGTTGCTCTTTCTCGAACATATACTTTTTGGTAGCATTGGTGCCGACAGCGATAATAATCTGGTCGAAAAGTGGTAGCGCGCGTTGCACAATATCAACATGCCCTAAAGTAATGGGGTCGAATGAACCTGGAAATACGGCTATTTTCATAGATGGGATTTTAAGGTATTGGCGATGCAATCGCTAAAAAGTTGCTGCAGACTAATGCCCACGTATAAAGCTTGTTGCGGTAATAAGCTCTGTTTACTAAGGCCCGGAACGGTATTTACTTCGATTAATACGGGATCACTTTCGTTTTCGAGAATATAGTCTACTCGAGCCAAACCGCTTAATTCCAGTAATTTATAAACCTCCTCACTCATGCGCATTACCTTTTCGTATACTTCGGCGCTAATGTCGGCAGGCGTTTTTTCTTCGGAAGCGCCACTGTATTTCGATTCGTAATCGAAGTATTCGTTCTTGGGTTTAATGTGTGTAACGGCAAGAGCAGAAATTTTCCCGCTATGGTCGGATACGCCACAGGCAAGCTCTAAGCCTTTTACTTGGCCTTCAATTAATACTTTGTGATCTATGCTTTGGGCAGTTTTTATCGCTTCCGCTAGATGGGCTTTTTCTTTAACCATAGTCACGCCAATGGAAGAGCCACTGCGGGTGGGTTTTACAAAACAGGGGAGCCCAACTTGAGCGAGAATTTCCCCTTCGTTAATTGCTTCAAAGCCATGCAAGAAAAAAGCTTTGGGTGTTTTAAACCCGTAGGAAGAGAGTAAAATATTGCACTCGGCCTTGTTAAATGTTAGGGCGCTGGCAAATTGTTTTGAACTGCTATAGGGCATTCGCAGCATATCGAAATATCCCGCCAAAGGACCATCTTCTCCGGGGTGACCGTGCACCGCGTTAAAGATTCCGTCGAAATTTATTTTTTCGGTTCCAATGGTAAAACTAAAATCGTCGCTTAGAATAGGATGGGCCTTACCTTCATCATCTAAGGCACGCCAATTATTGCGTTCTAAAATTACCCGGAAAAGGCGATATTCACTGCCTTGTAAGCTCTCATAAACCACTTGTCCAGAGTTCATTGATACCTCAAACTCGGCCGAGTAACCACCCATGATAATTCCAATGGTTTTCATAATTGAAGCCCTAATTTTTAATTTGAATGTTTGTTAGTCGCTCCCTTAAAGATGGGATATTTTGGACACGCATGTTTAAATGTTGAAAGAAATCATCACTCATTCCGTATTTCTCTTCAATCTGTTTTAAGATGTTGGGAAATTCATCGCGTTCATTTTGGCGATAGGACATAAGGTAATAAAACACCTCAAATTCTTGGTCGCTATACTTTGTTTTAAGACTATCCACATTTTTAAATTGGCGGTAGTCATATTGCATTTCATCCCATCGCTGCATATCTATAGGTAACACCATAAATAGACTGTCAAATTGCCTAATTTGCGCTTCTCTCGCTTCTTGTAACTCCTGATTAATGCGTAAGAAATTCCGTAAATCCGCATCGCTGTAATCTTCTTCGCTTTGCGCAGATGTGCAGAAACAAAGGGAAATAAAAAGGATAAAGAATGAACTTCGCATTAGTCTAAAAGAGAAAACACTTTAACCAAGAGGTCATTAATACGTGCTAAAGGATTGGTCCGAATGTCCTGCTCTTCTTCGGCAATTTTAAGAAAAAGGCCATCTAAACCTTTGTTGGTAGAATAGGCCGAAAGATCGGAAACCGAAATGCTTTGCAAATTCATTAAAGAACCTAAAGTGCCAAAGCCCGGGATGCCTATGGCTAGCGTACCGTTGTAGTCGGCTACAAAATCTTCGTATGTCTGGCTAATACTAGTGCCGCCCACGGTTACTTGTTGTAGGGCATTGTCAATTTTGGGCTCGTAGGTGGTAAATAGGGTATTGTAACTAGTATTGCGTAAATAAGCAGTAGCCGCAGTATCAATCCCTCCAAATAAAATATCATTGGCATCGGCGATGCTCATGTCCGTTATCGCATCTATAAAAATGGGCGCAGCTTGATTGGCTGCGGCTTCGGCCGCCCGGTTGATGCCTAAAATTAACTCGTCTTCTTTGGATTTTAAGCCAGGAATGGTAATGCCTAAAATGCTAGTGCCATTGTAAACGGTATTGCCACTAATGGTAAGGAAGCCAACGCTAAATTGCTTGGCTTTAAAAGTTTCAATGGCATTTTGAGTGGCAATGGGTAATAGTAATTTCACCAAAGGATCTTGAAAGTATCCGTCCTCGGCGCCTAATTTGGCACTAGAAGTATCGGTGCCAACGCTCAAGGCAGATTTCAATCCATCTGCAATTTCGCTTTCACTTAAAGTACCGTTTCCTAAAAAGTCGTTAAGCACGTCCTCTTCACAAGAACTAAAAACTAAGAGGGCACTGAGTGACAAAAGACTGAATAACTTCTTCATGATAAAATTTTTACAAAGCTAAAAATTGAGCGTGAGCTGTTGATATTTAATTTCTTTATCCTCATTAAAATTTGAAAGGCTTAAACCAAGCAAACGAATGGGTTCGGTAATTTCTTCTTTTAAAAGGAGATGCAAGGCATTTTGCCAAAGAATTTCTCGGTCTAAGCTTTTCTTTTCTAAACTAATACTGCGCGAATTAGTCCTAAATTGATTGTCTTTGAACTTCAGAGTAATGGTTTTTCCGGCCTGATTTGCGAGCTCCAAACGCTTGTACCAGATACTAAAGATTTCGCCTAGGGCTTTTTTCAAGTGCTCTTCGCCCACAATATCTTTGCTATAAGTAGTTTCAGCGCCCAGCGATTTGCGGGCTCGGCTAGGAGTGACCTTCGATTTTTGGCGTGCGCGTACGATTTCGTAAAAGTGTTCTCCCGACTTGCCGAACTCTTGGTGCAGTAACTCTTTGGTCCAAGTTTTTAAATCTTTACCGCGGTGAATTCCCAAAAACTTCATGCGTTCGGCGGTTTTCTTGCCGATGCCATAAAACTTTCCAATGGGTAAATCTTCCAAAAAGGGAATCGCCTCTTCGGGCAGAATGGTTTTTTGACCATTAGGCTTATTGATATCGCTTGCGACTTTCGCTAAAAATTTATTGATGGAAATTCCCGCGGAAGCGCGCAATTCGGTTTCTTCCCAAATGCGTTGGCGAATTTCCTTGGCGATTTTAGTGGCCGTAAGTAGGCCCTTTTTATTTTCGGTAACGTCTAAATAGGCCTCATCTAGCGAAAGCGGTTCTACTAAATCGGTGTACTCGTGAAAGATAGAGCGTATCAGCTGTGAAACCGCTTTGTACTTATCGAAATTGGGTTTTACAAAAATTATTTCGGGGCAGCGACGAAAAGCGAGTGAGGAGGCCATAGCCGAATGAATACCAAATTTACGCGCTTCATAACTCGCAGCGGCAACAACGCCCCTCTCACGGGAGCCGCCAACGGCGACTGGTTTCCCTCGAAGTTCTGGATTGTCCCTTTGTTCTACCGAAGCGTAAAAGGCATCCATGTCGATATGGATAATTTTGCGGATGTAATCGGGATCGGGACTCATATTCCATCCAAATTTACGGCGAGTATTTAGAAAAGCAGGATCTAAATCTAAGGGTCGAATATAAAATGGAAATTGCTTTCTATATTTGAAGCATGAAGAACCGATTCTGCCTCTTACTAGGCCTTTTCTTGGCTAGTACAATAGCTTATGGTCAGGCATTTAAAGCGAAATATTACAACTACAATTTTAATTTCTACGAAATCTGCGCTGAAGCAGAAGCTTATTTCGCCGCCAAGGGCAGGGAAGAAGGCTCGGGTCATAAGGGTTTCGAGCGGTGGAAAAACAGTAACGAAGATAAGTTTGCACCAAGCGGTGATCGCAGTAATGTCGATCCTTATTTTGTAGAAAAGGCTTGGCAGAAAGTACAAGAGAGAAATTCAAAAACCAATACTAGTCCCGCTTGGCGCGATTTAGGTCCTTACCGAGTAGACAGTATTTCTGGTCACTATAGTGCGGGTATTGGTAGGGTAGAAAGTTTTTATGTAAACCCTGCAAATACGCAACAACTTTATCTGGGATCACGATCGGGTGGCTTTTGGAAAAGTACGAATGGTGGCGCTACTTGGACTAGTTCATCTACCGATTTTCTAGTAGCAGCGGGCGTTAACACCATGTCGGTTAATCCGAATAATCCTGATTCAGTTTTAATCAATGTTCGTAATGCGAGCAACGGAACTAGTCACGGAATTTACCGCTCAACCGATGCGGGCGCCACTTGGGCTTTAAGTAATTTCTCACCCACCGCTTTAGGCTGGGGAGGATTGGGAGATAATAACCAGGTTTATATTATCGCCTATCACCCGCGAGTGAAAGACTTGGTATTTGTGGGCACCTCACGAGGCTTGTACCGCAGTACCGACGATTTACAAACCTTCACCCGCCTGCGTAATAATGATGATATTACCGACATTAAGTTTCATCCTAGCGATGATCAGGTGGTTTATATTTACGATGATTATTATTGGGGTAATAACCAAGATATAATTTTACGCTCAGATGATGGGGGTTTAACCTTTAGCAATAGTGCAACTTTATTGGGTAACAATAATGCTAAAGTGCAAATTGCGGTGAGTCCCGCTTGCGCAGATTGTTTATATGCGGCCAGCAGTAATGGAGTGTGGAAATCTACCGACAAGGGTGTCAACTTCACTTTTATGACTAATCCGAGCGGATCTTGTGACGGCTTTGCTGTGAATGATCAGGATACCGCCATTATGGTTTATGGTTACTTAGACATTTTTGCTAGCTACGATGGCGGAAGTAATTTTCAGCAGGTAGCTTGGTGGGCGCATAATAATTCTAATCGTCCTTTTTCGGGAAGCCAATATGTGCATGCCGATTTAAGAGAAATAGAATGCATTAACGGCGAATTTTATATTGGCACGGATGGTTATCTGGCCAAAACCAGCGATGATGGCGCGAATTGGCAGCGCCTCAGTGAGGGCACAGGTATCCGCGAGTTTTACGATTTAGGCGTGGCGCAAAGTCATAACTTGCATAATATCAGTGGTTCACAAGATAATGGTACCAGTATTCGCAAAACCAATCACTGGTTAGAGTTTTATGGTGCCGATGGAATGGATGGAATTATACATCCTTTAAACTCTGATTATATGATGGGTAGCGTACAATTTGGTACGCGTCGTTTAACTTTCGATGGCGGGCTTAGCCAGCAGGGGGCTACACCACCCGGACAATCGGGTGCTTGGGAAGCACCATTAGTTTTTGCGCATTCTGAGCCGATGACCATTTATTCATTTGGAGAGGATGTTTACCGCAGCAGCGACTTTGGTCAGACTTGGGTAAACCAAGGAACGGGTTTGGCGAGCGGGGTAATAGACCGTGCTGCAGTGGCTTATAATAACGCTGATGTGCTTGCTATTGCGACAGATAATAAGTTGGAAATCAGTACAGATGGAGGACAAAGTTTCACCAATCGCTATATCGGATTGCCGCAACGTAATATTGTAGACATGGTTTTTGCCCCTCATAATGATTCCATCATCTTAATCTGTTATGGGAATTATCAAAACGATCTAAAAAAGGTTTACATTACTTTCGATCAAGGGTCTACTTGGACGAATATTACCGATGCGGGGATTGGTGATATGCCCATTCTTAGCGTAGCGATAGATCATAGCTCAAGCCCTAACTTATACCTAGGTGCAGAAATAGGTGTATTTACCAAACCTATGCAGGGAGGTACTTGGACTTTATATAATACGAGCTTGCCCAACACGGCGGTGAAAGATTTAGAAGTTATGTTTGGTAGCAATACTTTACGGGCTGCCACTTGGGGTAGAGGCATGTGGGAAACCGATTTAGTGGGCCGTGCGGCTTACCCAAAAATTAATTATTGCTTTCTTAGTCAAGAAGAGAGCTTTGTGAGCCCAAAATTTGGAGTGGATCAGTTTATTAATGCACAAATTAATTATGGTGGGAGTTTGAGCTCAGTTTATGCCACTTGGTCCGATTCTGATATGAGCCTGGATTCTTTAGTTGCCATGCAAAACACTGGCGACAGCACCTGGCAAAGCATTCGTCCTATTACTAATTACCCCATTGGCACGAAACTCTATTTTAAGATCTACGCGGTGGGTTCTGCCAATGACACTTCTGAAACCATTCGTTTCTGCTACACGGTAAAACCCTTTAGTTATTGCGATGCCTTCGGAACGGGTACAAATTTTAATGGAAATTATATCGATTACATTTCTTTGGGCGCCTATCAAAAGGTGAGCGCTAAAGAGGGTTATGGTAATTTTACCAACGAATATATTGAGTTAAATGCAGCGCAGAGCTACCAGTTTTTGGTTTCGGTTAAAAGTAGCCCCGTGCAGGATTCGGTGCATGCTTGGATTGATTACAATAAGAACGGTGATTTTGATGATGATGAACGTATAATCTTTCCTCCCATTGATCCCAACAAGCAAAGTATTGCCACTTTCACCACGCGTGCTTGGCTAGGAACCGATACCCTACGAATGCGCGTTCTTAATCAGCGCGGCTTGGGCAGTCCGACTTCCTGTGGTGATTTTGTTGGTGAGGTAGAAGATTACTCAGTGGTATTAAGCGGTTCCGGTATTGGACTGGAGGAGAGTCTAAATGCAAATGATTTTTCAGCTTTCCCTAATCCATTTAATCAAACTTTAGAATTAGAGTGGGAGCGCTCGCAGGCAGATGCGCTTGTAATAAAAGTTAGCAATAGCAGTGGTCAAGTGGTTTTCAATGAAAGCATTAGCAATACGGGTAAACTGAGAATTGATACCCAAAGCTGGCCTAAGGGCTTGTATTTAGTGCAGTTTGATTCTGATGCAAATCAAGTGACTAAGCTATGCGTAAAGCAGTAAATAGTTTATTAATAATCGTACTATTAAGTAGTTCCTGCGCGGTTAAAAAAGCGCAGGAATTTGCTTCTCCTGATTTAGAAATTGTACAGACGTCCTTTCACTTCAATGTTCCGGGAAACCAAAAAGAATTAATTGAACAACACTATACTATTGCCTTGCAAGCGAATCCCAATACTTTCAGCGTAGATAGCTTAGTAATGAAAGATGGTAAGGTAGAGCTAAGTTCCAGCGGAGACTTAAAACTTTGGCAAGGTAGTTTGCATTGGAATTTTCTCGGCGAATCTCAAGTGCAGGCGGGTGATACGGCTTATTTATTTGTCAGTAAAAAAGGCGAGGTTTTTAAACAGGT
>PZPB01000004.1 GCA_003045865.1 Bacteroidota bacterium | reverse complement strand
TATTTGGCTGAATAGAACCATCTATAACCTGAAGCCATTCAGGATTAGACTTCTTGCTTTGATCCAAACGAACCAAATCAACAAACCAATTCCCTCCGCTGATAACACCTGATTTCTTTTGGTAACCGTGCATATACTCGCAGTAACCTATAGCAGTATCGGCTTCGACTATTTCTAAAAATCGACCCTCTAGGGGAGCTTCGCGACTATCAGCGCATCCAATAAGATAAATATTGCCATCAATATTTTTCTTAATCACGAAAGCACTACAACCTTTTTCTCCATTCTCTAAATAATAAGTTTTTTCATTCTTTACTTGAAGATCACATGAAGTGAAATAGATTATAACCCCTAGTAGTTGCAAATGATGCTTTAGTTGACTATTCATTTCTCACTATTTTTTCACGTACAACCCAAGTTGTATCAATTACGATTCTTATTATTTTTCCTTCTGAATTTACAAATGTACTATCAGTATGGATGCGTGGAACACTATCAATCTCTACTCTAAATTGAGGTTTTACTTCTCCTTCAGTCGAACCATCATCAAAGATCCCAAGCCATTTTTTTGCATGGTTCATTCCCGCTGTAATACGTTCAATTAATCGTTTTGGAGCCTTACCTGGTCCCTTTTGCATCGGAAATCTTTCTAAGTTAGGACCATACTCCTCTGCTTCTGGCCAAGAAAGGGGTGCTTCGTCCAAATCACCAGGCACCATCCTCCCGTATGCTTGTTTCTTATCTACTTTAGAAGGACTCACTTCTATTGGGTCCAGCATGTTATTGCCTTTAAGGCTAAATTCTTTCTCCCAGGCAGCATCCTCAACTTCAGTATTTGTATTCCAGCCTTTTCCAGTGAGCACATTCCCAACTCTTTCAAAGAATCGACCTAATGTACTTGGGTTTTCCGCACTCATACCTGTTGGGTCTATAAGGTTAAGTGGGTTATTATGTACAAAGTGATAGGGAGTCCAAGAAGGGAACTCATGCGCCAGCGGATCCACACTCAACCACACACTAATCTTTGGATCGTAATACCTCGCCCCGTAGTAGAAGTAGTAGTAGTAGTTGCCTCGCCCACGCGGCAGGCTGGCCCCGGCGCTGAAAAAGCCCACTGGGCTTTTTCTTAACGCTTGGTCCCCCCAAGGCGTGTTTAAGAAAAATTGATAGGGTTCACCGCGCATGTCCGTTATAAATTCTACCGAGCCGAGGTAATCGGGGTTATAAAAGTAAATGATTTCTAATATATCAAATAGATTCATTCGAATTAGGCTTCACTGCCTAAAGCAATAATAGCTAACTTTGAATAAAGCTCTAAAATGGACTCTGTTTTATTAAAAACAAAATCTAAGGAAAACTTAGACTTACTCATTAAGTTGGCTCAAAAACTCGGGGTTGAGGTTTCTGTAATTTCAAAAAAGACATCAGAAGACATTGCGATGGCTGCAGCCATACAAGATGGGAAAACAGGCCAACTAATTGACACTGAGAACTTCGTGAATGAATTGAAAAGTGATTATTCAAATTGATAAACACTTCGAAAAGGACCTAAGAAAACAAAAAGACCCGAGCCTTAACAAGAGATTCTTAAAATTAATCGCTCAATTATAAGAGCTCAACTCCCTTGAAGACCTCCCTAATATTAAAAAGCTGGCTGGATTTGATAACTACTACCGAATTAGATTGGGCGATTATCGCTTAGGGATAGAGGTAGAGGAAAACACCCTGGTCTTTATTCGCTGCCTACACCGAAAGGATATTTATAAGTTCTTCCCTAAATAAAAATTTAGTGATCTAATGCTTCATTTAGTTGCAGTCGGTTAAATGCGTTTGACTAAAGGGAGTCTAATAATGATTAATCGCGACAAGGTAAGCATCATAAATCGAATATTTTAAATTAGAGAAATTACCGGGGTAATCCTTTGCCACCCCCAGGTCTCTCTACTGGCGCGAGCGTCTCGGTAATGCCCCACAAAAGTAAAAAGCCTGCCTAACCTGCTACGAGGACTTGAAGATAATTTGTGAATAATAAAAAGTGGGATATGCTGATCTTTTAATCAAGTCACTGCAGACAAGAGAGAAGATGCTCGCGATAGTTGGAGCGATTAACATCTATTCTCGAATCTTGATACAGGAGGCCTTCATAAAAGTTACCCATCTAAAACCTTAATCCCTTAATATTTCATAAAAAATTAGTCTTGCGGAATTTTACCGACTATAAAAGAAGAATCTTTATCGCTGTACTCAATATCTCCATTTCCCGCAATGAACAAGGACTTCATCACATTTCCTTTACTGTAATAATCGAAATAATTAATCATACTGTCTCCGCTCATACGAATCGAAGGACCTTCATATTCGCCATTTTCAAAAAAAGTGAATGTTGAAATGCTTGAAACACCTTTAAAACTAGTAAATCCAATTGATGGCCCATGTTTATTGCCGTCTATAAAGGAGACAATTCTTATCAGTCTATCATTTCGATAGAAATACCAAGGGCCATGTTTTTCCTTTGTAACAGCATTTATCAAACCGGTTTCGAAATCCCATACGTCATTAGAATAAATTGTATCCAAAACAAAGTAATTGCTTTGATCCGATCGTGGACCATCTATATTTATGTTACTACAGCTCAAAAGAAACATTGAAGAAATAAGAATTGATAAGTATTTACTAAGTTCCAGGAGCATTTTGTATTGCATTATAATTAGTTTTTATTTCACTTTATATTCGGAGGAAAGTACTAGACTCGCCGTTACAAAATTTCATCAATAACATTATTACATCCTCTCAAAACCCCATGGCTAGCGCGAGCCTCTCACTCCTGCCTTACAAAAGGCAAAAGACTGCTTTAGCCGACAGAGGAGCCTGAATACAATTTGCAAATATCAAAAAGGATTCAATACCCCTATTTAAATAAAGCCACTTGGGCACGAATAAGGATGCTCCCACTAGTCATCATTCTTCAGGAGCTGGTTTTATAATTTCAAAATAGCCGTAAATCTCTTCGGTTTTGCCAGCTACTACAACTTGGTGATCGTTTAAAGGAATGATCATTAGAATCTCGAAATCATCCTCACTAAGATGCTTCCGCTTAATAAATTCACCAACCCATTCTACGGAGACCAGATCTTCTACGGTACATTTTTCTTGCCCAAATGATATTAAGGTTTTGTTTTGTTTAACTTCATCTAAGTCAGTAGATTGAACTCCAGTTAGTTGACTGTTAACACCATTAACTCTGCTACAAAAGACTATGACCTGCCCATTCATATTCTGCGCACCGAATAGACAGAAAATTGAAATTAATGCTTTCTTCCACATGATAAATTAGTTTAATTTCTTCTTTCTTAAATGGTTAATACTAAATCACAATTATCACTTTGCTTTGGGCTAGAGTTTGTCCCTGCTCCAAAATCCTACCTACCGAGTTAAAAGCAAACTTGCCAATAAAGGTAATCTTCCCATCCCTGCGCTAAAAACACAATCTCAATTTAGTCAATAAGATCATGAGACGCTACCTTTCCTGCCTTATCATCCTCAATAGCCTGCAATAGACGCTCCGCATTTTTAGGACTGCGCAAAAGATGGAAAGTTTCCTGCATACTCATATATTCACTCTTACTCATCAATACCATATCATTACCTTTAGGCCGAGAGATAAACAAAGGCTGCCCCATCTTCAACACTTTTTCAAAATAGGATTTCATATGCTGTCTGAAATCTCTCATTGTAGTTACTTCCATAACTGTCAATTATTTTTTTAAAGATGCTGAAATGTACGCGATCCTGTGCGCTTTGTTAAAAAAAAATTTATGACCAGAATTTTCCCTCAAGCTCGCGTCAGCTGAAGAGTCATAATCGGAATCGTTGCTTAAAACCCATCTTACGCAAAGCAGTATAAGCAAATTGTAGTCTATGAAACAACTAGCATTACTCCCCCTTCCCCATCCTCCTTAATTCTGCTAGCTTTGCCTTTCCAAATAAAAAGACCATCATGGCAGCAGATATAAAAGCGCTTCAAGGCATTGTTAACGATTGGATTCAAAATCACGGAGTGCGTTATTTTAACGAACTTACCAATATGGCCCAGCTTACCGAAGAGGTTGGCGAAGTAGCCCGTATCATTGCCCGTCGCTATGGCGAGCAAAGCGAAAAGGAAAGCGATAAAGCCAAAGACCTAGGGGAAGAATTAGCGGATGTGCTATTTGTGGTGCTTTGCCTCGCTAACCAAACCGGCACCGACCTACAGGCGGCCTTTGATAAAAAGATGGAGATCAAAACCAAAAGAGACCACGATCGCCATCAAAACAATAGCAAGCTGCATTAATACAGCCGATTTTCATTAACTATCTTTGCGGAAATTTTCGCCCTAGACTATGATCTACATCGAAAGAAAAGAGCGCTTTAGTGCCGCTCATCAATTATACAATCCCAATTGGACCGTTGAGCAAAACGATGCCGTTTTTGGCAAATGCGCCAACAAAAATTTCCATGGCCACAACTTCACCTTGGTAGTTACCGCCAAAGGGAAAATAAACCCTGAGACCGGCTTCGTAATGAACTTGGTAGATCTTAAAAAGATTATCCAAAACTTGGTAATTAGCAAACTCGACCACGCCAACCTCAACCACGACGTGGATTTCATGCAAGGTAAATTTACCAGCACCGAAGTTTTAGCGGAAGAAATATGGAAAATCCTCGCGCCCGCTATCGCCGAGCATAACTGCCAACTGCATCGCATTCGCCTCGAAGAAACCATTAATAACGCCGTAGAATATTTCGGCGAATACTAATTGCGGCTAAATTAGCCACACAACCAACACATAACTCCTATGAAAGCATACGTATTTCCCGGACAAGGTGCCCAGTTTAGCGGCATGGGTAAAGATCTATACGAAAACTATCCCCTAGCCAAAGAACTTTTCGAAGAAGCCAATTCCATCTTAGGTTTCCGCATTACCGATATCATGTTTGAAGGCAGTGCTGAAGATTTAAAGGAAACAAAGGTTACCCAACCGGCCGTATTTCTGCACTCGGTAATTTTAGCAAAAACCTTAGTAAACTTCCAACCCGATATGGTAGCGGGCCATTCTTTAGGCGAACTTTCGGCCTTAGTAGCCAATGGTACTCTCGCTTTCGCAGATGGGTTGAAATTAGTGAGTGAGCGTGCCCTAGCGATGCAAGATGCTTGCGAAGCAGAACCTTCTACCATGGCTGCCGTTTTAGGCTTAGCTGACGAAGAGGTAGAACGCATTTGCTCCGAAACCGAAGGGGTGGTAGTAGCCGCTAATTATAATTGTCCCGGACAATTAGTTATATCAGGCGCTTTAGAAGCAGTAAAACTAGCCTGCGACAATATGAAAGCAGCCGGTGCCAAAAGAGCTTTAATCTTACCCGTAGGTGGTGCCTTCCACTCGCCTTTAATGAAACCCGCAGAAGAGCGTCTCGCCCAAGCGATTGCTAATACCGAGTTTAAAACTCCCATTTGCCCAGTTTACCAAAACGTAAGCACTACGGCTATTTCCGATCCAGAGGAAATTAAATCCAACCTCATCAAGCAATTGACTTCACCGGTAAAATGGACGCAAAGTGTGCAAAACATGATTGCCGACGGCACTACAGAATTTATTGAAGTAGGTCCCGGAAAGGTATTACAAGGTTTGGTTAAAAAGATCGAGCGCGAAGCTTCCGCAAGAAGCGCAGAAGCGGGCGAATAAAATAATTAGAACCATTACTCTTAGCTAGGGTTAAGAGCCTATCAAATTAGCATTATGCAAAGCACTTGGCGCAGTCCATCCAATATCGCACTAGTTAAATACTGGGGTAAATACGCGAATCAAATTCCGGCGAATCCCAGCATAAGCTTTACGCTTAGTGCCTCTTACACCCAAACTACCGTAAGTGTGGTGGGCGAGAGCGGTAATGGCGATATTGACTTCGACCTTTATTTAGACGGGGAATTAAAACCCGACTTTAAAGGCAAGGTGCAGCAATTTCTCGAACGCATAAAAAGTGAGCTCGGACCTTTACT
Source organism: Bacteroidota bacterium (assembly GCA_003045865.1). Classification (GTDB taxonomy): domain Bacteria; phylum Bacteroidota; class Bacteroidia; order Flavobacteriales; family Schleiferiaceae; genus Croceimicrobium. The sequence continues at coordinate 68,537 of PZPB01000004.1, read as the reverse complement.
AGGCAAGAAACTAAAGATTGAAACCCACAATAGCTTTCCACACAGTAGCGGTATTGCCAGCAGCGCCAGTGGCATGAGTGCTTTAGCTTTATGCCTGCTCGACCTAAGAAGCGAATTAGGGAAAATAAAAGAATTAAACTTCCATCGCAAAGCTAGTGAGTGGGCTCGCTTGGGTTCTGGTTCTGCCAGTCGTTCCCTTTATGGTCCACTTGGGCAATGGGGCGAATTTTCTGGCATCCACGAAAGTAGCGACGAATATGGCATTCCCTACCAAGGTGATGTGGCACCGGTTTTTCAAGATTTCTGCGATTGTATTCTCCTAGTGGAGAAGGGACAAAAACAAGTTAGCAGTACAGCGGGACACGGTTTAATGAACAACCATCCTTTCGCGAAAGAACGTTTCAAGCAAGCCCATCGCAATTTAGAGGAGCTTTTAAGCATTTTAAAAAGCGGTGATCTGAACGCATTTGGCACTTTGGTAGAAAGCGAAGCCTTAACGCTCCACGCCATGATGATGAGCTCAAATCCCTATTTCATTTTAATGAAGCCCAACACTTTGCAGATAATCGAAGCGATTTGGGCCTTCCGCAAAGAAACTAATATTCCCGCCTACTTCACCCTAGATGCAGGCGCCAACGTGCATCTTCTATTCCCTAAAGCCTTCGAACAAAAGGTACTAGACTTCGTTAATCGAATAATCACTCCTTATTTAAAAAACGGGGAGTATATTTGCGACCGCGTCGGCAATGGTCCGGAAAAGATTTCACTATGAAAAGTAATCCGTTTTACTACGCTAAGATTCTACTCTTCGGAGAGTACGGTATCATAAACGATTCCAAGGGTCTTTCTGTTCCTTACAACTATTATCAAGGTGCCTTTAAACAGGCCGAAAGCTTAAGTGGCTTTGCGGAGAAATCCAATGCCAGCCTCGCTAAATATTATCAGCATTTAGAAAACCTGCAGGAAAGTGGCGAAATTATCGCTCCTTTAAATTTATCCGCCTTTAAGGCCGATATCGCTGATGGTTTTTATTTCGACAGTTCCATTCCCGAAGGCTATGGCGTAGGAAGCAGCGGCGCTTTGTGTGCGGCTATTTACGATCGCTATGCCATTAATCGCATCGACCCTGAGGCGGACATTAGCAAGGAGAATATCCAAAATCTTAAAAAGATTTTAGGGCAAATGGAATCTTATTTCCATGGAAAAAGCTCAGGCCTTGATCCGCTAATTTGCTATTTACAGCTTCCCGTGCTTATCCATTCGAAAGATGAATTAGGTACCGTAAGCATCCCTAATGCAGCCGAAGGTAAAGGCGCAATTTTTCTAGTAAACAGCGGCGCTCCCGGTGAAACCCAACCTATGGTAAACATCTTCATGGAAAAGATGAAGCAGGAAGGTTTCCGCAACGTTATGAAAGATCAGTTTACCAAATACAACGACGCTTGTATTGCGGCTTTCTTAAAAGGAGACACCAAACCTCTTTTCAATAACTTAAAGAAATTAAGCCAACTGGTTTTCGAAAACTTCACCCCCATGATTCCTCACAGCGTGAAAGATTTATGGCAACAAGGTTTTGAAACCAATGCCTATTACCTCAAACTTTGCGGTAGTGGCGGTGGTGGATTTGTACTAGGCTTTACCGCCGATTACGAAAAAGCACAAGAGCTTTTAAAAGGCTACGACACCGAGCTTATTTACCGTCTCTAAGTTTTGGCACTGCGGAGGCGCGACAAGATCCAAATCTATAAGCTATCAGCCCTATTTTCGCTTGTTCGTTGGTATAACATATTTTTCTTAGCCCTAGCACAATACCTCACGGTAATATTTGTACTCAACCAACCCGAGTACTGGCGCAGCTATCTTTTAGACCCCAAAGTGCATTTCATCGTATTTGCCTCCCTTTTTTCGGTCGCGGCCGGATACATTATTAATAATTTTTACGATTTAGAAAAAGACCTCATCAATAGGCCCAAGAAAACCTTTTATGAGAAGATCTTAAAACAAAGTACCGGGCTACGACTGTATTTCGTGTTTACCTTCACCAGTCTCATCTTAGCGTATAGCGCCAGCTTAAACGTATTTCTCTTCTTCGCCGCATATAACTTTAGTCTTTGGTTTTACTCCCATAAACTCAAAAAAATTACCTTCATTGGCAATATGATGGCGGCCCTACTAAGCATTACCCCTTTTTTCGCCATCTTCCTTTACTTCCACCTCGAAGACCTTTTAATTCTCACTTACGTAAGCTTCCTCCTCTTGGTTATCTTCATCCGTGAAATTGTGAAAGATCTCGAAGCCCTTAAAGGAGATGTGATTGTTGGCTACCCCACTCTACCCGTAACCTTAGGATTAAAACGCACCAAGTGGCTGATTGCGTTTTTCACCTTTTCGGGATTGATTCCCGCCTCCCTTATTTTTTACAAAGTGGGCTTTAGCGGAATTGGTTACTTCCTCATTGTTGGCTTGGCTGGTCTTTTTTTTAGCGCGGGTCTTTTGGCTTTCGCCGAGAAGCGTGAACACTTTTATTATCTCAATTACCTTTACCGCTTGTTAATTATTGGCGGTATTTTAAGTTTGGTTTTGCTGGCTTAAAACCCATAGTTGATATTTTGTAGTGATCTGTGCTGAAAAAATTAAAAGGAGCTAGAATTATAGCCTTCTATCCTTTAGCTCAGCCGAAATCATTCTTACCTTTGGGCTAAATCACAAATTTTACTATGTCCTCTCAAAAAGACTATATCCAAAAAAATAAGGAGCGCTTCGTGGAAGAACTCTTCACCCTATTACGCATTCCTAGTATTTCTGCCGACAGCGCCTACAAAGGTGATGTTATGAAAGCGGCGGAGGTTGTAGCCGAAAGCTTAAAATCCGCTGGAGCGGAAAAGGTAGAAATCTGCCCCACTCCCGGTTACCCCATTGTTTACGCCGAAAAAATAATAGATCCTAGTTTACCTACTGTGCTTATTTATGGCCACTACGATGTGCAACCACCCGATCCGCTAGAACTTTGGACTACTAAGCCTTTCGAGCCTGTTATTCGCAAAACAGACAAACACCCCGACGGAGCCATTTTCGCACGTGGCGCCTGTGACGATAAAGGTCAGATGTTTATGCATGTAAAAGCCCTTGAGGTTATGAATGCTACCAACACCCTTGCCTGCAACGTGAAGTTTATGATTGAGGGCGAAGAAGAAGTGGGTTCTGAAAACCTCGCTTGGTTTGTAGATCGCAATGTGGAGAAGCTTAGCGCAGATGTGATTTTAATTTCCGATACGGGCATGTTAGCCAATGACGTCCCCAGTATTACCACAGGTTTACGCGGCTTAAGTTACGTAGAGGTAAAAGTTACCGGACCCAATCGCGATTTACACTCAGGCCTTTACGGTGGAGCAGTAGCGAATCCCATTAACGTTTTAAATAAAATGATTGCCAGTCTGCAAGACGATAACAATCACATTACCATTCCGCACTTTTACGAAGATGTACAAGAATTGAGCGAAGCGGAAAGAGAAGCCATGTCTAAGGCACCGTTCAGCTTAGAGAATTACAAGCAAGCCCTAGATTTAAGCGACGTTTATGGCGAATTAGGTTATAGTACTCCTGAAAGAGCTTCCATCCGTCCTACCTTAGATGTAAATGGCATTTGGGGTGGTTATATGGGCGAAGGTGCTAAAACAGTAATCCCCTCATGGGCGAAGGCCAAAATTTCCATGCGTTTAGTACCGCATCAAGATCCCGATAAAATTACCAAACTCTTCCAAGAGCATTTTGAGAAAATTGCACCTGCTGCCGTAAAGGTAGAAGTTACGCCTCACCATGGCGGCCTTCCCTATGTATCACCCACCGATGATTCTGGTTACCGCGCGGCAAGTAAAGCCATGGAAGAAAGCTTTGGTAAAACTCCCGTTCCAGTGCGTAGCGGAGGTAGTATTCCTATCGTGGCCTTATTTGAGCAGAAATTAGGATTGAAGTCTATTTTAATGGGCTTTGGTTTAGACAGTGATGCCATTCACTCCCCTAATGAGCATTACGGCTTATTTAATTACTATAAAGGCATTGAAACCATTCCTTTATTCTTTAAGCATTTTAAAGAGAATAACTAAAAACAAAGCCTTCGCTTTAAACGGGAAATTCGATGTGAATGGCCATCTAGCGAAAGCGGCACATATTAATTACAACAGCAATTACAAAGCGGCATTAATAGCCGCTTTGTTTGTTTTAAACCTGAGTTCAGCTTAAAGAGTATTGTAAGAAATTCGATAGAGGCTTAAGCTCCATTTCGAAGCATTATTGCTCAGATTAACTGCCGGACTTAGCTTAGGAAAGCACTCTTATTCGGGAAAAATCAGTTAACTCGCTTTCGCCTTTCTATTACTGCGATACATGGCGATTAAAGCCACAAAGAATAAGGCTAAGGCCATATAATTGCCTCCGAAGTAAATGGCAAGGGCTATAAGTGCCGATAGAGCAAATGCAGCCGCTGCGGTAATAAACCAGCCTCCAATTACATTAACCACTCCGGCCACACGATAAGGCGCACTTCCTTTTCCCCAGGCTCTATCCGCCAAACTAGCACCCATGGCTACCATAAAGGATACATAAGTAGTAGAAAGCGGTAATTTTAAAGAGGAGGCAAAAGCAATAAGGATGGAAGCAATAACCAAATTAACCGCCGCTCTTACTAGATCAAAAGCTTTTTTATCTTTTTCTTTCATTTCCTGATAGTGGAAACGTTTGTCAATTTTCCGCAAAGCGTGATTGGGTACAATCGTGGTGAAAACTTGATTTAAAGCATTAGCCAATTTAATTACGGCATTGGAAATGAAGTTAGGCTTAAAGCGCTCATCCACTGCATCTTGACTACCTAATTTAACCGAAGTGTCGGTCACTTTCTGTGCTTTCGCAGAAAACCATAAAGTAACTACCATTACTAATCCCGCCGCGAATAGTAATATTTTTGGCGTTTGCACCGCTTGCGCTAGAGCACTCATACTAAAGGCATCCGCCGCTAAGCCCGACTCTTGCCACATACCATAGGACTGGTAACCCGTAATGGGAACGCCGATAAAGTTTACTAAATCGTTTCCAGCGAAAGCCATAGCTAAGGAGAAAGTACCCGCTAACACTACCACTTTAAGAGGGTTTATGTCTAAGAATTTTTGCAACACAAACAAGGTCGCGGTGCTTAAGACTAAAGAATAAAGGACTATGCTACCAGAAGATTGTTTAAAGAAATTATTGATACTATCACCAAAATCAGCTCCCTTTATCCCTTTAATCAAAAGGAAATAAATAATTACCGTCATACATAAGCCCCCGAAAATTGCCCCGTATTTTTTTATACCCTGTTTGGCGTTAAAGGTGAAAAGCAATCGCGAAAGCCACTGTGATGCAGCACCGACTGAAAAGGCCACCACAATAGAAAGAAATATCCCACCAATTATTTGAATGGCCTTGGCTGTGTTTATTAGGTCGAGGAGTTCTAAATCAGGATGCTGACCCGACTTTAGCATTAAAAAACCCACCATAACACTGGCGCCTAAAAGTTCGAAAACAATAGAAACGGTGGTACTGGTTGGTAAACCGAGAGTATTAAACGTATCTAAAAGAATAAGGTCGGTAATCATTACCGCCATAAAAATGACCATTACGTCGGCGAAAGAAAAGAAGCTGGGATTAAAAATCCCTTTGCGCGCTACCTCCATCATTCCCGAAGAAAAGGCCGCTCCCACAAAAACACCTGCCGCCGCAATAATAATTATAGTTTTTCTACTGGCCACCTTTGAGCCAATGGCGGAGGTGAGAAAGTTAACCGCATCGTTGCTAACACCTACAATTAAGTCACCCACGGCAAGTATAAGCAGCGCAATTACTAATAAGAGATAACTATCCATGTGCGGGTTGACCTTTGTTTACCTTTGCAATGCAAATGTTAAATTCTAATGTTATCTCCATGTTAAGCATCGTGAAGCCTAGGCGATTATTTCTAATAATAATCGCTTTGGTAGTGCTGCTTTTCAGCAGATGCGAAAATAAAAGCAAAATGTCGATCCACAAGAATAATCTCAAATATTCCTTAAGTCCTTATTTACAACAACATGCCAACAACCCGGTGCATTGGCAAGCCTGGAGTGAAGAGGTTTTAAGCGAGGCTCAAGTGCTTGATAAATTGTTGATTGTGAGTATCGGCTATAGCAGCTGCCATTGGTGCCACGTAATGGAGCACGAAAGTTTTGAAGATGAGGAGGCTGCCGCGGTAATGAACGAGCACTTTGTATCGATAAAAGTGGATCGAGAAGAACGTCCCGACATTGATGAAATTTATATGACCGCCCTGCAGTTAATGACCAATAGCGGCGGCTGGCCCCTTAATGTCGTTTGCCTACCCAATGGCAAACCTATTTGGGGGGGAACCTATGTACCTAAAAACAAATGGATTCAAGTTTTAGGGGAGCTCAATAAAATGTATCACACAAATCGTGAGCAGGTTTTAGAGTACGCCAATAAACTAACCCAAGGCATCGAGCAAAGTCAGCTCCTTGCCCTCAACACCAAACTAAGTCCCTTTACCGAAAGCGAAGCCGACAGTGTTTTCGAAAATTGGATCAACACTCTCGATTGGGAAGAAGGTGGTGCCAATCGCGCCCCCAAATTCCCCATGCCCGTTAACCTCGACTTTATGCTACACTATGGTGTAATTAGCGGGAATACAGAAGCCTTAAGCTATGTAGAGCTTACACTTGACAAGATGTATCAAGGAGGAATTTATGATCAGATAGGGGGCGGATTTGCCCGCTATAGCACCGATAGCTTTTGGAAAGTGCCTCACTTCGAAAAGATGTTGTACGATAATGCCCAGCTCATTTCGCTTTACGCGAAGGCTTACCGTCATTTTAAAAAACCGGCCTACCGAGAGGTGGTGGAACAATCCATCGCCTGGCTAGAAAGAGAATTAAAAGCCGAGAATGGTCCCTGCTATTCGGCTTTAGATGCGGACAGCGAGGGCGAAGAAGGAAAGTTTTACGTTTGGCAACTAGGCCAACTAGAAGAATTAATCCCTCCTTCGGATTGGTTACTTTTCTTTGACTATTACCAACTGGAAAAGGAAGCCTATTGGGAAAATGGAAATTATATTTTATTGCGAAAAGAGAGTGACGCGCGCTTCTGCGAAAAGCATAAGATAGAGGAAAAAGAGTTTGAAACGAAAAAGGCCCATTGGCAGGAAATCCTTTTAAGTGCTCGTGCCGAAAGAGTTAGACCGGGCTTAGACGACAAGGCCTTAACTTCCTGGAATGCTTTAATGATGGAAGCCTATATTGAATCTTACCGCGCTTTTAATAAGGATGAGCATCTAGCGAAAGCGAAAGAATTAGGCCAGTGGATTTTAAAAGAACAAAGCCAAGATGAGCAGCGTTTATGGCACGCTTGGCACAGCGGCAATAGTCATGTTGAAGGTTTAATTGAAGACTATGCCTTTGCTTGCCGAGCCTTTATTTTTCTTTATCAGGAAACGCAGGAGGATGCCTATCTAGCGCAAGCGGAAAAATGGCTAAACTATGCCCAAAGCGAATTTGAAGATAGGAAAAGTGGGCTTTTTTATACCCGTCCTAAAAGTGGTGAACAGCTGATTGCACGCAGTTTAGAGACGGCTGATAATGTTATTGCCTCGGCGAATTCCACCATGGCACATAACTTTTTTATGCTCGGGAAGATTAAGCAGAACTCGGCTTATAGCGAACAAGCTCAGGTAATGCTTAATCATTTGAAAGGTCGTGCCATGGACTACGGTGAAAGCTATGCCAACTGGGCCAAGCTCTTAGTTTTCCAGAGCTATCCTTATTATGAAATAGTGGTTTCTGGGCCTAAAGCAAAAGAGAAATATCAAGCAATTAACGGTGATTTTCAGCCGCAAAGTTTAGTTCTTTGGGCCGATAAAGAAAATGATGCTCCCCTTTTTGCTCAGCGCTTTGTGGCCGATAAAACCCTCATTTACGTTTGCACAGATGGAGCCTGTAAACTTCCGCTTAGCGACGTATCAGAGGCGCTTGGTCAAATTCATACTGGGAAATAAGTCTTGCCTGCGAATTAATATTTCGCCCTTTCGGCGGATTAGTAGATTTAATGACTCTTCCTTTTTAAAGAGTTGAGTCACTTCGCAATAAGTATCCGCTGTGGCAGGATAATAGGATATCAAAATTAGACTCCGTTGGGCCAGCACTTTTATGCATTTGTATTAGTTTAACGAGCGAGCGATTGGTGCTACAACTCCCCAATAAAAATGGTAAACAAAGACTAATAAGTGCGGTTAACCTGTTCATGAAATTAAAAGCTTCAATTTGCAAACTAAGATAGTGCCGTGCCAGTAGAATTAAGTTTGATCATGCCTTTTTTTAATGCAGGCCGCTTTATTGCGGAGGCCTTAATGTCTATACAGGAACAAACGTATAGCAACTGGGAACTCATTGCCATAGATGACTTTTCGGAGGATGACTCCCTAAACATACTGCAAAAATTTGCCGCTGGAGATGCGCGCATTAAGATCATTCAGAATTTAGAAAAAGGAATAATCCCGGCGCTTAATTTAGCTTTTGAGCATTGTGAGGGCCAATATATTAGTCGCTGCGACGCCGATGACATTTATCCAAATGAGCGACTTGAAATGATGGTAGGTCGAATTAAATCGCGTGCGCCCAAAACAGTGATTACCGGTATGGTCAGCTACTTTTCCGACAAAAGTGTTTCACGACAATTACGTAAACATGAAGCCTGGCTTAATGAAATAAATATTTGTGGAGCCACCTGGTCTAATGTTTACCGCAACTGCGTTATTGCTTCCCCTAATTGGCTGTGCTCCAAGGCAGATATGCAAGAAATTGGCGCTTTCAAAAATTTAGAATACCCGGAAAATTACGACTTGGTTTTTAAGTGGCACAAGCACGGCTTCGATGTAGAATGTATAGGCGAGATTAGTCTTTATTGGCGAGAACATCCCTTACGCATCTCGCACCTTTCGGAAGATTATCAGCAAAAAGCATTTTTCAGCCTCAAACTTAAGCGCTTCCTCGAGATTGAAAAATTTAGCAAGCTCTACCTCTGGGGAAATGGTAAAAAAGCGAAACTCTGTGCTTCCTTATTAATTGAATCGGGCCTAAATTTTTCGTGGATGGACTTAGAAAGTCAGCATTCGGAAGAAAAGGATAGCATTCCACGTGAAGACTTTCGTTTTACCAATTTAAGTAATGGTGCCAAGTTGCTGATTGGCATTTATCCTAATCCCGCCCAAAGGCGCAATATCGAAGACTTTTTAATGGGCCAGAACAAAATAGAAGGCAAAGATTATTGGTATTTATAAACTTAGGTGCAAGCCGGTATTATACCTTCAAGCTTTCCTTTCCCAACAAACTCTCTTCTTTTGGAAGGCGAAAGGAAAATGTAATACCCTTACCTTTAAAAGTTTCTTTTCTGTTAAAGCCTTTAAGGAACCCAACACTTTTTGTTTTACCTCATTTACATCGAAGCTTTCACAATTAATTGTCTCGCCTTTTTGCTGAGAAGAAGCCCATGAAAGCAGGTTCTCCATTAAGCCTGCGCTTTGATCGACACTAGGCAAAAGATCAACCATTAACGATTCCTTTTCCGATTAGGTAAGAAGATTTGCATTCACAAGAGTTAGTACTTCCTGCAAATTATGCAATGGCCCTCTAAGGTCGTGGGCAATATTAGAGAAGAGTTGTTCTTTTAGGCGATTTAACTTTTGCAGTTCCACTCTTTGCTCCTTCAGCCTTCTGTCGCTAATAACCCGCTCGGTCGTATTTTTAAACAAAATGGACTAACCAACCACTTTCTTTCCATGATTTACGTCTACCCGAATTAATTCATAAAAATCATCTTGATACTTAATCACATTATTAGAGGCCGAGATACGGGTCACTATGTTTTGCTCGAAAACTTCGTCAAGGCTTACCGCCAGTAAATCCTCTTCAGACTTCTTACTTAAACGCCCAAAACTTTCATTATAATCGCTAATTCTTCCTTGATCACCGATCAAAACAAAGACAGCTCCCACTTGATGAATAAACTTAGCACGAGCAATGGGCACACAGTCAAACAGACCGATTCGTAACCAACCCATAGCGATTATAAAAGCGGTGCCTAAGAATGCAAAGGGTGTTAAATCGAGATGCCCATAAGGTCGTATTTCTAAAAACACATAAGCCACATTTACCAAAAGGGGAATAAGGGTGATGATGATGATAATAATGTTCTGTTTTCTAAAAATCGACTTCGAGCTTCCTAAATAAAAAAACAAAGAGATATAGCCCCAAATAACCATGGCATAAAATATCAGTGTATGTAACTTATACCGGGGCCAAGTTCAATTTATAATAATTAAAAAGGCGCGGCCAATGTATTTAACTGCGTACTTGCGTAAAAAAGATGATAAGAATTATTGGCAAAAACGGCAATTTATGTTGAAACGGAATACAGGATAAAGACCCCTAAGCTAAAGGGATTAACCCAATATTCTCAACCGATAAAATTAAAGCAGAACAATAACCAAAGGGTTGGGAGAGCGCAGATTCCAATGTACTCTATTTTAATCCAGAAAAGCATTTGCTCCAAACTTTGCGAAGGCAGCTCGAAGCCATAAGCCACGGCCCAAGTGGCGGCTGCGATAAGAAGAAGGGAATACTAATGAAAAAGACTTTTACTTTTATGGAGTCCAATCCACACCGCTAGCGCAAAAGCAGGTATACTACTAAAAATTAAAGCCAGTGAATAGATATTAAAAATATAGGACCCTTCCATAGCTTCTAAATTATTTTTTACAGCAGCTTCTTGGGTTTACCTGCTTGAAAGTTTTTAACATATAAAGGCTCAAAATAAGCGAGATCTTCAAAGTCTTTTCGAGCGTATTTATCCATTGCTATCTCCCCCAAAGCGAGAGCGGATGGATAGTACAATTGGGGAAAAACATAATTTTCGTTTTGAAAAACCTGCTCAAATTTACTAGCACCATCTCCAAAAAAATAACGAGGCTTAGCATCCTGGTAAATATCTTCGTTAATAATTTGGGCTTCAACTTTTGATAACTCCTGTAAGTCGCAATTATAGGAGGCAGTGTACACCTCCATACGTCGTGCATCAATCATAGGATGAAGTATGGCATCCTTTGGTATCTTTTCCTGCTTTAGCAGCTGATGCGCTAGAATTTCTAAGCTGTTTGCACTTATTAAAGGAAGCTTTAAAGCAAAGGCTAAACCCTTAGCGGAAGATAAGCCAATACGCAAACCAGTATAAGAACCCGGACCTGCACCTACGGCAATGGCATCAAGATTCTTAGCCGCAAAGTTTTGACTTTTCAAAACCTCGTCCATAAAGACGTGTAGCTTCTCGGAATGAATAAACTGCTCTCCAATTTCCTCTTTCAGCACCAAACAAGTACCATCCTTAAAAAGGGCTACCGAACAATTTTTGGTGGAGCTTTCTATTGCTAAAATATTGGCCACTTAATCTTCTTCCGAGTCTTCTGAAACTTCTCCCTTTGCTTTAGGCTTGATCCGTTTGCCATTCGACAACTGCTTAGAAACAGCGCTGTAGGGGCCAATCACTATTTCCTCACCTTCCGTTAAACCTTCGGTAATAACGATATTTTCATCATTCTGAATACCCGTATTCACCACGCGTAATTCCGCTTTCCCGTTCTTGCTCACAAAAACAATTTCAAACAATTCATCTTTATCCTCAAGCTTTTTGGTGCTATAACCATTTTCGCTAGACGCGGTATCTGCGCGGGTAGTTACAGCCTGAATAGGCACTGATAAAACACCCGCTTGTCGGTCGGTTAAAATCTCTAAGCTGGCGGTCATGCCAGGACGAAAAGGAGTTTCTTCGCCTTCTTTAAGTAAATCTTTATAGGACGAAGGTAAAATACGAACCTTCACTTCAAAGTTTGTAACCTGATCGATAGTGGTTCCTTGCAAGCGCGCTGAATTTGCAATTTCACTTACTATACCTTTAAATTCTTTATCAAGATAGGCGTCTACTTCTACAAGAGCAGTGTCGCCTACTTCCACGCGAATGATATCATTTTCATTCACTTCTACTAAAACCTCCATCATTTGCAGGTTCGCGATGCGTAAAATTTCTGTTCCCGTCATCTGAGCCGTTCCTACCACTCGTTCCCCTACTTCTGAATTTAACATGCTAATAGTTCCATCCATAGGAGCGTAAATGGTTGTGCGCTCTAAATTGTCTTTAGCCTCTTGCAAAGTAGCCTGAGCACTTATCAACTGATATTGGGCGCTTTCAACACTTAGTTTAGCCACTTCATTCTGACGTTTTGCGGCATCAAACTCGGCATCGCTAATTACCGCTTGATCGTGCAGCTGTTTGTTACGCTTATAGTTATTGGCTGCTTCTATGGCTTGCGCCTTCGCACTAGCCAAGCTAGCTTTGGCCGTATTTACGCTGGCCCCAGAACGGTTTAAAGCCGCTAAAAATAAATCGGGATTAATCTTAACAAGTAAGTCACCCTTTTTTACGGCCATTCCTTCTTTAATGGGGAGTTCGATAATCTCTCCCGAAACTTCCGCACTAATATTTACTTCCACCTCCGGTTGAATTTTACCACTAGCTATAACTGTTTCTGTGATAGATGTCTTCTCAACCTGCCCTATTTCTACCTCTATACCAGGGGTGCTACCCACCCAGCCTTGCTTTTTAACAACTACTAAAACTACTATTAAAACAACCACTAGGGCGAGAATTATTTTCAAACTTTTACTCATAAGGCTACTTGATTGGTAAGGTAAAACTCCAGTACTTTTATTTTAAATATATAATCGTACTTGGCTTGGGAAAATTGGCTTTTTGCAGAAGCGAGGTTATTCTTCGCACTTTCAAAATCTAACTGATTTATGGCGCCCACTTCAAAACGTTGTTGGGCATAATTAAAAGCTTCTTGGCTAGCGTTTACCGAAGTCTCTGCGGCTTTATATTGTTCAAAAGAAGCCTTCGCATCAGCATGAGCTTGATAAATGGTTTGCTTTAAGTTATTCTTAGTTTGCTCTAAATTTAGTCGAGCGATATCAGCATTGATCTTCGCATTCTGAACCGAATTACGCACCGTCATACGACTAAAGATGGGAACCGAAAAGTTGATACCAACCACCTCATTTAGGTTATCGCTTACCTGTGAATTAAAAGGCTGAATACCATCAATGGTTGGTATACTTTGAGCATTTAGACTAGTAACCAACTCACCGCTAGACTGCACCTGACCGATAGGTATAAAAACATCCGTAGCGCCAGTAATATTAGGTATCTGATCGGAGTAGTTTGTTCCCACCTGAGCAACTAAAGAAAGTGTTGGCAGATAAGAAGCTTGAGCGATAGAAACATTCTGCTGACTAACTCTCTCTTTTATTTCCGCGCTCTTAATATTAGGTTGATTCTCTCGGGCCGTATTATAAATACCTACCGGAGATGCACTAATTAAAGTTGCTTCTGGCAGCGGAATTTCAGGAAAGCTAATATCGAAATCACTAGGATCCTCTATCAATAAAAGGTTTGCTAATTGCAAACGACTAAGCTTCACGTTATTTTGACTAGCGATTAAGTTTTGTTGATCGCGCGCTAGCTGGGCCTTCAATTGCAATAAATCGCCTTTTGCTAATGAACCCGCGTCCACCATTTTTTCGCAACGCCTTACCTGCAAATCGCTGATGCGCATCTGCTCGAGCGCAACTAACTCAATTTCCTTATTAAGTAAGATTTGTAAGTAAATTGAAGCAACATTCAGGCTGATGTCATTTTTAGCCGCCTCATAATCGAGGCGAGCCGCTAGTAGGCTATTATTATCGCGAGCGATCGTCTTATACTTGCGCCCCCCCTCATAAACACTCCAATTGGTGCTTAAATTAAAGTTAGCCGTTTGGCGAGTTTGGCGACTAATTTGGTTGGTTACAGGATCAATGTTAAGACCGAAATTCCAGAAGTAGTTGCTTCCAAAGTTTAGATTAGGAGCATAGCTCCACTGAGAAACATCAAGGTTATTATGCGCCAAGTCTGCATTCAATTTGGCTTGCTGAATGGTAATATTATGCTCTACAGCCTGATTGATACATTCTTGTAGAGTCCATTGCTCGGTGATGACATTTTGAGAGGATGCCTCAATACCAAGTGTTAAAAAAACAAGCAACAGATAAGGCAGAAATACTTTCATAAGGATAAAGATAGCAAGTACAAGTAGCCTCGCAAAGATATACTTTATCGCTTGATTTAGTCTGCTTTAGTCTCAGTTTGCTGCTTACGGTGACGATATATTGCGTAGCCCACAACCGCCATAATTAGATAAGGGAAGGCCATTAGGTAAATGATACCTCCGTTTAAACCCGTGGCCACTGTACTGCCTGCCTCTGTACTAGATGAAGCTACTGCTTTACACATGGCGCATTGCGCTTGCGCAGATAGGCTAGTGATAAAAATTAAGGCTAGAATACTGAAAATTCGCAAAGCTTTGAACATAAGGACTAATAATAAGGTCTCATAAAAAAATAAACCAACACTCCTGTTACCGCTACGTAGAGCCAAATAGGAAAAGTATAATGCACAATTTTCTTGTGCTTAGAATACTCTTGAGTCCAACCGCGATAAATAGCAAACATTGCTAAAGGTAAGACAGGAACGCTTAAAAGTATATGTGAAATTAGGATAAAGAAGTACAAGCTCCTTATAAAGCCTTCTCCTCCGAAAGGGATCGGATCTGCATTAACTTTACTAATAACATAAGACACTAAAAAAACCGCAGAAAGACCAAAGGCACCCAGCATTACCGCACGATGTGCGTCTACTTTCTTTTGCATAATAAAAAACAAACCCAACAGTAAAAGAGCTGCGGTAGTACCATTTAAAACAGCGTGAAAAGCGGGCAGTGTACCTCTATCGATCCCTAAATCAGCTGAAAATACTTCTGGGAAGATAATAAGTAGGGCCACCGCTACCGGTACCAAAATAGAAAGGGCAATAATGATGGGTATCATTACCCGATCGCTATTCTTCTTTTCTTGCTTCAAATTTTTGATTTTCCCCATCTCTGTAAAGGCTATTTTTTTGACTCGCGATACTCGGTTACGGATTTATGCTTTTCATACTCCGCAATAAGCACTTTAACATCGTCCTTCAGTTTATTGACTTCATCGGGACTTGTGCCATTATAAACCGCTTTTAAGTTCCCTTGTTCATCAATTCTACTACGAATTCTACCTTCCCAATCAACAATTACCATATACTCCGAATGTAAAAAGCCACCTGCCGCGGTAGAGTCTTCCATAGCGTTGACAAAAAAGTCACGAGCCGTTTTATAAAGAGCTTCTTTTTCGCCCGTTAGAAAAAACCAGCGACCATTTACGGCTCCAATTTTCTCTTCATATACTTTGAGCACTGCAGGACTATCGTATTCTGGATCTACCGTAAAGGATAAAAAGTATATGTCCTCATATCCGAGAAAGCGATCCTGTACTTGCTTCAAATTATAGTTCATGGCCGGACAAATGGTAGGACAAGAACTAAAGAAGAAATTGGCTACATATACCTTCCCGCGCATTTCGGCGGAACTTAAGGTAGTATCCTCTTGATTTATAAATTCAAAATCGGGTATCACATAGGGAATGGTATCATTTACCAGTTGCCCATCTTTTTCTACCTGCACAATTTCCTTTGGCCCAACATAATCAAGGGTTTTGAAGAAATTTCCTTCGGCTCCGTAAACAAAGATTAAGTAAAACAAAGAAGGCAGTATTAGTAAAACTACTAAAACTGCCTTCTTAGATGGTGTGTTTTTGTTCATCTATTGATTCATCAATACGCCCATGTATCCGCCTTCTGTTAACAGGACAAAGGTTAGATAAGGAATTAATATTACGATAGGCAAAGTAATGGTCCAAATGAAGTTCTTACGCTCGTGTCCTAAGTGCATAAACTCTGCTACAATGTAATAAGCCTTAGCAAGAGTTAAAACGATGAAGATAACGTTCAACAAAGAGGTGCCTAAAAACTGGCTTAATAATATTTCAGGCTTAATAATACCGAGAGCTACTTCTACAGTAGTAACGGCTAAGAGAATCCAAAATACTTTCCAAATCCAAGCGGTACCTTCTGGTCCGTCGTGGTGTTCGCTAGGATTATTGCTATGATCTGACATCTGAAAAATGTTTTATTGTAAAAATTAAACCAAATAGAAGAAGGTAAATACGAATACCCATACTAAATCTACAAAGTGCCAGTAAAGACCAACCTTTTCTACCATTTCGTAGTGACCTCTTTGTTTGTAAGTACCCATCAATACATTAATGAAAATGATAATATTTAGTACCACACCAGAGAATACGTGCGTTCCGTGGAATCCAGTTACAAAGAAGAAGAAGTCGGCAAATAAGACATTACCGTATTCGTTTTCGCGTAAACTCGCTCCTTGAATCAGCTTAGCGGTTTGAAAGGCCTTCACGGCTTCTTCGCGCGTCATGGTTGTTTCTGCTTTTCCAGGGTAACGTAAAGTCACATCAGTGTTAAGACCGAAGGCACTTACTACATCACCGGTAGAAAACTCGGTATGATCGCCGTGTGGTTTTTCGACTCCTGTAACTAATTCGTAAACACTAAGGATTTTACCTTCCGAACCAGCTTTAGTTAAGTATACGATTGCATTATTTTCTAGCTGAATAGCACCTTTATCGCCATTGATAAAGTGGTACCATTCCCAAGCCTGTGAGCCTAAGAACATAAAACCACCTACAATAGTAAGCCCCATCCACAGTACCACGCCATTGTGATTGTTTTTATGGCCAGCATTTACCGCTAGCACCATCGTTACTGAACTAAGGATAAGAATAAAGGTCATTAAGGCCACAAAAAGCAGGGGATGCTCTCCGTGTAGCATGGGAAAGTGGGTAAACACGTTTTCCGCAATGGGCCATGTTTCTTCGTACTTGAAGCGGTAAAGCCCCATAGCCGTTAAAAAGCCTGAAAAGGTTAAAGCATCTGATAATAGGAAGAACCACATCATCATTTTACCATAACTAGCGCCAAATGGTTGACGTCCTCCACCCCATAGTGCAGAGGTATTTTGTTCTAAAGCAGCACCGTTAGCCATGCATCAAAATTTTTGCAAGTTTAGCGAATAATTAACAAAAAGACATATAAATAAATCCACAGAATATCCAAGAAGTGCCAATAGGTGGCACTTACCGTTAGTCCCTGAGAATCTTCCTTGGTGTAAGCACCAATTTTAGCGCGGTAGATAGTGTATGCCAACACTATCAAACCCGAAAATAAATGTAACCAATGTAAAATAGTAAGAACATAAACCCAGCTAGCCGAATTACTACTTCCAGCGCCAGTAAAATACAAGCCTCTGCTAACTAAATCGTCCCAGCCTAAAAACTGAAAAGCGGTAAAGGCTAAACCTAAAAATAAGCTAATTACCAAATAGTTAAGTGTTATTTTTCGCATACCTGCCTTAGCCGATTTTTTGGCTAATATCATTGTGACACTGCTCAATACAATGGCAATACTAGCATACAAAAAGCTATCGGGCAGCGGAAATTCTAGCCAGCGATTATCTGCCATTAAGGCCGATCTGCTAACCACATAACCACTCGTTAAACCTGCAAAAGTCATTACAATGCTGGTTAAACCAATCCACAATAATGGCTTCTGTACTTTCTTTTTATCCTCCTTCGTTAATGTTCCCACGTCATATAAATTTTTCGATCACATACAATAATTGCAGTACAGGCAGGTAAATGATACTGTATAACATCAATTTGCGCGCATCTGCAATAGCGTGTGAACGGTACAGCTTAATAGCAAAAAACAAAAATACAAAGCCCATTATACCAATTACCAAGGCCCAGGGCCAAGTAAAAAATAAAGTTCCTCCCATCCCGAAAGCGGGTAAAAGGCTTACTGGTATTAAAAAACTCGTATATAAAACAATTTGAATAGCACTTTTCTGGTCGCGATTTCCCGAAGGCAATAGCACATAATCAGCTTTTTTGTAATCATCATCAGCGATCCACGCAATGGCCCAAAAATGCGAAAATTGCCATAAAAACTGAATCGCGAAAAGCAAGCCTGGTTCAATATCAAAATCATTCGTTGCAGCTACCCATCCTAAAAGTGCAGGAATAGCGCCAGGGAAGGCTCCTACAAATACCGCTACTGGGCCATGAGCCTTAAGTGGTGTATAAACCAATACATACACAAATAGCGCAAAGGCACCAAAACCCAAAGTTAATGGATTAATAAGGTAGAGTAACCACAAACCTACTAAGGCCATAATGGTGCACGCAAGCATGGCTTCAAAAAGGCTTAGACGCCCCGTGGGCAAAGGACGGTTTTTAGTACGATCCATCAGAGTATCGCGCTCACGCTCTATAACCTGATTAAAACCATTGGCCGCTCCTACCACCAAATAACCACCAATACAAACTAAAGAAATAATGTATCCAGATATTTCAGTTGCCCCCAAAAGATAACCAGCTAAGGCCGAATAGACCACGCTCATGTTCAGTCGAGCTTTAGTAAGCTCTAAAACTGCTTTCGCTTTTTGCTGCAATGTTATACTTTGAATATTTACCTCGCCACCTGTGTTCAACCGAAAAGATTTTGGTGTGCAAAAATACGTTAACGCAGCTTGCCCACCAAAATAGAGTGATTCTAACTTAGGTTCTTGGACTTCACAATAAACCAAGGGTTTAATAAGTCTTCTTTGTTGTATTCCAATGAATTATCACTATTGGCTTGGTAAATTTCAAAACCAGCTCCTTTAGCAATACCGTGACCAGCGGCGGTATCCCATTCCATGGTGGGCGCAAAACGAGGATAAACATCCGCGCTACCTTCTGCTACCATGCAAATTTTTAAACTACTTCCTTTACTGATAATTTCAGAGTCGGGATACTGACGACGAATGTCATCGAAGAAGGCTGCCGTTTCATCGCTCATGTGCGATCTACTACCCACCATAGTATAAGGTCGCTCTTGGCTTTCTGGAAGCGCCGTACCCAAATCCATCCAGTCGCTAAAATTATCGGTTTCTTTTACGTGGGCAGCTTTCTCTACCCGGAAGGCACCTAAACCTTCAGCTCCGAAATAAAGGGTTTCATCTACGGGAACGTAAATTACCCCCATAATGGGAACTCCCTTTTCTACTAGTGCGATATTTACGGTAAACTCACCGTTTTGCTTTATAAACTCTTTAGTACCATCTAAAGGATCTACAATCCACATAGTTGACCATTGACTGCGTTCATCGTAAGCTAAAGAACGGCCCTCTTCGCTAAGAATAGGAATACCAGTTTCTTTTAACATTTTCACAATCATATGGTGTGCACGCTTATCGGCTAGGGTTAAAGGTGATTTATCATCCTTTAATTCAACCTCAAAAGCACTTTCGTAAACATCTAAAATTTCTTTACCTGCTTCGATGGAAGCGAGAATAGCATCGAAGGCTAAAAGTTTAATTTCTGTATGGTCCATGGTAATATTTTTAAAAAAAAAAGCCACGCTAAAAGCGTGGCTGTAAAGTTACGAACTTAAGCTTATTGAAGCTTAGCATTTATCGGCAAAGTGAAGCTCATTCTTACTGGCTTTCCTCTTTGTTTTGCTGGAATTAATTTTGGTAGTTTTTTAACCACTCGCACTGCTTCATCATCAAGAAGTGGATCAACACCCCTCACGATTTCTACATTAGTGATAGAACCATTCTTTTCAATTACGAAGTTTACATATACTCTACCTTGGATACCCATTTCCTTCGCCATTTCTGGGAATTCAAAGTTTTTAGATACGAATACAAGAACTTTTTGCTGGAAGCAAGCCTTACGCTCATCGTTGTCCTTAGCATCCTCACATCCCGGGAAAATCGGAACGGACTCTACCACGGCGAAACTTAGAACTTCATCAGAAACCTCTTCTTCCATTTCGATCACCTCTACTTCTTCCATCATATCGGTTTCGGTAGTTTGCATTTCAAGCTCATCTTCAAGCTCTACGTCATCTTCTACTACTTCAATCACCTCTGGTGGGGGCGGGGGTGGTGGGGGTGGCGGGGCCACTTCCCTTTGAGTGATGGGAATAATTTCATCATCCATTTGCACTTCTAACTCTCCCAAATTGGCAATGGACTCATCGTAAGTCTTATACTCAATTAGGAAAATAGAGAGAAGCAAGGCTAGTACAATCCCAAACTGGAGGAATACTCCGCGGGATTTTTCTAAATCTGCTTCGGGCGATTTTTTAGGTTCCATACTGATTTTTTCTAGTGGGTAAATATAAATAAATTAAATGCGCTTGCGCAAAGGCAATAGCCATAAAAATTATTGTAATTTAAAGTTGACAGGCACTATTACACGGACCTTTACTGGATTGCCCATTTGGGAGGCGGGACTAAACTTGGGCATTGACTTTAAAACACGAATGGCTTCTTGTTTTAAGTCTTCATCTTGACCACGAATAACGCTTACTTCTTCTACCATGCCCGTTTCGGAAATTAAGAATTTCAAATAAAGCTTCTCCTCCACTCCTAAATTACGAGGACGCGCTGGGTATACAGTTTCCTCGGCTAGGTAACGACTAATCCACTTATTGAAACAATCCATTTGTTCGGACTTATCCGACAGTTCCTCACATTCCATCGGCCGCGCCATGTTTTGCACTAAAACGGCGTCAATAGTTTCAACGGGAAGAGGATCGGTAGGTTCCGAACTTATGTCCGTAAGTCCGCTAATATCAATAGTAGGACGATCAGTAATTTTAAAAGTATTATCTACTTCCTTAAAGCGATCGGTGGGCTTTACCGGCTCCTCCGGCTCAGGTTCTTCTGCCTTAGGCTCTGGCTTCTCGGGTTTATCCGGGAAGGTAAGCGGAATATCAATCCCTGCTAAATAAGTTACATTATCCTCCTTTGGGATGGAAGGTAATTGATATTCCATCTTCATTTCAAAAAGATAGAGTAAAGAAGACATGGAAAACACTAGACCAATCAAAAAGAAGATAGGGCGGTAGTTTTCGAGATTTGCTTTTGCTGACTTTTTCTCTTGCATAATGGTGATTTTGGGTTTCTACTTAGCCTTGCGGCCTAAAGTAAAAGACCACAAAAGCACACTAATTGCAGCACCAGTATTGTTGGCCCAGAAATCTAGCCAATCGCCGTGGCGCCGAGAAACAAACTCATGCTGGAGGATTTCAATGATCCCCCCAAAAAGCAAACAGAATAAAAAAATAAGAATTGCTGCTTTAATGCTTAAGCTCCTTCTGAAATTATAACGGACTTGGCCCAAGATTATTAGACTAGCAGAGAAAAAATAAATAGTGCCATGAATCCACTTATCATTTAGGCTGGCCAAAGACTTTGGCACCTGAGAACCTGGCATGAGGGTAAAATAGGCAATCAAAAAACCCCAGACAATTGCTGGGGTATAATATGTTAGTTTGTAGGTTTTCAGCTTCGTGATCACCCTACCAAATCTTGGTACGCTTCTGCGCTAAGCAAATCTTCTAACTCGGCAGCATCGCTAAGCTTAATTTTCACCATCCAGCCTTTACCGTAGGGATCGCTGTTTACTATTTCTGGGTTCGACTCGATTTCTTCGTTGTACTCCAAAACTTCACCAGATACTGGCATAAATAAATCAGAAACAGTTTTTACCGCTTCCACGGAACCAAAAGTCTCTTCACGATCAAGGCTTTCACCTTCCGTTTCAATTTCTACAAATACAATATCACCTAATTCTCCTTGGGCAAAATCGGTAATGCCTACCACTACGGTGTCGTCACTTTCAACGCGCACCCACTCGTGGTCTTTAGTATATTTTAAATCGGCTGGTATATTCATAATATCATTATTTGCGGCAAATGTAAATAGTTTTCTTTGTTATTGACCAAGATTTAACCTTACACTTATTCCAAATTGATTAGTAGTTAATGGGAAGGCATTGGAGGTCTTGAAACGCGACATATTTAAGTCATAGAAAACCTTGGTTTGCACGCGTTGGCTTATGCGGTAATCGGCCGAAACCTTAACCGTGGTAATTCTTTGACCTGAAGTGGCTTGATCGGATTCCTCAATGATGCGGCGGATTAAAATGATATTGTCGCGAATACCTACATCGGCTCTTAACTCTAAGTTAGATACGGGATTGGTGCGACGAGAACCCACTCTTACAAATTTCAACTTTACATCCTTTATGATATAGCCCGCACCAATTACCCATTCACTTCCGCGGTTTTCGGTAATCTGATTATTGGTTAAGCTTAAGATCATGCTACGATCGCTCTTATACTCTACGCGTAAAGTCATATTGTTTTTTAGCTTCGTATTGATACCTATTAAAGGTGAAAATTGCTCCGAAAGGCTCACCGCATTAATTTGATTGAGCGGTAATAAGTCTCCGTTATTATCTAAAGGAACATCATTAGGGTTATCTTGAATCTCCTTCTGACGAAACAAATTGGTTGTCATGCTTGATACCGTATAGGTAGAACGATAGGCATGACTAAGGGTAAAGCTATTGAAGTAATTTTTAAAGAACTTCATCTTGGTTAAACCGTCGTAAGTAATTTGCCAGTTTGGTAAAGGAGTTTTTCGCGTTGCTCCCAGTTCAATAGTATTTACATCTTGCCCAGAGTAAGCCGCAATAAAGGCGGGAATCATTACATCTTGCGAGCTCACGCTATAATAGCGGTAACCGAAATTGGACGAATCACCTGAACCTACTAGATCAGGAGAATAGCCTGCAATGGAATCAGTAGATGCCAAATTATTAGCTAATCGTTGGGAAATAATTAGACGATTCTCTCTAAACTGATCGTAGGTAGCCGAACTATACTCGGGCGCAGAAATTGTTTCGAAGGCCGTACCCAGCATAAACCAAGAACTAGAGAAGGTCTGAGTATTAAAGGTGTTTTGGCTAACAAAGCCACCAGCTATCGTATCTAAGCGGAAGAACTCCGCTAAGTTTCCAGTCGCATTATTTTGCGCACTAATTACAATACGTAGGGCGTTTAAAGGCTCAGCGGTAAGGCGCATATTAATGGTGCGAGCGCTCGTTTGACGGTACTGATTATTCAAATTCTCATTACGTACTAGCCAATCGTTTGACACTGAAGCCGAGCGAATATCAGTTTGCCCACCCACAGTAAACCACAAGCCTGGCGCATAATTACCACCTGCATTATCTAAACCAAATAACTGTGGACTATTCGCAAAACCCGGTAAAAACTGCCCATTGCTTTGACTGTAGCTGAAAGAACCCGATTTCACCATCATCAGAACCTTGGCGCTTTCCATCAAGATTTTATCTAAAGTACTTTGCTCCTCATCTTCTTTCTCTTCCTCCGGTTTATTGGTAGCATTGGGATTATTCCTACCTGGACGAGGAACACCACGCGGTCTTCTTCGCTCCTCTCCCTGCGAGCCTTGTTGTGCCTTTTTCAAATAAGGCACCTTGGCATATAAAGCCGTGAAGTTTAAGGTACTATTTAGTTGTAATTGCCGGTTATTTTGAATGGTATTGCCAAAATTTAAATTAAAGTCCGAGCCCGTACCACTTGAGTTTCTTGCGGCAGCATTGGTGGTTTGAGAAGGGGCTTGCCAGTCATAATCACCATTATAAGTAGCGCTTACTGTAGCAAAATCTATCAGGGGAATTTTATTTAAAGGCAACTGCCAGTTCAACGTAACCCTTTGATGATAGTTTAGGGCCCTTCCTAACTGCTCCAAGTTTCGCATTATCTCCGTTCGATTCGAGTCGGTGTTTGGCGCTCCTGGCAGCTCATCAACCCGTGCATTGGTGCGCGCATTATAGTCGAAACGCAAAGACTCGGTAAGATCAAATAGTAAGGTATACTGGCGATTAAGATTAAAGTTCTTGTTATAGGTCGCATCTAAATTCCCTAATAATTCTGGTGGAATATCATTTAAAATCGCATCGGTATTGCGCATTTGCATAGCGGTATAATTCCGATCTGCACTAGCGATAGCGGTAAAACTCTTGGGATAAGGATAAAAATTAAAGTCGCGCACCAAGGCCAAATAATCACTTTGCAACCACGAAACTTTACTGAAAGGCTTCACTAATTTCGGACGGGTACGATAAGTATAGTTAAGGCTCGCATTGTGCTGACGATTTAGATCGAAGCGCGTGTTGATGTTTCGTCTAAAGGTTTCGCTAAAGGAATAGCTGGCGGCGAAGTTTTCGATGTCGTAAATCTGTGGGTTTTTCTGCCCTTTCGAACCCTTGCGTTCTTTGCGAACATTGGTAAAGTTAATCGAGCGGCGACGGGTATAATCTTGCGTGGCCTGGCGAAGCGAATCTGCCCGAGCGGGACTCTCTACATTTTCTATCGCCTGGTCGAATTCAATATCGGGATCAAGGGGATTAAAGCGAGGATTAATCCAAGTTTCGCTGGTTCCGTAAAACATTGGTATGCGAATACCATAATCTTTATTAAAAAATTTACCCAACTCCACATTCGACTGAAGGTCATAGGAATACATCTGCTCTTGGCTAAACTCGGAAACCGTTTGATCGAGCGAACCGAAACCGATGGAGCTCGTTCTACCGGTGACCGAAACATTGGCGAAATCTGCCAGCTTTGCGGCAACCCTTGCGTTGGCAGCCCAACCTCCATCTTGATCGAAATCGGTTAATCGTAATTCGTTAATCCATACTTCTGCACTTTTTGCAAAGCCATCATCGGGATCATTAGCAAGGCGTTTTTTAGGGTTGCGGACCCCAATTAATATGGTGCGCACATTGCCCAAGTTCGGCGCTCCCACCACGGTTATTCGTCCGCCTGCCTTCTGTGCCGAATAAGGCTCATTCAAGGGATCACCCGTGTTTTGATAGGCAGCATTTCGCTCCAACTTCACTTCCTTCAAAGCATTTAATGGAAAGTCTAATTCGTTCGAACTTGGCCAAATTAGCTCGGGACTGGTAGCAGATGTTCCCCAAGGAGTAACGGTAAGCGGAATTTCGTATTCGTAATAGTTTAGATCGTAATCGCTCCCTAAACGAATGAATAAGCGCAAATCGCCATTATTTAAATCATCAAAATCGCCGGCAGACTCTAAGTGAGAAAATAAACGCAAGCGCTTGTAAAGTCGCATATCAAAATTGATATTTCTAAATACAGCGCGGGCATCACCGTCTTCTAAGTTTAAGATGCGCAGAGATAAAGCTTGCTCGTTTTGCTGGTTCGCAGATGTGGTACCAAATAGCACCTGGCGATCTATCCCAGGAGGTAATACATAAGGAACTGGTTGACGTGAACCATTTTGTTCAATATTCACGGCATTAACCTCGAAAACGGTGTTGTCTTGATCATCTTGCGACAAGCGATCACGTGTACCGTCTAAAGAAAATTGATAGCGACGCCACTCTCCTCGTACTAGCTCCATCCGCGCAAAGCGTACTACGATATCATCGGGAAACTGGGTTAAGAAAGCACGAATAAAACGAATCGAACGAAAATCATTGATGGGACCAACTTTACTATCGGGATTGAAAACCGGAATTTTAAATTGAATCCACTGGGCCCGATAGCTTCTGCCGTTTGGCTGCTCGGGAGAGTTGGTTGTATAAATATCCGTAATGTAATTTTCACCTACCTGATTAAGATCTTGAGGGCGAACACTAATACGGTACTGGAAATAAGTTTCGGTTTTACTTAAGGTTTGATCGCGGTTAATATCCTCAATATCGGGTAAGTTGGTGGCGAAAGCTGAAACCCCGCCAACTGGTGTAGGATTACTATTACCCTGTGGGTTATTAAACCTTTTATAGCGCTCTAAGATGTCGGCACTTGCCTGATCTAAACTTGAACCGCGATAATATTGGAAGTTATCGGCCGCCGGATCGGCATTAGCCTGAACTTCAGCCGCCGTACCCGCTCCTAAATTATCTACAATTCGCTGAATATAATTGGGATAAGCTGAATCATAAGACCAAATCCGTTCTTGCTGATCATTTAAAAGGTCATAACCCACATCCTGTAAATCGCGCGCTGCTGGGTCCGCATCAAAGGCTACTACTGGCGGGCGAACATTGCTAGCATAACCCCAAATCGTAGAGTCAAGCTTAGATAAGTCACCATCCACAGGGATACTATTCTCAATCGCCTGCACCCCATCTTTTAATATATCTTCCGAAATGCTTCCTAGGTTGAAATATAGATCGCCACCTTCGGGTACATCGTCAACGCCAACAAAGGGGTTAAGCATCCAAAACTGGATAAATTCTATATTTTGTTCTTCAAAGTTGGTAACGGTGATGTCGCGCATTATACCACCCCAACGTGAGCTAGGATCATTCAATTCGCCCTCTTGATTAAGACCCGCCGAATAAATTGTTGGTTCTACATCGTAGTTATAAGGACCCCTTTCTTTGGGGTAAAAAGCTAAATCGAGGGTAGCCACATTACGCGGTTGTGAAGGGTCTAATGCTAAATTAGGAAAAACCTCATTTACCAATACTTCCCTTACGGGGTTAGTAGATTGTAAATCTTTGTCACTTCTAATGTTGTCAGGTGTTCTAGCCTCATCATTATGAAAAAGTGGATCGATAGAATACCAGGCTAAACGCGCGCGGTTAAAACCATAAGCCAAAGAGTTTTCCGAAGCTTCTGGAAATAAATTTAACTGACCTGCAGGCGTACTTGCCAAGCGCCAAGCGTTGGGATTGCGAATATCGATAGTGGTTTGGCTGCTTTCAAAATCATCTAAGAAGGTAGTTTGCTCGCCATTAATTTCAATACCTCTGGGAGTCCCTGGAATGATGCGTGCCACTTCACCACTTACTAAAAAGTTTGAGGGCTCCTTTGTATCGATAAAAGGTATGGCATCTACCATACGGGTTAAAAAGGGCGACTCTTGACTGTAGGATCCATTCATACCAATAATGGTATTAGAAATCGGTTCATCGCCAATGTTTACCTTCTGCGTAAGCGGCCTTTCGTTAAGGTTTACCAAGGTGGCGCCTAAGTTGAAGTTTTCGTTAAAGCGATACTCGGCATTTACACCCATAAAGGTTTTTGTTTGGAAATTGAAAAGCGCATTGTTTTCAAAATCTACTTTAATGGGTACACCCGAGTTAAGGATGCCTTCATTTAAAATACTTACTCGGCCGAGATTATAATCAACCGAGTAGTCTTGCCCTTCAATAAGGCGTGTTCCTCCCGCCGTAACGGATACGGATCCCGGCGGAATGTTAAAGGCGTTTAACTGAATTTCACTGCTGGAAGACGATTTAAACTGCCCTTTGATTAGGTATTTATTAAGACGCGTCTCATTTTGAGCCACAAAACGAGTGGAGTCATATAATTGCTGGAAAACATATCGATCCTTTGCCTCTTCTGAATCTAATTTATTCGCTAAATGGCTACCAAAAGGCTCAAGCACTGGGAAGAAAATCCTACCGTTTTGTGGATATATAGTTTGATTGGGAATGAAATCGAAAAAACCATCAGGAAAGGGATCATTATTTTGGTTAAGACGATCCAAGTTCATTACTCTTAGTAAAAGCTCACTGCGCAAATTGCTCTCGGGCAGAAAGGGTACTGGAGAACCTGTCTCATCATTTTGATACATTACCTGCAAACGGAAATCGTCGGCTCCTACCTGAAAAGCACTTAAGGAGTAAACGTTCTTCATCATTAAGTCCCAAGAGGGCAAACGAACATCGAGGAAGAAACTCTTCAGCATTTTAACCACCAAGTTATTGGGTGGGGTTACTCCATCGGTGCTAAACTCACCTACCTGAAAGGTTCTTCCACCCGCGGTGTATTGAAATGATACCGCCAAAACTTCATCCTGATTTAAAGCGGTGTTTAAAGAGATATAACCTAATTGTGGATGAAAGGTGAATTCATTAGGGTTTAACTTTCTTGCGTTCGCTAGTTCAACGTATTCGGTCGCTTCATTAAATCCCGCGGCATTTAAAACTTGATTAACCTGAGAGATGTTTCTTAAGCCAGGAAACTGAGCTTGTAAACTTTGTGGGTCAAGGGTGTTTACCAAGTTATCAGGAAAAATGCTGTTCGTTGCTGCTCCTCCAAAAATATCAGGACCGGGAATTTGTCCGTTACGATAAGCAGAATTGCGGTTTTCTCCTAGGTCCATAAAGGCTACAATATTCCTTGTATCCTGGGTGTTTTGGCGGTTATTGGTTACCCAAACTTCTACCTTAGTAATTTGAACGGGCGAAGTAATTAAAGGTGCGTTAAGTTGAAACTCCTCGTAATTATCTCTAAAGTAATGCGATAAGAAATAGTGGCGGTTCGCTTCGTACTGATCCCCCCAAATTTCAAACTCGGTGGTGGTTGCTCCCCCTTGAATATTAATAGAGGATGACTGACTGCGTTGCTCGGAGAAAACCCCGGTTACATTTAACTTCCCAAATTGGAACTGACCTTTTATCCCGAATAAGCTTTGTGCGCCCGTAATTAAAGATGAGTTTAAGGGTAAGTTTACGTTACCAAGCTCCAACTTTTTTACAATGTCATCTTCGTCACCGGTAAACTCGAGTTTCACCTGATTTTCGAAGGCGAAGGTTGCTTCGGTATCGTAATTTACGTTCACCTTCATTTTTTCACCGATACTACCCGTTACATTCATCTGAATGCGCTGATCGAAATTAAAAGTGAAAACATTACGGTTACGTTCGGGAATAATGGGGTTATCTATCTGCTGAAAGCGACCACCAAAAGTTAGCTCGGCAAAACCTTGGGGACGAATATCGATGGTATTGCTACCAAATACTCGATTAAACAACTCATTATTAACCTGTATTTGCGGGATTAAAGATGACTCAGGATCTCGCCCTTCTGCCTTAGCGGCGGCATCACTTTGTGTTTTCTGATCCCAATACTCTAAGGCCTGTTTACGGGCTACATAATTTCGGTATTCATCGGGGGTCATAACTATGGGCGACTTTGATGCAAAACGGCCATAGCGTTGATAAACAAAATAATTACCCGAATTGGCGTCAAATACTACATCTTCTTTATAATTGCTAGGGTTAGAACCGTAAACGCCACCACTTTGACCCGGTTTAAAAGGGTATTTCAAGGAGTCGGGTTCATTGGTATCTGCCAGCGTGATATTTTTTCCTATCACCGAACTACGCACAGTGGTACGCACCCTTCTCCCTGTAAAGGCAAACCACATTACAGAGCTTAAAGCGAGCAGTAGAAGGAGATATGATTTCTTTAGACTCAAAGTTTTTTTAGGGCGGCTTTAATTAGTTCTTCGATGGTGAAATCGGGTGATTGTTTGAGAATGGTATTTAATACTCTTTCGCTTTGGCGAGCATTATAGCCTAAAACCTCTAAGGCCGCTATGGCTTCGGTCTTTATACCGAAAGCTTGAGGCAAGCTAAGCTCATCATCATGAAGCTTAATTAGTTTATCCTTTAAGTCAATTATTATTCTTTGCGCCGTTTTTAGCCCTATCCCTTTTACCGATTGTAACATGGTTACATCTTCTCTACTAACACCGCCAATTACTTCCGCCGGACTTAGGCTACTCAAAATTGTGCGAGCCGTGTTACCCCCAACGCCGGAAACTGAGATTAATTGTTGAAAGATGCTACATTCTTTTTTAGAATAAAAACCATAAAGAGTTTGTGAGTCTTCCTTATAGATAGGGTGTAAAAAGAGCTGTAATTCTTTTAATCCGCTAATAGCAGAGTAAGTATTTAAGCTGATGTTGATTTCGTAGCCAAGCCCATTGCACTCTACGATAGCCGTGGTGGGGTTAACCTCTACTAAAAATCCTTTAATATAATGTAGCATAGCTCTCTCAAATAGACTTCAATTATGCTGCAGTCTAGCATTAAAAAACGGCAAAATTACTGATTTCATACACGACCAAACAAAAAAGCCACCATAATAGGTGGCTCTATTGAATATTTAGGCTTAGAAACTTAATTAACCACTAATTTTTTAGAGGTAACTAACTTATTATCAGCTTTTAAAACACAGAAGTAAACTCCCGGACTTAAATTACTAATATTAAGATTAAAAGTACTTTCGCTGGCTTGCAAAGATTTTGAATAAACCCTTGAGCCTACTAAATTGATTATTTCAAAGCTAGAATTCTGTGCACTCTGCCCAGAGTAGTTAACTTGTAATCGATCTGTTGCCGGATTTGGGTAAACCGATAATTCGGGCATGGTCGAAATCTCATTAACAGAAATACCGCTGCCTTCCACTTTGTAGGTAACAGTATAAATAGCTGAATCGGATGGATTGTCAGAGTCAAAAAACACATAAGTAATGTCTCCTTCTCTACTAATGTCATCTTGATCGGGATAAACATGGGTACTAGCACTTGCGGTATCGCCTGGTCCTAATAAAACTGAAAATGAGGGCGGCGAAACAGAAATAGATTGAATAAAACAGATTCCCCAGCAAATAGCATTGTTATCTGTTAGAAGATTGTAATTACCATCTATTCTTTTAAATCGTACTAAAACGCTATCTGAAGAAATATTCTTCACCGTACCATAACCATATATATCATTATCCGAAAGAGCATCGCCAGTTACCAAACTGTCGTAGGTTTCAACCACTAAACTCTGGCCAAAAGCAGGACTAATCGCTGCGATTGCTAAGAGTAGAGCTATAAATTTTCTTTTCAACATGAGGCTATATTAATACTAAGGTTAAAAACAGAAAATCAGGAAGAGGCAATAATGCTTCTTCCTGACTTTTAAATATATGTTAATCCTACTTAATGATAAGCTTCTCTTGAGAAACCTCACCATTAATTTCAACTTGTACGATATACGCACCAGCTTCTAGGTTAGCAACAGAAGTAGTTAAACTTTTAGCACCTTTAAGAACTTCGTCTTGAGCGATTACTAAAACTTCTCTACCAGTAACATCAATGATACTAGCGCTTACCGTTGCAGAAGCAGCTAGATCAAAATCCAATGTAAAGTTATCACTTGCAGGGTTAGGATAGAAATCGAAAGCTTGACTTAAAGCTTCTTCCTCTAAACCAACATAAGTGTTGTTTTGGAATTGAATGTTATCGATATAAAGGTTGTTACCAAAATCCGATAAACCAGTAAACTGAACTAATAATTCTGCAGTACCATTATAAGCTGACAAATCAACTGATTCAGTAGCCCAGTCGCTAGAGGTTGGATACCAGTTACCTTGCTGAGAAGGACCAGTTGCTAAAGCAGCACCCGATTTAGAAAATACACTAGACCAAGTAGCTCCGCAATCATCAGAAACTTTAATTTCTAATTGATCTGCAGAAGTTTGATACTGAGAGTGAGCATAATCAAATACAATACGGTTATCATAAGTTCCAGTAAGATCTAATTTCTCATATAGAAGACTAGACTCGATTCCTGCTGCAATACTGTAGAAGTTCCAACGTAAACTTTTGGCAGAGTTTCCGTAACCACCGATATCAAAATTGATAGAAGAGTTTACCCCTTGATCCACTACGAAAAATCTTGCTCCGTCAGGGTTGATAGTTAAACTATTGCTGATAGCAGTTCCGCCTAGAGCGTACGATTCGAAATCTTCGTAATGTGCCGTTGCAAAAGGAGCGTTAGGAACCTGAATTAGAACGCCACTAGCTGCAATGTTATTGGCGCTAGTTAAGTCATATAAATTCGGGTTGTTCGCAGTAGAAACTTCGTAAGCAATTACATTTTCGCCTGCTGCCAAAGTAGCACCTGGGAAGGTAATTGTAGTTGAAGCACCGGCTGCTAAAGAAGCGCTTACGTTTTGAGAAACTGGAGCACCACCATTTAAACTATAAGAAACATCAAAGTTACTTACGGCAACACTACCATTGTTTGTTACTGTAATTTCAGGAGTAATGTTAGGATCGCAATAGCTTGCAGCCCCAGAGCCACCGGCAGAAGCAGCTAAATCAGCTACAATCGAACCAGCTGGAGCAGTGAAGGTAATAGGACCCATTGCACCAGAGATAGCTTCAACTTGACCCTCAGCAACAAAAGCAGCAATTTCCAAGTCACCAGCAGAAACGGGAATACCGTTAATAGCGGCTGGAATTGGGAAAGTATACTGACGAGTTACAGTAGTACCAGCAGTAGTTGTTGTAATAACTT
Source organism: Bacteroidota bacterium (assembly GCA_003045865.1). Classification (GTDB taxonomy): domain Bacteria; phylum Bacteroidota; class Bacteroidia; order Flavobacteriales; family Schleiferiaceae; genus Croceimicrobium. Next base: position 36,378 of record PZPB01000004.1, on the reverse strand, counting down.
CACCCCACTGACCAGTTAGCATGTCGCGTAACATGTGTTGGTGATTGTAACGTCCGTCAGGTAACATTTGACCTGGGTTTGAACTACCACCAGTTTGAGGACCAGCAATATTATTTTGTAATAATGCTACGTTCAAGTTTACTGAACTAACACCTGCGGGAGGATTCGCCGTAAAATACATTTCTACGTCAACGGTAAGCGTATTGGTACTTAAATCAATATCACCTTCTAAAGCAACATTAACATAAGAAGACTCAGCTAGGATAACACCAGCAGCTGCCGTCCAAGATCCACGACCCATTGCTGTACCTGTACCAGATTGGCTGTAAGCTGAGAAAAAACGACGGTTAACGGTACCTGCAGGGTATCCAGTTACACCTGCTTGGTTGTTGATTCCAGTACCAAAAGTAGTTCTGAAATCAGGATCATTACCACCAGGAGCGGCAAATGAACCAGCATGGATGTTAATTAATACAACATCACCAGGGTTTGCGGCGGCCAAGTTAGAAGCTCTAAGGTGTCCATCAGGACAGAAAGTACAGTAAATACCTGTAAATTCTTCTAGAATTACGTTCTTATTTTCTGCAGTAGTACTCACGGGTAACTGAGCAAATAAGCTGCTGCTTGCCAATACACCTAGCCCTAAGGTTAGTAAACTTTTCTTCATAATTTTTAATCTAATTGTTCTTCGAGTAAAAGTATATAAAATGCGTTATAATCAAAATTTTTTGCTTCCTAATTAAGGTACTGTGAAATGAGAACTACTTAAAGGTTAAGGAGAGGACTCTAAAAAAGCCCCATCTTTACGGATAGAAAGCGGGGCGTAAAGACTTTTCGAGTTTCACATCGCCCTAAAAAAAATCCAATTTCAAAGAAAAAAGGCAACACATTTGGTTGGAGAAGGTCCAATTATTTCAAAAGGATAGATTGCCCTAAGCTTTTAAAGGACAATGATGAGTGGCAAGTGCGCAGAAAATACTTAATTTGCTTTTGAAACAAATTATTCCTACCCAAAATGAACACCAAGCTTTTAAAAACTCTGTTACTACTGTTAAGCCTGTCTCTTTCGGCTATTGCACAAGATAAAATCCCCAATATTCAGCTAAAAGACCTAAGCGGCAATATGATTGATGCTAATCTTCTTGAAAATGACGGAAAGCCTATGATCATTAGCTTCTGGGCCACCTGGTGTAAACCATGCGTTTTAGAGCTGAACGCTATAAATGATCAATATGTGGATTGGCAGGAAGAATCAGGAGTTAAACTTATCGCAGTATCAGTAGATGATTCAAGAAACTCGGCGAGAGTAAAGCCTTTCATTACCAGCCAAGGTTGGGACTATGAAGTTTACTTAGACGAAAATCAGGAACTAAAAAGAGCCTTAAACGTAAATAATATTCCGCATACCTTTTTAGTTGATGGTAAGGGGGAAATTGTTTGGCAGCACAACGGTTATATGACAGGCGATGAAGACCACCTTTATGAGCTGATTGAGAAGTTAAATCGCGGTGAGGAAATCAGCGAATAAATTTAGTCCCTCTCAAGTAAGCTCTATGAAAAAAATACTATTCCTCGCTTTTACTTTTATTAGTTCATTCTCTTTTGCTCAAGAAGCAGAGAAAGATTACGGACAAATTCACGGGAATTTTCAAACCAACGCGCAGTATTACTTACGCGATACCATCATTGACCCTAACGGAACGGCCTTTCCTGATGAAAGACTACTAGCTGCGGGTTTTCTAAATCTCACCTATTCTAAAGGTGATTTCATGGCAGGCTTGCGTTATGAAAATTACCAAAATAATCTCATCGGTTTACCCGAAGGGTTTAAAGGAGAAGGTATTCCCTATCGCTTCATACGTTATAAGCATGAAGGCTTAGACTTAACTGTTGGTAATTATTATGAGCAGTTTGGTAGCGGTTTAATTTTCCGTACCTATGAAGAACGTGGCTTAGGGCTAGATAATGCGATGGATGGTTTACGCTTGATCTATGAGATTAGACCAGGCTTAAAAGCGAAGGCTCTAGTTGGAAGGCAAAGAATTTACTTTGAAACAAGTGATGGTATTGTGAGAGGTGGTGACCTAGAATTTAATCTTAACGAATTCAATGGTACTAATAGCCGCACCAATCTTATCGTTGGAGCCGGCGCTGTGAGCCGTTTTGAGGAATCCACCGATCCTATTTACAACCTACCGGAAAACGTTGCCGCTGCCTCCTTACGTGCCAATTTTATTAGTGGAAACTTTAACATTTTTGGAGAATACGCCTATAAATCACAAGACCCGAATAGTAGTAACCGCTTTATCTTCAAACCCGGTCATGCCATCTATGCCAATGGTTCTTACTCTAAAGGGAATTTAGGGATTATTCTAGGATATAAATACTACGACAACTTTCTTTTCCGATCAGAAAGAGTAGCCAACTTTACCGAGCTCCTTATTAACTACCAGCCGCCATTGGCCGAGTTACATACTTATGCTCTGCCCGCTTTATATAGCTACAATGTTCAGGCTAATGGCGAAACTGGAATGCAGGCCGAAATAGCGTATAAATTTGATAAAGGAACTTTAGTCGGCGGCAGGTACGGAACTTTAGTTAACCTAAACTTTAGTAATAGCTATGCACTAGATAAAAGTTTTATTACCCGTCCAGGTTTTGATTCTGTACCTACAATTTCTGGAACTGATGGATATTCGGTGGAGGGTGCAGGTTTAGATATCGAAACACGCAGACTTAGTTGGTTTAATGATAACCTAAAGTTTGATATTCCTCGAAGACTAAACAACATCCAATACTCTCAAGATTTTAACGTGGAGGTAAAAACCAAAATCAATAAGAGCCTAAAAGGAACCTTCAGCTATTATAATTTCATTTATAACCGTAGCGCACTGCTCGATGGTGTAGTAGATGATTTGGTTTCCGACCCCAACACTTTGGAAATAGTATACGTTAATGCTATGGTAGCAGAAATACTTTGGAAAATTAAGCCCAAGCATTCTTTGCGTTCGGAAGCACAACTTATGCTTACCGATCAAGATCGAGGCAGTTGGGCCTTACTTTTACTAGAGTATAGCATTGCGCCGCAGTGGTTCTTCGCCGTTCAAGACGCCTATAATTATGGACATCCTGACCCCGATTTAAGAGTTCATTATCCTTTGGTATCAATGGGTTATACACGTGGTACTACCAAGTTTCAGTTTAACTACGGGCGTCAACAAGAAGGAGTATTTTGCGTAGGTGGTATTTGCCGCGTTGTTCCAGCGTCTAATGGCTTCTCCATGATGATAACGACAAACTTTTAATTATGAAAAAGATATTTCTTAGTCTCGCTGTTCTCGCCTTAATGTTAGGGGCATGCGACAAAATTGAAGAAGGTGATTACTTAATTCAACGCGAAGGTGGTGGCGGTAACCCTATTGGAGGTGGACAAGATTCGCTCCATGTAATCTTACTCGAAGAGTTTACGGGGGTTAAGTGCAATAACTGTCCGGCTGCCAATGCAAAAGCGAAAGAGTTACAAAGTATTTATGGCCATGATCGTCTTATACTATTAGGCATTCATGCAGGTAATTTGGCGCAAACTGACGACAAGCACCCGAAAGCCTTTAATACCCCAGAAGGTACCGAGCTATTCAACTTCTTTAATCTTTTTGGTGTACCCGTTGGTTTTGTAAACCGCATCGATTATTTAAACTCAGACATTATTAAAAGCGAAGGCGACTGGGGCTCAACTATTGCCCAGGAAATTTTAAGAGAGCCAGTGGCTACAATCAGTCTTAGAGAAGAAATCTTCAATGCTAGCAACTCCACTTTAAAGGTAAGTGGATCGGTAGCTACCCTTTTAACTTTCAGTGCTACTAACGTGAAGATTTGCCTTTATCTTGCTGAGAACAATATCGTTTCCCCGCAAACTATGCCTGACAAATCGGTAGATACGGCTTATGTTCACAATCACGTATTCCGTGGCTCTTTTACCGGCACTTATGGTACCACTATCGACCTAAGTAGTGGTTCAAACACCTTTAATGAAAGTATTGTACTTCCGTCAGATGCGGTTAAAGAAAACTGTGAGGTTATCGCCTTTATTTACGATGGAGAAAGTTACGAGATCCTTCAAGCCACTTCGATAGAAATCTAATCGAAATTCAATCTACAACAATACTAAGCCACCTCTTGCCTCTGCATTAGGTGGTTTTTTATTTCCATAGATGCGCTTGCACGATTGCTTTATTTTAAAAAATCTAAATTTCGCTTTAAACCAGAAAACTTAGTGCGTTTCACGGCCGACTTCCTAAACACTTTCCGAAATACTTCTTCCGTGATTTCATTCCAATCCTCAGGCTTCATATCTAAGAGCTCCCCGTAAGGATTTAAACGCTCCTCCTGATGTGCTTTGGAAAATCTGTTCCAAGGGCACACATCCTGACAGATATCGCAACCAAAGGCCCAATTTTCCATCTGACCTTTAAACTCTGTTGGGATTTCATTCTTTAACTCAATAGTTAAATAGCTAATGCATTTAGAAGCATCCAAAAGATTCGCATCCACTAATGCGTCGGTAGGGCAAGCATCAATACAACGCGTGCAGGTGCCACAATGATCAAATTTAGTAGGAGGATTAGGTGCTAGCTCCAAGTCGAGAATTAACTCGGCAATAAAGAAAAATGAACCCGACTTTTTATTCAGTAGCAAGGTGTTTTTACCCAACCAACCCAAACCGGCCTCTTTGGCCCAAACCCTATCCATTACCGGAGCGGAATCTACAAAAGCACGACCATCCACTTCTCCGACATTTTCGCGAATAAAGCTCAACAAGGCATGTAATTTGTCCTTTAAAATGTAGTGATAATCTTCCCCATAGGCATACTTAGCAATCTTGGGCGCCTCGGGCGAAGCTTGCTCTTGGGCAGGATAATAATTAAAAAGTAAACTAATAACAGTTTTTGCTCCTGGAACCAATTTCCTCGGGTCCAATCTCTTATCGAAATGATTGGCCATCCAGGCCATTTCCCCTTGATAGTTACGCGATAACCACTCTTCCAATCGCGGTGCTTCCTCTTCCAAAAAACGCGCTTTGGAAAATCCACAGGCCATAAAGCCTAAACGCGTAGCTTCTGCAGAGATCGCTTCCTTATAGTCTTCTTTAGATATCAAAGAGACCGTTTTGAATACGAGGATCGCGCTTATCTAAATGGGCGTATGCCAAGTCTGTAACAATTCGCCCCCGCTGCGTACGAGCCATGAAACCCTGTTGAATTAAATAGGGCTCATATACTTCTTCTATGGTACCCGCCTGCTCTCCTACTGCGGTTGCAATAGTATTTAAACCCACAGGGCCACCCTTAAACTTATCGATAATACAGATTAAAATTTTATGATCCATTTCATCCAAGCCATAGGTGTCTACATGTAGTGCTTCCAAACCAAAGTTGGCAATTTCTAAAGTGATAGTCCCCTTTCCCTTAATTTGAGCAAAATCTCGCATTCGACGTAAAAGCGCATTGGCAATACGGGGTGTTCCTCTACTTCTGCGAGCAATTTCCACCGCAGCATTCGGTTCTATGGGAACATCTAAAATCTGAGCCGAGCGTTCTACGATGGTAGATAAAAGCTCTACAGTATAATATTGTAACCTGCTGTTAATACCAAAGCGCGCTCTAAGCGGGGATGTTAATAATCCTGAGCGAGTGGTCGCTCCAATTAAAGTAAAACGATTGAGGTTAATTTGTACGCTTCTGGCCGCAGGACCACTATCAATCATAATGTCGATACGATAATCTTCCATGGCCGAATAGAGGTATTCCTCTACCACGGGACTTAAACGATGTATCTCATCAATAAACAAAACATCGCCTTCTTCCAAATTAGTTAGCAAGCCTGCCAATTCACCCGGTTTATCGATTACCGGCCCAGAACTTAACTTCAAACCCGCATGTAACTCATTGGCTATAATATTGGCTAGGGTGGTTTTCCCTAATCCCGGCGGACCATGCAACAAAACATGATCTAAGGCTTCACCTCTCTGGTTAGCCGCCGCCACGAAGATCCGCAGATTCTCTAATATTTTATCTTGGCCCGCAAAGTCGTCGAAGGATAAAGGCCTAAGCTTTTGGTCTAGATCCTGCTCCTGCGAATAAGACTCCTCTTCTTCATCTAAATATTGGGCCATGCATGCATTTTGAGCAAAGGTAAGAGAAATTGAAAACGGAAAATTAGCAATCGTACGATAAAATATTTCGGTCAAAAAAAAGCCCCTTAGCGTAAACTAAGGGGCTTCAACTAATTTTATAATCTAGTGGCCATTGGCAATTTCATCTTCCGTCATAGGAACGGTCTGAGGCACGAAATCTTCAGCAGCTCCAGGCTTACTGTAATCGTAAGGCCAACGGTGTACTTCTGGGATTTCTCCTGGCCAGTTTCCGTGGATATGCTCTACCGGAGTAGTCCACTCTAAAGAGTTAGCTCTCCAAGGGTTTTGTTCGGATTTCTTACCGCGGAATGCGCTGTAGAAGAAGTTAAACAAGAATACCACCTGCGCAATTCCACCTATGATAGCGAAATAACTTACTAATACATTAATATCTGCTAAATCATCAAACATTGGGAAAGCCGTATTAGTGTAGTAACGACGAGGTAAACCTGCCATTCCTAAAAAGTGCATCGGGAAGAATACACCATAAGCGGCGATAAATGTTACCCAAAAGTGAATATAACCTAAAGATTTGTTCATTCTGCGGCCATACATCTTGGGAAACCAATGATAAACACCTGCGAACAGACCGAAAATAGCTGATAGTCCCATTACAATGTGGAAGTGGGCAACTACGAAATATGTATCGTGAACATTAATATCTAAGGCACTATCTCCTAAAATCAAACCAGTTAAACCACCAGTAATAAAGGTGGAAACAAGACCGATAGAAAATAGCATTGCTGGTGTCATCTGTAAATTACCTTTCCACAAAGTAGTAATGTAGTTAAAGGCCTTTACGGCAGATGGGATAGCAATTAAAAGAGTAGTAAAAGTAAACACTGATCCTAAGAATGGATTCATTCCGGTTACAAACATATGGTGCCCCCATACAATAAACGATAAGAAAGCAATGGCTAAAATAGAACCTACCATCGCACGGTAACCAAAAATTGGTTTTCGAGCATTGGTTGAAATTACTTCCGAACTAATACCCAGCGCTGGGAGAAGGATGATATATACTTCTGGATGACCTAGGAACCAGAATAAATGCTGGAACAAAATCGGGCTACCACCTTGGTTACTTAAAACCTCACCAGCCACCATTATATCTGACAAGTAGAAACTAGTACCGAAGCTTCTATCAAAAATCAGTAGTAAAGCCGCTGAGAAAAGAACCGGGAAAGAAAGAACACCTAAAATCGCTGTTACAAAGAAGGCCCAAATTGTTAAGGGAAGACGAGTCATGCTCATCCCTTTAGTTCTTAAGTTAAGTACCGTTACAATGTAGTTTAGCGCTCCTAAGAGAGATGAAACAATAAACAGAGACATACTTACTAACCAAAGTGTCATACCCATTCCAGAACCTGGTACGGCTTGTGGCAATGCACTTAAAGGAGGGTAAATAGTCCAACCTGCTGCTGCGGGACCGCTTTCTACGAAAAGTGAAGCGACCATAATAACACTAGAGACAAAAAAGAACCAATAGGAAAGCATATTGATAAAGCCCGACGCCATATCACGTGCTCCAATTTGTAGCGGAATTAATAAGTTGGAGAAGGTACCACTTAAGCCCGCAGTTAATACAAAAAATACCATGATGGTACCATGTATGGTTACTAAGGCTAAATAGATATTAGGATCCATGATACCATCCGTAGCCCATTTACCTAATAACATCTCTAAAATGGGCCATTCTTTATCTGGCCAAGCCAGTTGAAGACGGAACAATAAAGACATAGCCACTCCAATAATTCCCATAATCATACCGGTTACGAGGAATTGCTTGGCGATCATTTTGTGATCGGTCGTGAATACGTATTTAGTGATGAAAGTTTCTTTGTGATGTGCGTGTGCTTCCATTATTTCTTTCGATTTCTATCCTTTAACTAATCAAATAAATTATAACATTTCAGCAAAAGTCTGCTGTTCCTTCAACCATTTGTTGAAATCTTCTTCAGATTCAACAACCACCTTCATTTGCATATTGTAATGAGCTGCCCCACAAATTTTATTACATAACAATACATAATCAAATTCCCAAGGATCCTCACCTTTCGCACTGCGAATAGAATTTACGCGCGCAACTTTTTCAATAACATCGTTATCCATCCGCATTTCAGCAGTCGTCATAGACGGAGTAAACTGAAATTGCGTTTCGGTACCAGGCACACAGTTCATTTGCACTCTAAAGTGAGGCAAATAAGCCGAGTGAATAACATCTTGCGACCTAAACTTCAAAAGTATTGGACGTCCTTTTGGGAGTCTAAGCTCACTAGTAATAATGTCGTCACTTGAATTATTATCTGCTGAGTCTACACCGAGTACATTAGCGCCCTCAATTAACCTAACATTTGCAAAACCTAGCGTATTATCACCACCAGCATAACGAGCAGTCCAACCAAATTGTTTAGCGTATAGCTCCACTACGATAGGCTCTTCAGTTTTTTCTGGAAACATAATATCGGTCCATGTAGTAAGTCCATAAAGGATCAAACCGGCTAAAATAACCGCAGGGATACCGGTCCAGAAAAGCTCTAATTTATTATTATGCTCCATATAAGTCGCCTTTCGGGTTTTTCTCCCGCGAAACATATAGGCGAAACCAAATAATAAGGGCTGAGTAACAAAGAAGGCTAAAATGATAACTCCCATTGAAATATCCCAAAGGCTATCAATCTCATTACCATGCTCAGAAGCCGAAACTGGTAGGGTTAAATCCATGTATTCACTCACCATCCAGGCAAAAGCCCCAAAGAAGAAGATTAAGAACAAAAGCATTAACCAACCCTGAGCGTTGTTATCCTTGTCGTTAACCTTAATGTCATTATCAGTACCCTTAATCTTTGAAGATATCTCGAAGATTCTTATCGCCTGTGTTAAGGCAATTACAGCGAGAAGGGCTACAACAATAATTAATAATGTATCCATTTATAGCTAGCTATTTAAATATTAAATATGGAAATGTTTACTCTCCACAAACATGGGGTGGTTCTTTATCATCAACGGTGCCTTTTTAATAGTGTTAAACACTACTAAAATAAATAAGCCTACAAATCCTAATAATGTTCCCATGTTAATTAAAGTCACGCTTCCACTTGCACCTACAGAACCTGGCATAATCATAATAAAGATGTCTAACCAGTGTCCAAATAAAATTATAATACCGGCTGTAAAGATGAAGCCCCGATTACGTTTTGAATCTCTACTCATTAAAATAGTAACAGGGAAGATAAAGTTCAGTGCTACCATGGTGAAGAATAACACTTTATACTCATCAAAGCGCATCATGTAATAAGTAACCTCTTCTGGGATGTTTGAATACCAGATCAACATATACTGGGAGAACCATAGGTAAGTCCAGAAAATAGAGAAGGCGAACATAAACTTAGCAATGTCATGGATGTGACTCTTATTAACCTCTGGCAAGTACCCTTTCCCTTTAAGGTAAAGTACTACCATCATTAATGCAGTAAGAGACGATACAAAGATGGTTGAGAAAACATACCATCCAAATAAAGTACTAAACCAGTGCGTATCAATACTCATAATCCAATCCCAAGCACTCATTGAAGAAGTAACCGCAAAGAATACTAAAAATCCAGCACCCACATTACGCATCTTGGCCCAGTTTTGATTGTAATCTACCCCTGACTGCTCCATTTTCAAGCTCATTTTTCTCAATAAAAATGCTGCGCCAATCCAGCCTGCTAAATAAATGATTGATCTAATGGTGAAGAATGGCCCATTTAAGTAACCCTCTTTACCCGCAATGATTGAATCGTAATTTTCACTACCTGGAATCATAATACCTTCAGCCATCCAGTGATAAACGTGGTTACCTCCTAAGTGGAACCAACCTGTTACGATAATGATTAGAATCACTAATCCTGGCACCCAAATAAAACTTGTAATCCCTTCTAAAACACGCAAAAGCACTACCGTCCAGCCTACTTGCGCTGCGTATTGAAGTGCCATAAAGAATAAAGCACCTAAGCCAATCGCTAAGGCGAAAAAACTATTCACCAATAGGTTTGCCCAAGGCTTATTCTGTTCCTGATGATGAGCATGTTCCGCATCATGCTCCGCATTGGGTGACGTGTAGAAATGATTATTCTTCGGGATTGCTCTCGATGCCCCTTTGTGATAACTGAAATCATCCGTTTTTGGCATAGCATCATGACCATGGGCATGACTTGCCGCAGGACTGTGATGAGCTTCAGTAGTTGCGTGTTCTCCTTCCCCGTGACTCGCTTCGTCATGGTGGTCACTTCCTCCTGCGAGGAAGCTAAACCCTACGGAAATAGCACCGATAAGAATCAGTACGTAAGAAATTGTTTTTAAGCGGCTTGAAAATTCAAACATCTTATAATAGTTAAAAGATTGTTTTAATGCTTTATCTAGTCAGTTTACTCTCCGCTACCCTCGGTAGTCGTTTCTTCTTTGGGCGTCATGTCGCTTTTCAACTTCATCACATAAAGAGCTAATTTCCATCTTTCTTCCGGAGTAACTTGAGAGGCATGTGAACCCATCACCCCTTTACCGTATGTTATTACGTGGAAGATTGTACCGAAATTAATATCTCTATCACCATAAGAGGGTACGCCTAAGAATTTTTCGTTCTTAACCAAAATACCTTGTCCCATACCCTTATCACCGTGGCAATGTGTACAGAATATATTATAAAGCTCTTTGGCTTCCGCCATAGTCTTCTCATCAGCCATAATACCATCAGGCATTTGCATTTCGGCCTTAGCCATTGCATATCCATCCGCGTCGGGGCTATATTCTTGATAGCTCATAAAGCCTCTAGAAACAGTACCCTCCACAGGTTTAAGAGATGATATGCTGTCCCCAAATTGATCATAACCTGCGTAAGCTTCCAAAGCGGGGCCATCATACATATCTGGCATATATTGGTAGCCTCTATGATTTTCTTCTTGCTTACAAGAGCTGATTAACAGCCCTGCACTTAGCAGTAAAGCTATGTTTTTCACTAATTGTCTCTTAAGCATGTTCCGCGTTGTTTACACTTACCTCAATAGCACCAGTTTGCTTTAATAAGCTCATTAATTCTTCTGTATCGCCGCTAGATACAACTTCCATAAGGAATTTGTCATCCGTAGTTCTAGGATCTGGGTTTTGAGCCTTACATCCTGGATAAATTTTATTTCTAAAGAAGAAAGTCCAAACCATTAAGTGCGCCGCAAAGAATACGGTTAATTCGAACATTATAGGAACGAAAGCTGGCATGTTCTCTCCCCAAGTAAAACTCGGCTTACCCCCAATATTCATGGGCCAATCGATTATCAACATACCATAAGTCATGCTAATGGCAGTGGTTAATCCTAAAAGCCCGTACATGAAGGCAGCAATAGCAATCCGTGTTTCTTTTAAGCCCATAGCCTTATCCAAGCCATGTACTGGAAAAGGAGAATACACTTCCTGTATCTCTAAGCCCTTTTCGCGCACTTGTTTTACACCTGCCAATAATACGTCGTCATCGTCGTATAAGGCATTTACTATAATTTGGTTAGTGGTCGCCATGATCTTCTTGCTCTTGAAGTTTCTTATAATTATCTCCAGATGATTTCAAAATTGTTTTCAATTCCGCTTGAGCAATTACCGGGAAGGTACGTGCATAAAGTAGAAATAATACAAAGAAGAAACCGATTGTACCGATGAAGATGCCAATATCTACGAAAGTAGGCGAGAACATACTCCAGCTAGAGGGTAAATAATCGCGATGTAGAGAGGTCACGATAATCACGAAACGCTCGAACCACATACCAATATTTACTATAATAGAGATGAAGAAGGTGAACATTATACTTGTTCTTAGCTTCTTGAACCACATAAACTGTGGTGAAAAAACGTTGCAAGTCATCATGCTCCAATATGCCCACCAGTAAGGACCAGTTGCTCTATTAAGAAAAGCGTATTGTTCATATTCTACGCCCGAATACCAAGCGATAAATAACTCGGTAATGTAAGCCACACCTACAATAGATCCCGTAAGCATAATTACAATATTCATCATTTCAATGTGCTGAATAGTAATGTATTCCTCCATAGAGAATACTTTTCTTACAATAATCAAAAGGGTCTGTACCATGGCGAAACCAGAGAAAATCGCACCTGCCACAAAATAGGGAGGAAAGATAGTGGTGTGCCAACCTGGAATTACCGAGGTAGCAAAGTCCATCGATACAATAGTGTGTACCGAAAGTACCAAAGGGGTCGCCAAACCTGCTAGTACCAAAGATACCTCCTCGAAACGTTGCCAGTGTTTTGCTTTTCCACCCCAACCAAAACTTAAGATTTTGTAGATATGTTTTTGTACAGGTTTTACGGCACGATCACGAATCATCGCGAAATCAGGTATTAAACCTACATACCAGAAAACAACTGATACAGAGAAGTAAGTTGATATTGCGAACACATCCCAAAGTAAAGGTGAATTAAAGTTTACCCACAAAGAACCGAATTGGTTAGGAATAGGTAATACAAAATAAGCCATCCAGATACGTCCCATGTGAATACCAGGGAAAAGAGCTGCTTGAATTACTGAGAAAATAGTCATCGCTTCCGCAGAACGGTTAATTGACATTCTCCATTTCTGACGGAATAATAAGAGTACCGCGGAGATAAGAGTACCGGCGTGACCGATTCCTACCCACCACACAAAATTGGTAATATCCCAAGCCCAACCTACAGTTTTATTCAAACCCCAGGTGCCAATTCCCACTCCGATGGTGTATAGGATACATCCTACTCCCCATAAAAATGCGACTAAGGCAAGGCTAAACACAATCCACCAAGATCTTGGTGCGGATGACTCAACCGGACGAACAACATCTAATGTTATGTCGTGGTACGATTTGTCGCCCTCAATTAAAGGTTTACGTATTGGCGCTTCGTAATGCATGAATTTCCTTTAAATTTAAGCAGTTGTATTCTTTACTTTAACTTGGTAAAATACCGATGGCTGTGTTCCAACTTCTCCAAGAAGGTGATACATCCGTTGGTCTTTTTTCAATTTAAACACTTCACTTTGGTTGTTATTCACATCACCAAAAACAATAGCGTTTGTATCGCAAGCACTCTGACAGGCTGTTTTAACTGCACCATCTTTAAGAGCCTTACCATCTTTCTTAGCCTCTAATTTACCAAGCTGAATGCGTTGGATACACATAGAGCATTTTTCCATTACACCACGTGAACGCACAGTTACGTCTGGATTTAACACCATACGGCCTAAATCTTCATTCATAGCGTAATTGTCGCCAAAGTTCTTGGTATTGTTATGATACTCGAACCAGTTAAAGCGACGTACTTTATATGGACAGTTGTTGGCGCAGTAACGCGTACCAATACAACGGTTGTAAGTCATGTGGTTTAAACCTTCCGCAGAGTGAGTTGTCGCTGCCACTGGACAAACCGTCTCACATGGAGCATGATTACAATGCTGACACATCACCGGTTGGAAGAATACCTCAGGGCTCTGACTTGGTACTTCCATATCAGCGTACATATCGGTAGCACCTTTACCAAATAAACCTATCCCTTCGTAGCCGTTTGCCGCAGCATTTTCAGTAGTAATATCTGAGCTATAGTATCGGTCAATACGCAACCAGTGCATATCACGGCTCTTACGCATTTCCTCTTTACCAACTACCGGTACGTTATTTTCGGAGTGACAAGCTATAACACAGGCACCACATCCGTTACAAAGGTTAAGATCAATAGACATATTCCACATATGCCCAGTCTGATGATCAAAATCATCCCATAGGTTCGCGTCTTCGCTCGTTAAAGCACCTTTATGTGTTTCGAAACGTGGTGGCTCATTCCAACCCGTAAAATCTTCTGTTTTTCCTGGGCTCGCTAAGAATGTATCTAAGGTAACTTCCTTAACAATATCGCGACCCATCATGGTGTGCGCTAATTGAATACAGGCAAATTCATGCTTAGATTCTGCTATAGCCTCTACTTTAACTTCAGCATGGTGAGCTCCCGCCATTAGTGGGAAAGCATTTACCCCCACTTTATCAGCCACAGCACCAGCTCCTACTCTACCAAAACCAACAGCTAGACCCACGGTTCCAATAGTTTGACCAGGCTGAATAAACACCGGTACATTTTCTAGAACAACACCATTAACAGTTACATTGGCTAGGTTACCGTTTAAAGCACCATTCGATTCATTCCAATGACGTAAACCTAATTCTACCGCATCTGCAGCAGCAACCGTTAAATAGTTATCCCAGCTAACACGGCTAATCGGATCTGGGAATTCCAATAACCAAGGGTTATTAGCAATGGTACCCACACCCATACCAGTTAACTGATTAAAGTTTATTTCTAAACCTTTTATTGCTTTGGCCTCTTTAGACACTCTAGCACCGATACCAGCTAAGTCAAGATTTAGGCTTGAACCAAATCCTTCTACTACCGCATCCATCATTGGTGCACTAGAAGTTGCTGTATAAACACCATCGTGCAAGACAGTAGACCATTGAGTACCGTTAAGAATATTGCTATTCCAGTTCTCTTTTATATAGTTATGATAATCGGCACTTAAACCAGACCACTTTAATAAGTTATCTTCGAAAGAACGCGTATCAAATAAAGGCTTGATAGTAGGCTGCTGAAGGCTATAATGCCCATCTGCTGCCATAAAATCGCCCCAAGACTCTAAATAGTTATTTTCTGCAGCAACCAGACTAGAAATTTGTGCAGTTTCGTCGTACTTCATGGTTACAGCCACTGTAGTTGGAACCTTCTTGAAGGCCTCAGCTATATTGGCTATTCCAGCAGCAACATAAGCCGGGTTCAAGTTGTTAGTGATAATCACTCCCACTTTACCCGCATTCATGTCGGCGATTAAAGCTTTGAAGGCTTTATTATCACCCTGACGTAAATAAGTTCTAATTTTATGAGAAACGGTAATCTCTTTATTGCCTAGTAAGTCGTTAATAGCAATACAAAGCAACTCATGGTCCTTATTATTGCCTCCACAAATTACTAAACCAGCATTACCGGCATTTAATAATTCTTTGGCCACCGCTTTGGCCTCATTTTGCATAGATGATTTAACACCTGATACAGTACTTGCTCCTTTGGCACTAGCCAACTCATTGTAAAGAGCTGCTAAGAATTCACCGTGTTCTGAAGTTTTAAGCTTATAACGCTTATCTGCATTAGAACCCGTTAGGCTCATGCCTGCTTCAATTTGAAAGTGACGTGACATATCCTTGCCCGGTATACGAGTTTTGGCATAGTCGGCGCTAACACTTTGTCCAACCCAATCCCCTAAGAAATCGGCGCCAACACTAACAATAACTTTGGCATTTTGGAAATGATACATCGGTAAAGCTCTCTTGCCAGTAGCCTCTTGCCAAGCATCTAATTTCTCAGAATAGCTAAAAGGATCTTGACTTACATGCTTAAAGTTGGTGTACTTCGCGCCGAAAGTGTTGATCAATTTCTTTTGGCTAGGACTCAAAACTGTAGAAGTTAATACCACTACTTGTTTCCCTTCTGCTTCAGCTTTAGCCAAGCCCGCCATTATTTCTTTATCCAAGCTCGACCAATTAGACTCTTGACCGTTAACGGCTGGTCTTTGCAAGCGAGTTGCATCGTATAAATTAAGTACCGAACCGTGAACACGCGTATTGGCACTTGCATTGATACCTGCTTCTTTATTGTTCTCTACTTTAATCGGACGACCTTCTCTTGTTTTGATTAACAAGGAAGCGAAATCATGACCATCGTAATAACTTGAAGAATAGTAATTAGCGATACCCGGGATGATTTCCTCTGGCGCCACTACATAGGGAAGTGATTCGTATACAGGACTCTCGCAAGCAGCTAAAGTTGCTGCGGCAGTTGAGAAGCCCATGTATTTTAGAAAATCACGTCTTGAAGTATGAGTACTATCTAGGTTTTCTTTATTTCCTAAGAACTCCTCATTTGAAATTTGATCAGGAAATTCTTGCTCACTCAGAGTTTTGACCATTTCTGGATTCTCGAGCTCGGAAATTCCTCTCCAGTATTTTTTGTTTTCAGCCATTCTACTTTGGAGATTTAGCTTTTAATAGTGACATTTTCCACATTCCAATCCACCGATCATTTCCACGGTGATTTCTGCATTCGGACCATACTTTCCTTTAAGCTTGGCATGCATATCCTTATAGTAGTCGTTAGACTTAACATCTACTTTAGTTTCTCGGTGACAGTTAATACACCATCCCATGGTGAGGGGCGAGTACTGATACACTTCTTCCATTTCCTGAATAGGACCATGGCAAGTTTGACATTCCACGTTACCAGCAGTTACGTGCTGTGCATGATTAAAATAGGCTAAGTCAGGTAACTTATGAATACGAACCCATTTAATAGGTTTCTGCTCATAATCTTCGATGTAAGTGCCACTTTCCGGATCAAAACCGATAGCCGTATAAATCTTCGCAATTTCCTCGGTACCGTACTTAGGACCTTCTTGGATGTACATATGGCAGTTCATACAAACATTAGCAGAAGGAATATTCGAATGCTTACTTTTTCTAGCACCAGAATGGCAATAATTACAGTCAATCTGATTTGTACCTGCGTGAAGTTCATGTGAGAACTTTATGGGCTGACTAGGTTGATAGTTTGTATCAACGTTCACTACCATTAGTCCTAAGTAAAGCTGCTGTAAGAAAACTACGGCTACCAAAAGGGTTAAAACTGTTACTATACGCGGGTTCTTAAGGGCCGTACGGGTGAATATATTGGCATCTTGCGCAAGCGTCGTTACGCCCTCGCCCTGTACTTGCTTTAAGGTGTTTTTTACACGTGCCAGTAAAAGCACCAAGAAGATTAAGATACCCCCAAGGATATAAAGTAATACGGTGTTATCATTTTCGGCTACCACCGTCGTAACTGGACCATTTGGATCTACAATCACCTCTTTGGGCTTCGAGCCTTCAATGGTATAGGCTAAGATATCGTTGATGTCATCATCCGATAAACCAGGGAAAGCTGGCATGATAGAACCATTATACTCCTCGTAAATCGCGATAGCATCAGCATCACCAGACTCACGAAGCGCTTGGTTATCTTTAATCCAAGCATATAACCATTCTTTGGAGCGACGAGTAGTTACATCCCCTAAAGCAGGACCAACCACCTTTTTATCGAGCTTGTGACAGGCAGCACACTGCCCGTTGAACAAGGATTTTCCATTAGCGACATCCCCCGTAAATTCTTGCGCCTGCAGTGTACTTGCTGAAAGTACCGCAATAAATAGCATCAAGAAGGAATGCGAAAACAGCCTGAGAGTACGTTGTTTATTCATAGATGAACCTAATATCCTAGATTTCTAAGTTTGGAGGGCAAATTTAAGCTATAAAGCCTTTCTCGAAAGGATCAATAAAGACTCGTCACAATTTAAATTAGGTCTAAATAACTTTGTGCCCCGTTTATTTCAGGACGCAAATAAACTACTTTTACATCTAATTTCACTTTAAAACCATGCTTAAAAATTCAATCCTCTTCCTTTTTTTCTTGCTCTTTGGCTTTCAATTAGATGCACAAACTATTTCACCAAACTCAGGTGCTGCTCGAGTGGAAATGAGTCCGGCTGTGCAAAACACCCTCTTCTTAATGCAACGTAAAGGGGGGAAATTTCAGGAGTTGAAAGGTTTTCGGGTGCAAATTTTTAACGGAAATAAAAATGACTGCCTAAAGCAAAGATGGCAATTTTTAAAAGCTTACCGAAATGTTCCCGCCTATTTATTGTATGAAGTACCTGAATACCGCACTCAAATCGGCGATTTTAGAACGCGCTTGGAGGCGGAAGCCTTCCTGCGAAATTTAATAAACGAATTCCCAGGAAGTTTTGTGGTAGAGACTAACATAAAATATCCGAAGCTAAATTTGGAGGATTAGGGATTAGGGATTAGCATCGATTACTGCGTTCTTTAAAACCACTTTTAACGGATCAGCTTTAAGTTTGCAGCCTTTTGTAAATTAATATGCGCCAAAGATTAATTGTTAGCTTTTTGAAGACTGACAGCAAATACAGATGCCCTTGTATCATTACATTTAAAAGATAGGTGAGTAAAATACGATTGCTTCTAAGTTATTCTTTAAGATGTTGTGCTCTTATTTCAAAAAATCACCCACAAGGGTAGGGTGAAAAACAACAATTTCGCATCTTCATTTCACCTCCAAAGAAATACCAAAATTTATCGAGCATAAAAAAAGCCGACTTTTTCAAGTCGGCTTTTAAATATATGAGCTATTTAATTATAGCGTTTTCTTCACTTCTACTTGTTGGTAGCCCTCGATAATATCGCCAACTCTAATATCATTATAATTCTTGATATTCAATCCACACTCGTAGCCTTTCTTAACCTCTTTCACATCGTCTTTGAAACGTTTCAAAGAAGCTAATTCGCCAGTATAAACTACTACGCCGTCGCGAATAATACGAACATCGGTGTTACGCGTAATGGTTCCATCTAGTACATAACAACCTGCAATCGTACCCACCTTAGAGATTTTAAAGGTTTCACGGATTTCCACATTACATACGATTTCCTCTTTAAAGTCTGGTGAAAGCATACCTTCCATCGCATCTTTAATTTCGTTAATCGCATCGTAGATAATAGAGTAAAGTCTTACGTCTACATGTTCTTTCTCTGCTAATCTTCTAGCGCTTGAAGATGGTCGTACTTGGAATCCAACAATAATAGCATTCGATGCGGCTGCAAGAAGGATATCACCTTCCGAAATCTGACCTACTGCCTTGTGGATAATGTTTACTTGAATCTCCTCGGTGGACAGTTTCTGTAAGCTGTCAGCTAATGCCTCAATAGAACCATCCACATCACCTTTAACGATAACATTTAATTCTTGGAAATCTCCAACCGCTAAACGACGGCCAATTTCTTCGAGCGTCAGGTTTTTCTGCGAACGTGCGCTTTGCTCGCGTTGTAACTGAGTTCGTTTCGCTGCAATTTGTTTTGCTTCACGCTCATCCTCCATTACGGTGAAATTATCACCAGCTTGGGGCGCGCCATCTAAACCAAGAATAGTTACCGGACGAGCAGGACCTGCTACATCAACACGATGACCTCTTTCATCTAACATGGCTTTAACCTTACCACTATACTGTCCAGCTAAAACATAATCACCAATTTTCAAGGTGCCATTTTGCACCAAGATAGTGGTTACGTATCCACGACCTTTGTCTAAGGCTGCTTCAATCACAGCACCGCTCGCACGACGATTAGGGTTAGCTCTTAAGTTTAGCATTTCTGCTTCTAGCAATACTTTTTCTAAGATCTCATTTACCCCAAGACCCGACTTAGCAGAAATATCTTGCGATTGTACTTTTCCACCCCAGTCTTCTACTAGAAGGTTCATTTGTGCCAATTGCTCTTTAATCTTTTCAGGATTGGCAACGTCACGGTCTACCTTGTTAATCGCAAATACGATTGGTACACCTGCCGCCTGCGCATGGCTAATAGCTTCTTTGGTTTGAGGCATTACTGCATCATCCGCTGCAACTACGATAATGGCAACATCAGTAACCTTGGCACCTCTCGCGCGCATCGCTGTAAAAGCTTCATGCCCAGGAGTGTCGAGGAAAGTAATGTGTTGTCCACTTTCAATTTCAACAGAATAAGCCCCAATATGCTGAGTAATACCACCCGATTCACCAGCTATAACATTGGCCTTACGGATATAATCCAGTAAAGATGTTTTACCGTGATCAACGTGACCCATTACCGTTACAATTGGCGCACGGGGTAGTAAATCTTCTTCTAAATCTGCCTCTTCCGCAATAGCATCTGTTACTTCAGAATCTACGAACTCTACTTGGAATCCGAATTCGTCAGCCACAATCGTTAAGGTTTCGGCATCAAGACGCTGATTTAAGGTTACCATCATACCTAGTGACATGCACGATGAGATAATCTGGGTTGCCCCAACATCCATCATATTTGCTAATTCACTTACGGTTACAAATTCTGTTACCTTAATAATTTTATCCTCCTCTTGCTGTATGGCCTCGTTCAGGGCATCTTGCTCTCTCCTTTCCTGACGTTTCTCACGACGAAGTTTAGCCCCTTTATTCTTACGCCCACCGCTAGTTAATTTTTCTAGGGTTTCTTTAATTTGCTTTTGAACTTCTTCCTCGGTTAACTCACGTTTCGGTTCTGGCTTCGCTCCGCGATTTGGTCTTCCTTTATTCGGACCAGTGGACCTAGCTCCGCCACCTGTTTGACCAGGACGTGCATTCGCATTAGTTTCACCAGCGCTCGGAATTCTCTTACGCTTACGCTTTTTATTTAGATCGGCCTTATTGTCAACACTAGAAGCTACTTTCTTCTTGGGTTTCTTTTCAAACTTACTAAGGTCTACCTTTTCACCCGTAAACTTAGGGCCACTAAGTTTAGCATATTTGGTAGTAATGTCATTATTTTCTTTTGGAGCTTCTACTGATTGAGCATCTGCTTCGGCAGGTTCTGCTGCCTCTTTCGGCATTACCTTGGGCTCTTCCTTCGGAATGGCCTTAGTGAAACGCACCACCGGTTTCTCTGCGGCTGGTTTATTTGAAGCTTTCTTTGGTTCTTCCTTTTTCTCTTCAACTGCAGGGATTTCCTCTGCCTGCTTTTCAGCGGCTTTCGGTTCTTCTTTGGCTAAAGGCTCTTCTTTGACAGGAAGCTCTATAACTGGGTTATCTACTTTCTCCTCAGCACTTGGCTCAGCTTTCGGCTCTTCGGCCTTAACCTCTTTTTCAAGCTCTTTAGGAGCTGAAATTTCCTCTGCTTTAGGCTCTTCTTTTGGAGGTGCTTCCACTGGAGCAGGAGTTTCCGCAATTATTTCCGGAGTTTCTTCTTTCGGCTCCGGAGCTTTAGGCTTAGGTTGTTCCTCTTTACTTGCAGGTTTAGCTTTCGACTCCAAATCTATTTTACCAACCATTTTAGGTCCTGCCAAAATAGGTTTAGAAGCCTCCTCCGCTGCGCGTTCTTCTTCGCGCTCACGCAACATTGCTTCTTTTTCCTCTTGCTTCTTCCGAACTACTTCTTCAGAAGCTTCTTTTTTAGCTTTGTCTGGCGCAAACTTTTCCATAACCTTCTGGATATAATCTCCAGAAACTTTGGTATTTGGGCGTAACTTTTCCTCCACACCTAGTTGCTGAAGAAAATCAGAAACCGTGCTTACTCCAATATTACACTCTTTTGCCAGTTGACTAAGTCGTAGCGACTTTTCAGCCATGTAATTAATTTAAAATTATTCCTCAAACTCAGCACGCAGCACCCTGCGCACATCCTCTATGGTCTCTTGCTCTAGATCGGTTCTAGTAACTAATTCCTCCACAGATAAATCTAACACACTTTTTGCTGTATCACAACCGATGGTGCGCAGAGCTTCAATAACCCAAGCTTCGATTTCATCCGAAAACTCTGTCAACTCTACATCTTCATTCTCATCTACGTCGCGATACACGTCTATTTCATAGCCAGTTAATAAACCCGCTAATTTTATATTTAGACCTCTTTTACCGATCGCTTTAGAAACCTCTTCCGGTTTTAAAAACACATCTGCTCTAGCGGCCTCTGTATCTAAAGTAATGCTGCTAATTTTCGCAGGACTTAAAGCCCTTTGAATCAAAAGCTGGTCATTACTAGTATAATTGATAACATCAATATTCTCGTTTCCTAATTCACGCACAATACCATGAATTCGGCTTCCCTTCATCCCAACACAAGCACCTACTGGATCAATACGATCATCGTAAGACTCTACCGCTACTTTGGCTTTTTCACCTGGTTCACGTACTACTTTTTTTACGGTAATTAAACCATCAAAAACCTCAGGAATTTCTTGTTCAAAAAGTTTTTCTAAGAACTTTTCGCTGGTGCGGGATAAGATTATAACCGGCTTGGTTCCTCTTAAATCTACATCCTTTACAACTGCGCGAATGGTATCTCCCTTACGGAAGAAGTCGCGGGGAATTTGCTGATCCTTTGGCAAGATCAATTCATTCTGGTCATCATCATAAATGATAACTGCTCTTGGTCTAACATGATGTACTTCGCCGGTAAGGATTTCACCTTCCATGTCTTTGTACTTCTTGTAGATTATGCTATTATCATGCTCTTGAATTTTCTGAACTAGGTTCTGACGGAAAGCAAGAACGAAGCGACGACCTTGATCGATCAGCTTCAACTCTTCTGACACCTCTTCGCCTACTTCAAAGTCAGGCTCGATTTTTAATGCTTCACTGAAAGCTATTTCCGTATTATCGTCTTCCAACTCATCGTCTTCCACAATTACCCGGTTTCTCCAAATTTCCACATCCCCTTTATCCGGGTTTACGATGATGTCAAAGTTATCATCGCTGCCATATTTTTTCTTAAGCTGATTACGCAGAGCATCCTCCAGAATCGCCATAAGCGTAACTCTGTCGATGTTTTTCTCGTCTTTAAAGTCGGCAAAACTCTCTATAATAGCCTGATTTTCCATAGCTGCCTATTCCTTAATTGAATCTCACCTGAACTTTAGCTTCTTTTACGTCTGCTAAAGCAATCTGAGCCTCATTTTTTACTGTTACTTTTCCTTTCCCAACTTCCTTGGGCACACGTTCTTCCCACTGCAAAGTTAAAATCTCCTCCTCAAAAGCAAGCAATTCACCCACAAATTCCTCATCATTAGTTGTTTTAACCTTTAAGTCGCGACCAATATTTTGAATATACTGATCTTTAACCAATAAAGGGCTACCTACCCCTGGGGAACTTACACTTAGTTCGAAGTCTTCAACCTCACGGTCCAAATTATGCTCTATCATGCGACTAACTGCGGTAATCCCTTTCAAGGTTATACCTTCCAAAGTATCCACGCTAACGTTTATTACGTTGGATGAACTAATCGAAAAATCAATTAAAAATGCCGACTCTTGCTCAAGAGCCCGATCCAACAATTCTCTAACTTTCGCCTTATCCATAGTTATCGCCTAATAAAAGAGGGGACAATAGCCCCCTCAATTTGCGGCAAAGATATAATTTATTAATGGAATTTTTAGAGCGCTAAGGCATTAATAATCTTGCGAGTTCCATAAGGCCACGCGACGCTTTCGCGGGAAAATGATAAATACGCTTAGAACCTCTGAAACTGGGTTCATTAGGGTCTATTAAAAGAATGTTGGTTTGTGCGCTAACATAGTCCAATAAACTTGCGGCTGGATATACCGACAATGAAGTACCCACAACGATTAACAAATCACATTGCGAAACTAGGGACAGCGCTTCTTCAAAGGCAGGAACCATTTCTCCGAACCAAACAATATTAGGGCGTAACTGAAAACCATTCGGACAAGTATCCCCTAAAGTCAGTTCTGATCCGTCAATATCATAAACCTCCTCTCCTGGTCCAGTGCTGCGAGAAGTTCTCAATTGACCATGCAAGTGCAGCACATTTGTCTGGCCCGCCCTTTCGTGGAGATCATCAACATTTTGAGTTATTACCTGCAAATTAGGGAAACCCTTTTCCATTTCTACTAAGGCTTCGTGCCCTTTATTGGGTTTCACCTGCAATAATTGACGTCGCCGTTGGTTGTAAAAATCCAATACCAAAGCCCGATTGCGGTGCCAAGCCTCAATACTTGCTACCTCCTCCAGTTTATGATTCTCCCAAAGACCATTTTGATCACGAAAGGTACTTATGCCACTTTCCGCACTCATACCCGCTCCCGTGAACACAACAATCGAAATTTCATGGTTTATTGCAGACCTGTTAATCAATTCACTTAAGTTATTTAGCCTTCTGTTCATAGTTGTATGTGCTGCACGTCTTAAATTTTAAACCTCTAATCTAAAATTGGGAATGCTACATTCTTTAAAAAATACATTTGTAATGTTTAAAAGAATTTTACCAGACCATGAGTGATAGAGCAAAAATATTAATTGTTGATGACGAACCATTAATTCGTGACGCATTAGCCTTTAAACTAACCAAAGATGGTTACGATGTTGATACGGCTGAAGATGGCGAAAAAGCCATTCAGAAGATTGAAAGCGATGAGTATCAAATAATCATTAGTGACATTATGATGCCCTTTATTAGTGGCTTTGAGCTTGTTAAGATATTAAAGGAGAGAGGAACTGATGCCCCGGTATTAATGCTAACCTCTCTAAACTCTGAAACGGCTGTTTTAAAAGCGTTTGACCTTGGGGCAGATGACTTTATGACCAAACCTTTTAGTCCGAATGAATTATCCGTTAGAATAAAAAAGCTGTTGAAAAACGCTAAAAAATAAGTTATCGTGAGCAGATTTTTCACCGAAACCTATTACTTCCTAGTAGCCCTTGAGCCACGGTACAAAATCGTACTCTTTTTGGTTATCAGTCTTTTGATACTAGCGGCTGCAATGATTGTTATTGTTTTGCGTGAAAGATCTAGAAAAAATAGTGTTGAAAATCGCGAAAGACGTATCAGCCGAAATGTTGAGCCTATTATTCAGGAAATTGTTTTTAGCGAATCCGACGGCGGAGAATTTAAAGATGCCATCAAAAAAATCAATCGTATTGTAGATTCCGCCCTTTACCGCAAATCGAATATGGCGATTCTTAACGAGCTCATTCTTTATTATCACCGAAATCTGGGCGGCGAAGCCTTCAACCGTTTGGAGATGCTTTACCGCGAGATTGGTCTTAAGCAGATTGCATTAGATAACCTACGTATTGGAGAGTGGCACATTAAGGCTATTAATGATCTTAGCACCATGCGCATGGGCGAATCTTTATTCGACATTTTACAATACACCGATTACGAAAATCAGAATGTACGCTACGAAGCTCAGTATGCTGCTGTAAAACTTGGTGGCAAAAAGGCAATGGGCTTTCTTGACGATCTAGACACACCCATGAGTGAATGGCAGCAGATCAGATTACTTGATCAAAGTTTAAAGTTTGAATACGAGCTCATTGATCGCATGGGTAAATGGTTAAGATCTGACAATAACTCAGTAGTGGTTTTTGGCCTCATGATTATGCGTAACCTTAATCAGTATCACGAAAAAGGAGAACTTCGGAAACTGCTGTATCATAAAGATGAAAAAGTACAAGAGAAAGCCATTGATACGGCGCGTGAATTGGCTTATGCGGAATGCCTAGAAAATCTTTATGAAGTTTACGAGCTGACCAAGAAAATCAGAATTAAAAAACAAATCTTATGCGCCATGGGCGACTTAGGAGGCTCCAAGGAAGTTGGCTTCCTGAGAGAAACCATTGCACGCGAAAAAGAGTACGACTTAGTTTTTGAAGCCGCACAATCTTTAAAGCGCCTGGGACGCAGAGATGTATTAGTAAGTTACAAAGAACAGGAGCTTTCCGAAAAAGGAGAAAGCATTGTGAAGCATATTTTGGATGATAGAATTTGATAATCAGAATTCATTCATAGATGTATTAATCTATGTCTTCTTTTTCGTTACCTACGGGTACACCGTTTTCGTAATGGTTTCCTATCTCGTGCTTGGTATTTTATCCGTGGTGCAAGCTCGTAAATACCTGCGTCGTAACTCCTACACCGATTACTTAAATATTTTACAAAGCCCAGAAGCGCCTACCGTTTCCATCTTGGCGCCAGCCTACAATGAGGAAGCAAGCATTATCGAAAACGTGCGCTCCCTATTATCTATTCGCTATCCCAATTTTGAGGTGATTGTAGTCAATGATGGTAGCCGTGATCGAAGCCTCATTAAATTGATAGAAGAGTACCATTTAGAACGGGTTGACTTTGCGGTGAATTATACTTTGGCTACTAAAAATGTTAAGGCTGTTTACAAATCGAAAAACCCAGCCTACAATAATCTGGTGGTGGTTGATAAGGAGAACGGCGGTAAATCAGATGCTCTAAATGCTGCTATTAACGTATCTACCGGCGAGTATACTCTAAACATTGACGTTGATTGTATTTTAGAGGAAGACTGTCTTCTGAAATTAATGAAGCCTTTTCTCGAGGAAACAGAGAAAAACATGATCGCCACCGGTGGTGTGGTAAGGATTGCTAATAACTGTAAAATTGATAAAGGCCGTATCACCGAAATCAATGTACCTAATAAGCTTCTGTCGCAATTTCAAACCCTAGAGTATCTGCGATCCTTTTTATTAGGACGGGTGGCTTGGGGATCTTTAGACGGCCTTCTATTAATTAGTGGCGCCTTAGGAGTGTTCCAAAAAGAGCTAGTTATTGCTTGTGGCGGATACGACGACGATACTATTGGGGAAGACATGGAGCTTACCGTAAGAATGCGCCGTTATGCCCGCGAAAAGGATATCGATTACGTGGTAGGTTTTGTACCTGATCCCTTGTGCTGGACCGAGGTTCCCGAATCTTGGGCGGTTTTGCGCCGTCAAAGAAACCGCTGGACACGCGGAGCACTTGAAACTTTACTTGCCCACAAGCGTCTTTTCCTAAATCCTTATTACGGGAAAATAGGAATGATTAGCTACCCTTATTGGTTATTATTCGAATGGTTAGCTCCTCTTATTGAGGCCTTTGGCATTTTACTTTTAGTTTTATTCAGCCTTTTAGGCGTTATAAATATTAGCTTTCTTTACCTCTTTATCGCCTTAATTTACGGTTACACAGTTTCCTTTACCATTGCAACCTTATATATAGAAGAGATTACTTTTTTCCACTACAAGAAGCGTCGTCAGCTATTGCGTTTAGTACTAGCCGGACTTTTAGAACCGCTTATTTTCCACCCCTTCTTGGTATATTGTTCCGTAACTGGAAACTGGGATTATTTCTTCGAAGGCAAGAAAGCATGGGGTAGCATGAAACGCGTTGGCTTTAAAAAGCCTAGCAACGGCAGCAAAGGTCGCAAGATTACCATATCGAAACCGAGCCCTAGTTCAAAAAATCAAGTGCGATCTAGTCCTGCAGGAGCTTAGCTAGATCTTTCAAATCGTATTTAATATTGGCCCTTAAGCCTTAGTTCATTCATTCTTAAGGGCTTTTTTTTGCTCAATAACACTTCAGCAATCCAACATCCGTTGAACCACTTACCAGTGAATCTGAGGATTAGTCTTAGGTTGAACTCAGGTCTTCATAAATCCCTATCGATGGCTTTCTGCGCTTACATAAGCCTAAATAATGGCTTCTTTCTCCTCGCATTCGCATCCACTACAGCCCACAAAAAACTACCAAAAAAAAATAATCTTTGAGGTAGCTCTTCAATAATTTCAGGAAACAACACCTTATACTTTCAACAGCCAAGCATCGGGAAATGCACCGAGGATATTTATCAAAGCTCTATTCGCATCTTTTATAGAAGGGTAAGACCCTTTGGACACCCGATACGTACCTTTTTCTGGAAAGTAAATCAGCTGCAAATCCTTTGATCTCTTGCGCTTTAAAAAGCTTTCCGCTTGTTTCTTATTCGTAAAACTAGCTACAATAATGTGGTAAACCTTCTGATTTTCACTCGCTACTATGGCAGGTAATACAAGTTCTGTTATCGTGCTTTGTGGCTCAATTGTCTCGGTTAAATCCTCATTATTAGTAGCTAAATCTTGCTCCTCTGTTTTCTTTACTTTCTCGTGCTTGTAAAAAGATGGCAATCTGCCGCCGACTCTGTAGCGATTAAGATTAGGCACTATAAGCACCTCGCTTGACGGATGAGAATTCACGTTTGACCAATTATCTAAGACTTCCGTTTCAGCTTCATTTTCATCCTTAATTTTCTTGGAAGCCGCTTCTCCAGAAGACCCTCTTACCCGAGCACCGCGTCTAAACCTTTCCTCAATCACGAATTCTTCACTTGCCGCAATGGGTACAACTTCCCTTTCTTGCTCTGCTTCCTTCACTTTAACTATTTCTCCTTTTAGAGCGGCGAGGGAATCTTCGCGAGCCTGCCGACGGGCCTCTCTTACAATTCGTAAAGAATCTCTGAAAGCCTCCCGTTTAGATAAATCCTCTTTTGTTAGTGGAATTCTAAAAGGCATTCTGCCCCCTCTTCGCAAACTTGGGATTACTCCAGCATTTTGCATGCGATAACGCGGATCAAATTGCCCCTCCCCGCGAATGGAATCGAGACGACGTTGGTTAATCGAGTCACGTTTTTCTTGAGTTTCTTGTTCGAATCGTGCCTGCGCTTCTAATTCAGTGATCTCACCCTGACTCAGATAAACTGTATCCCCATATTCTCCAATATAATAACCCGTTCTTGCTGCTTCCTCCCTTTCTGCCTGGAGCACCGAATCGCGATAGGCTCTTTCCTTGTATTGGGTTCCTAAAACTTCTTCTGGATCATATACCCTCCCACTGGCAATTAAATCGATATCCGGTAAAGGCATATTATTGCGACGATAATAAGGCACATAATTCGGGTAATCGTAGGGCAATGGACGCGGACCGAAAATAGAATCTTTAATCGCAATGTAGTCCTCAAAAATTCCCGAAATAAGCGGCTCATAATATTCCCAAAAGAATTTCTTTCGATCCAGCTCATCGCGGTTATTATAGAAAAACTTGCGTAAAAATTGTACTCCCTTAAAATAACTTAAACCAAAAGGGGTGGGACTATCCGCCCAGTCTCCGCAAAAATACCAACGAAGATTCTCCTTGTGATCGGCTAGAATGGCTGGAAACTCATTGGGTAAGAGTTGTGAACCTAAAATAGAGTCACCACGTGAATTGGTATGAATCTTATAACTAGCATAAATGTTATTGGTATCCTTAGCGAAATTTATATCAAACCAGTAAGGGTATCGTATAAACTCTGGTAACCCATACCGTTTCATTAAGGCATCACTAGTATTTAAAATAGGAATTTCGTAATCAAGATCTAAACCCGATTGCAAGACTAAAATTCTTTCTGTTTCGTGCACTAGAACTAAACCTGGAATGTCGGGATAAGCGAAAGGTTTTTTATAATAACGACGATGCAGACGCTTCATCCACCCCGGAATATCGGGATTTAACAGCGTATCCAAAGAGTGATAATAACGGCCCGTCCAGCCTGTGAAATCCGATTCCAAAACGCGTTGCATCTTGTAGCGTAAGTTCAATGACGTAGGTGAGGCTATATTATTAAACTCGGTAATTACGAGCTTGCGGTTGCGAAACATCTTTTCAAAAAGCAAATAGCTTTGCTGCGACAGACCACCATAAACCAAACGAGATCTTTCGTTGATATCCCTTCCATAAACCCACTCATTGGTATAGATACCATAAGCATCTGTATAATAGAGATACTCCAGGTCTCGCGCCAAACTATCGATCTATTTTTGGTTGAAAACGGTTAAATCTTTAACCACATATTCAGGTCGATTTACCGGAAAAAAGCCATAGTAATCTTCGGTAATCTCATATTGTGAGCCGTCGGGCTTTACATACTTATTATTGGTGGTAATCCAGTTAAAGGAACGATGCTCCAGACCTGAGCGATCAAGAACCGTTTTATCTAAGATTAATCCTGCTAACTCAATTTTGGGATAAAAAAACCAAACGAGAAAACTCCAAAATGGAATTAAGATAATAAGAAAAAATAGGATTTTTCTACCTAGGTACTTCAATTTGCGAATCTATTTAACTAGCAATTAGCCGATAACAAAATAACCTGACGAAATTAAGCAAAGTAACTATGTCGCTCTGCACAATTTACCATTTTTACTAACAGCCATTCGGGCACAACCATCGGCTTAAAGATAAGACCACCGAGCGACTTAACAGCTTTTTAGGAAAATATAAATAGCAAAATAGCTACTTTCGCACAGAAGAGCGATAAAACTAATTTTATGTCATCAAAACAAGATCGATTTACGAAAAGAAGATTGCGATCTGCCTACCTTTCGGTGGTAATTAGTATTGCTTTAGTTCTTTTTGTCTTAGGGGTTTTTGGCGTACTGTTAATTAACACGCAAACCATTAGTCGCTCCATCAAAGAAAATTTCGCGATTAGCATTCTTTTGCAAGATGATGCTTCTACGGCCGAAGTGAATCAATTTTTCACCTCTCTTAAGCTCGCTCCGTATACCAAATCGGCGCAAATTATCTCTAAAGAAGATGCCGCCGAAGAACTAAAAACGATTTTAGAAGAAGATTTTGTAGACTTCCTAGGTTATAACCCCTTACATGATGGCATAGAATTAAAGCTAAAAGCGGAATTTCTAAGCAGTGAACAACTGGAAAAACTAGAGAATAATTTTTCTGAGAAAGCCTTTATCCAAGAAATTGTTTACGACAAAATTCTAGTCACAAAA
Organism: Bacteroidota bacterium; assembly: GCA_003045865.1. GTDB lineage: Bacteria > Bacteroidota > Bacteroidia > Flavobacteriales > Schleiferiaceae > Croceimicrobium. The sequence goes on along the minus strand of PZPB01000004.1, from coordinate 5,916 downwards.
ATGAATGACAATCTGCGTATTCTAAGCATTGGTCTCATTAGTGGCGCTTTTCTACTTACTTTAATTTCCATCGCGCTTATCAATTCTAGCATAAGACTAGCCATCTACTCCAAGCGCTTCATTATAAAAACTATGCAATTGGTGGGCGCCACAACTGGTTTTATTCGCAAACCCTTTTTATACCGAAGCTTGGCCCAAGGGATTTTAGGCTCTGGCATCGCCCTATTATTGCTTTTTGGCCTAATTACTTGGCTTTCTTCCTATATTCCTGGCTTCGCAGAATTTCAAAACAATTATTTTCTATTAATTCTCGGTCTTAGTATTCTAATTTTAGGACTACTAATCTCACTTACTTGTACTTTCTTTGCGTTAAAGAAATATCTGAGACTAAAAACAGACCAACTATACTTTTAACTATGCAAAAGCAAAGCTTTGTTTTCGAAAAGAAAAATTACCTACTAATGGCGGTAGGAATTGTATTTATGATAATCGGTTACCTTTTGATGCAAGGTGGTGGCAGCGAAGATCCTACCGTTTTTAACGAAGAAATTTTTAACGCTCGTCGCATTACCTGGGCTCCCTTGATGCTCATCATTGGTTTAGTAATTGAAGTCTATGCCATCATGGCCTCAAATAGTTCTAATGGGTAATTTGGAATCCTTAATTCTTGGTGTTATTCAAGGTCTCACCGAGTTTTTACCCGTAAGTAGTAGTGGCCATTTAGAATTAGCAAAAGCCCTTTTTGGCGATGAGTCTCTACCTGAAGAAAGTCTACTTTTTACGGTAGTAGTTCACTTTGCCACGGCCCTAGCGACCGTTGTGGTTTTCCGCAAAGAAGTAGCCACTATTTTCTCTGGCTTGTTTCAATTTAAGAACAATCAAGAATTTCGTTTTTCCTTAAATATTATAATCTCCATGATTCCCGCGGCTTTAGCTGGTCTGTTTTTGGAAGAAGAAATTGAGTCTTTATTTGGTGGTAAAGTTTTATTAGTAGGACTAATGCTATTAGTAACAGGAGCTCTTCTTTTATTTGCAAACAACACCGAAGCGGGCGATAAAAACGTAAGCAAGGGAAAAGCCTTCATTATTGGCGTATCCCAAGCTATTGCCATTTTACCGGGTATTAGTCGCAGTGGTGCAACCATTTCTACCTCACTATTATTAGGAATCTCCCGTGAAAGAGCAGCTCGTTTCTCTTTTCTGATGGTCGTTCCTCTAATTTTGGGTAAAATGGCGAAAGATGTATTAGATGGCGGTATCGTATTATCAGATGGAATTCCTCTTAATATCTTCATTGGCTTTATCGCGGCCTTTGCAACGGGTGTTTGGGCCTGTAACTGGATGATCGACATCGTAAAAAGAGCGAACCTCAACTACTTTGCTTTGTATTGCTTTATCGTAGGAATTATTGCCATTATCGCTAGCCTTATCGCCTTTTGATTTTCAGTAAAGAAGAAATTGAAGAAGGACAGCTACTGCTTATTGATAAGCCTTTAGAGTGGACATCCTTTGATGTAGTGAATAAAATCCGCTACAGTATAAAAAGAGCCTATGGTTTTAAAAAAATCAAGGTGGGGCATGCTGGTACGCTAGATCCGCTTGCAACAGGCCTTTTAATTATAGCGGTTGGCCGAAAAACCAAGACCATTAACGATTTAATGGGCCTACCTAAAACCTATACTGGCACTTTTAAGCTAGGAGAAACTACTCCCAGCTATGATGCGGAAACCGAGGTAAACCAAAACTTTCCCTGGGATCACATTAATGAGGAGCTCATCAACCAAGCCAGAGAAAGCTTTTTAGGAGAGCAAGATCAAATCCCTCCTATTTTCTCCGCTATTAAAAAAGATGGCAAAAAGGCCTACGAAAGCGCTCGTGAAGGAACGGTAATAGAAATGCAGCCACGCAAAATTACCATAATGGATTTTCAGGTTTGGTCTAAAAGTCCGCAAGAATTAGACTTCAGCGTAAGCTGCAGCAAAGGCACTTATATCCGTTCTTTAGCCCACGACTTTGGTCAGGCCGTGCAAAGTGGAGCCTATCTTACCGCTTTGCGCAGAACCGCTATCGGCAATTTTAAAATTGAAGACGCACTAAGTCTTGATCAATATTTAAGTAGCTTAAATCTCAGTGGATTTTAGAAGGCTGCCTGCGCATCTTTATTCAAAAAAAAAGATCAGGAACAAAACACATCCCTTTTGCTTATCAAAACAATCTCGCTACTGCTTTAGATACTTTTGCAAGTGGTAAGCCTAGTTAATTTATATGCAGTGCTTCACCTTAACTTGAGTTTTAAAACGCAGTCCGCAACTTTTCCAAGAAGTACCGCATAAGTATAGCGCAAACTACCTGCGCATGAGTCCAGAAACGCTTTCGTGCTTGCTAATTCTCGATTGAAGTAAAAATTTGAAAAATTGTCTTGACCGACCTTTGTTGTCTAATTCCATCACTATGCGAACCGGTATTTTTAAGAGGACTTACTAAAAGAATTAAAAAATTATACGGCTGAGCATCTGCTTAGAGCGGAAAAAATGCAAGCGCTAGACTTTAGTTTATGGAGCCGTAGACCAAATGAAAACTCTTGGTCTGCCAATGATTGTGCCCAACACTTAAACATGTATTTCGATTTTTACTTACCGGAAATTAAGAAGCGTCTTAAGAATGCTCCTAAAAGACGAGAAAAAACTTCCGTGCTGTTCTGCTCGGCGATTACTCTGCGAAAAGCATGCTTCCGCAAGATGAGCTTAATACCATGAAAACGCCCCAGAAAACCAATCCTATTAACTTTAGTATTAAGGGAAAGGCGATGGCGGAACTTATCAAAAACCTAAAAGAGATACAGGTCATCCACCATAGTCTTCCTTCCTATGACTTGGGCCGTATCAAAACAAGTATAAGTTTCTCCTCGCTTATTAAACTTAAGCTAGGAGATACTTTAAGAGTGGTAATTTACCCTAATGAACCTCATCTGCGCCAAGCAGAAAAAGCGCTAAAACCTTAGTCTAAATAACGACTATTCCACAATTCAGAATTGAAATTCTTTATTCTGCTAAAGCCATACAAGGCAGTAAGACCGCTAAAAGCTAAGAAAAGATAAAAGAAAAAAATCACCCGTAATCCAAAGGAATGACTGTCATAGGGTCCCATCATAACAGAATCGGGCACCAAGGCAACAATAAAAGCCGCTAAGGCTGCCACGGTAAATAATAGGGTTTGAAAGCTGCGGAAAGGGTAAACCATTAAAGCGCGCAGGGGATGCAAATCATTGCCCCATTTATGCACCAAATAAAAACGATCGTTGCCCAAAGGCAGCATTAATAAAGGGTCTTTATCCTTGTTTTGCAGGTTAAACATCGGTGCGGGCGCAATCATTTTAAAAGCGCGCAGCTCGGTATTATGATCGCGCTGCAAGGCTTTAATCTTACTGATCGCCTCGTAGGGCACTTCCCCTTTAAAGTATTTGGTATCCAAAAAACGCAAGCGGTATTGGGTACACAGGTTTTTTATTTGTTGGGTAGTGAAAATCTTTGCTGGATCTAAATCTTTTATTTTTAGCTGATTACTTAAATCGCTTCCGCCTTTAAAAATCGCCTCTAAAATTTCATCATCCTTCTTATCATCGTCGGCTAAAAGTGCCCTAAAGGCCTGCAATATGGTATCAGGATTTTTAGCTTCCTCTCTTTGCTTTTCACGAATTAAAGCTTTCTCTAAATCTACTCCGTTCATATTCATTTGCTTACATTAGATCTTATGGTGAAATAAAAGTATCAAAAAAGCTTTAATATCAAAATATCACCGCAATTCTTTTAACACAATTTATCAAGCAAGGTTCAAATCCTTGATTTGTATATTTGCGCAAAGACCCAACTATGAACATTGAAGAATTAAGACATCTGTGCTTGTCTCTGAAGGCAACGGATGAATCATTTCCTTTTGATGACCAAACGCTAGTCTTTAAGGTGATGAATAGGATGTTTATTCTTTGTAGTCTAAATTCCAACCCCTTGCGCTTTAATTTCAAAGCTATTCCAGAAGATGGCATTGCCTACCGCGAGAGTTACTCAGCGGTGATACCCGGTTATCACAGCGATAAAAAACATTGGAATACTGTCTCTTTAGATGGATCAGTTCCCACAGATGTGCTCGAAAAATTTATTCTCAACTCCTACAATTTAGTAGTAGCGGGTTTACCCAAATACAAACAGAAAGAACTTCGCGAAGATGATACGCAGAATAGTTAAGTATTTCCTGCAAGGGCTTTTGGTGGTGGCACCTATTGCAATTACGCTGTATGTGCTCATTCAAATATTCCTCGCGCTAGATAATATAGTACCCTTAAAATATCCAGGCCTCGGAATAATTGCAGTTTTGGCGGCCATTACCGTTATCGGTTTTGTGGCCAATTACCTCATTTCCGACCGACTAAAAATGTGGTTTAACCGCCAGATTCGCAAAGCACCCCTTATTAATCTCATTTACACAGCGGTTAAAGATGTACTAAACGCCTTGGTAGGTGATAAACGCAGTTTTAACAAACCCGTGCTGGTGCAACTTAGCTCCGATTCTGCCGTGCGAAGAGTCGGTTTTATTACTGACGAAGAATTTGCTAAACTTGCAGGCTTGGGTGAAGACTACCTAACGGTTTATTGTCCGCACTCCTATAATATTTCTGGCAACGTATTTTTGGTGCCTAGAGGCCAAGTTACCGAGCTAGATCTTCCTTCCTCCGATGTTATGAAATACATCGTTTCGGCGGGAGTCACTCAAATCAATAAAAATCCATGAGAAAAACGCTACTCCTTCTTTTAACTTTTTTTAGCACTATTGGCCTTGCGGCAGATGGCGATACAACCCGCGTTTTAGCGCATCAAAACACTGATCTTACTTGGTATAAATCCTACAAAGATTGGGCGGTATTCCCAGCTAGCTCTAGCAATTGGCACGAAATAACGCTACGTTATACAATGGGCTGTGCCAGTGGAGGTTGCAGCGATTGGGATTACACCACTCTGGTAAACTTATTCGTGCCCACCGGCGCTTTAGATAGCAATGTAGCCAGCATCGACACCATTAGTACCAATCCTTTAACGATAGATACCACTTGGAATGTTTTTCCCGTAAAAGAGAGAGTAGAATTAGCGAAAGTAATTACCCCTTATGGTGGCGCACTTTCAAACGATTGGACCCGTACCTTCTATTTTGACGTGAGCGATTACTACCCTCTTCTGCACGATTCGGTAGAAATAGAAGTATTTTACCAAGGCTGGAGCAGCGGCTTTAGTGCTACTTTGGAGTTTATAATGATTGAAGGTAGTCCGGTACGCGATGTTTACCAAGTAGAGAATCTTTATCGCGGAGGATTTAATTACCTCAGCCCGACCCAATTTGAAACCAATCACATGCCAGCACGCACTTTAAATTTAGATGCGAACGCTACGATGTTTAATCTTAAAATGGCGCCTTCCGGTCATGGTTTTATTAATGCATTAAACTGCGCCGAATTTTGCGATAAAGATTATCTCGTTTACATCGATGGTCAACTGGTAACTCAGCAAGCCATGTGGCGCGACGACTGCGGATTAAACGGTCTTTGGCCGCAAGCCGGCACTTGGTTATACGACCGCGCCAACTGGTGTCCGGGCGATCGCGTAAATATCTACGATCACGACCTTAGTGCCTATCTGGCGAATGCTACTTCTATCGACATCGATATTGAAGCCTATAATTACACCGTTCCCAGCGGCGAAACCCCCGCTAATTACAATATGTCGGCGCAATTATTTCATCTGGGCGATTTCAATCAAAACCTCGATTTAGTTTTAGATGATATTATTTACCCCAGTACTAACGACGAGTATGCGCGTTTCAACCCCATCTGCAATAGCGCCAAAATTCGCCTTAAAAACAAAGGAGCGA